>JBDHHZ010000318.1:0-3873 GCA_039589115.1 Gemmatimonadota bacterium | reverse complement strand
CGCCGGCGCATGCCGCCGGGCTGCGCCAGGGCGATGTCGTGTTGGCGGTGAACGAGAACCTGGTGACCTCGGTGGCTGAATTCAGGCGGCTGGCCGGCGAATCGCTGAAGCACAAGCGGGAGGCGGAGGTCGTCTTCGTTCGCCAGGGCAAGAAGCAGGCGTGCTGGATCTCCTCACACTGATACGGCGACCGTAGGAAGATCTTATTCGAAGGGCCTGTCTCGCGAGACGCGCGGGACAGGCCCCGTTTCTTTGTGGCGGCGTAGCTCGCCTAGCCGGCCACCGAGCGGATCACGGTCTCGACCCGGTCCAGCGCTTCGTTCAGCTCGGGCCGCGGCACGCCGAACCCGATCCGCATAAAGCCGTCCATGTTGAAGTGGTCGCCCGGCACGACGAGCACGCTCTGCTCGTCCTTTAGGCGCTGGGCGAGCTGGCTCGAGTTGATGCCCAGGTCGTAGCGGGTGTAGCAGATGGCGCCGGCGCGTGGCGCCAGGTAACGAAAGATGTCGGAGCGTTCCGACAGCCACTCCTCCAGCGGTTCCAGGTTCTCGTTCAGGATGCCGCGCGTACGTTCGTAGATGCGCGACCGGGTCTCCGGGCTGAGCGCGATGCGAGCGCAAAGGTCGCTGAGCGTGCCCGGCGCGATGGAGGTGTAGTCCTTATAGGACCAGAGCCGGCTAATGAAGTCGCTGGGCCCGACCGCCCAGCCGATGCGCAGGCCGGGAAGTCCGTAGGCCTTGGATAGCCCGGCAGTGACGACCAGGCGATCGTAGCGCCCCCAGAAGCTGGGCGCGCGTTTGCCATCCAGCTCGGCGCCGTTGTAAATCTCGTCGGCGATGATCCAGGCGCCGGCCCGCTCGGCGGCGGCGACGATGCGATCGATCTCGGATTCCGTCAGGATGGCGCCCGTCGGGTTGTTGGGGTTCGTGACGATGATGAGCTTGACGGCGGGATCGACGCGCTCGTCCAGCTCGTCCAGGTCGGGCGCCCAACCGCGCTCCTCCACCAGGTGGAACGGGCGCACTTCCCGGGCGAAGGCCTCCGCCGCTCCCCAGATCTGCATGTAGTTGGGCACCTGCATGACCACCGCGTCACCGCCCTCCAGCAGACTCCAGGTGGTGACGTAGTTGGCCTCGGACCCGCCGTTGCTGACCAGGACGTTCTCGATCTCGGCGCCTGGATAGATGGAAGCGACCAGCTCTCGCAGCTCGTCCGTGCCGTTCGACTGGTTGTAGACGAGCCGCTGGTCGAGCACGTCGCGTGGGTCGGCACCGGCCAGGTCGAGCAGCTCCTGCGGCGTCATCGGATGGACACCGCTCTCGGAGAGATTGAACTGCACGCGGTTCTCGTAGGTGGATTGCCAGCGCTCCATGCGGAAAGGATTGATCTTCATCGTTCCTCAGCGTCTACGTGTGGCGGCTCGGCCGCGTTCGGGCTGGGCACGCGGGTACAATAAGACCAACGCGCCGATGAACACTACTTCCAGGACCAGGTCGATCCACAGCCCGCTCGCCACGCCCAGGCGCGGCAGCCAGGCCAGGCTGACGATGGCGATCGCTCCAGCCACAGCAACGCCCAGCAGCGTCGGGTAGGCGCCGGGCGGCTCACGGCGCGCCGCCTCGACCAGGCTGGCTCCGACGACGATGATGACGGCGGCGAACGCCTGAGCTTGGAACGGATTGACGTTCAGGCGGACGAAGGCGGCGAAGCTGGAGAAGTGGATCAGCGGCCAGAGGCCGGTGAGCACGTAATAGGCGCCTAGCGCCATCAGCACCCAGCGGCGCCAGCGATCGCGGCCTTCGGCCAGTTGGGCTTTCAGCCTAACGGCGCGGCGGCTAGCCACGTTCACCTCGCTGCGGTTCGACGTTCAGTAACCTGACCAGTGCTTCGATGTCCTCCAGCCAGTAGTCGGGCGCGCCTTCCTCCAGGCGGCTCCGCTCGAACGGTCCCCAGAGCGCCGCGGCGGCGTCGACGCCGGCCGCGCGGGCCGCCTGCAAATCGAATAGGCTGTCGCCGACCATCAGCGCGGCGCCGGGCTCCAGGTCGAGGCCCTGCAGCCCGCGCAGCACGGGCTCCGGATCGGGCTTCGGGTTCCGCACATCATCAGCGCTGACCAGGTCGTCGAACAGTCCGTCCAGGCCGCAGCTACGAAGTTCGCGGAGCGCGTGCTCGCGGATCTTGCTGGTGACCACTCCCATACGATAACCAGAGCGTCGTATCGCCGTCACGGCCTCCACCATCCCCGGAAACGAGCGGAGCGCGCGCTCCTGGTTCGCCTCGTTGTGCGCCAGGTACGTGTCGAACATCGCCTCCAACTGGGCCGGCGAGCCGGCGAAGCTGCCCAGCTGCACCCTGAGCGGCCTCCCCATGGTGCTCATCCACTCCTCGTCAGGCGGAACGCGCCCCCGCCCCAGATGCTCGGCCATGGTGTGGCGATACGAGCTGAGTATCAGTTCGAGCGAATCGACCAGCGTCCCGTCCAGGTCGAAGAAGATGCCACGGTAGCGGCCGCTCAAGGCGCCGACTCCGCTCGCGGGGCGGTGGGACCGAGGACGATCGTGCCGGGCCGCCGCACCTGGTCCAGGCGGTCGACCAGGACCTGCCCGTCGGCGATCACCAGATAGATGTTCGCCACCGCTCTGATGTCCTCGAGCGGCTCGCCGCCCACAGCGATGATGTCCGCCCACTTGCCGGGCGCGATCGAGCCGAGCCGGTCGGAGAGGCCGAGACACTCGGCGGCCACGCTCGTCGCGGCGGCGATCGCTTCGCCCGGCGTGTAGCCCGCCTCCACCAGATTGCGCAGCTCTTCATGCAGCGTGTAGCCGAAGTCGGTGCCCGGGCTGGGCGCATCGCTCCCGGCCAGCAGCCGCACGCCCGCCTGCACCAGACGGCGCAGGTTGCCGCGGGCGCGCCGCGCTCCGGCGGTGTCGCCCATGAACTCTCCCACGTGTTGCTCGATCGCATGGAGCGTCGGATCGACGAAGGTGCGCCGCTCGCGGAGCTCGGCCAGCGTGAGCGAATCGATGGGCTGATCGAAGGGAAGATGCTCGATCCCGTCCGCACCGGCAGCCAAGGCGAGCGCCAGGTCCTCGAGGCTGCTGACGTGTGCGAAGACTGGCAGCCCGTGCTCGTGCGCGGCGGCGGTGACCATGTAGAGTACCGAAGGCGCCATCCTGGGCAAGTCGGGCTCGCGTCGCTCGAGCACGACGCTCACGAAGCTCACGCTGCGCGAGATTCGGTTGACGGCGATCTGCGCCTCGGCCGGCCCGGCCAGCTGGCGTGTCACCTGGGCGATGAATGAAGTGTCGCCCTGGCCCGCCTGGCGGAACCGGGCGACGGGATGGCCGCCGGGCGCGGTGAACATGGGTCCGGCGGCGAACACACGCGGGCCGGCCAGCTCGTGCCGCTCGATGCGGTCGGCCAGCCGCATCACCCAGGGGTGGGGATCGCCGAGGCTCTTCGCGGTCGTCACGCCCGCCTCGATCAGGTCGCGGCGCCGGTCCGGGAATCGGCGGACGAACTTCCACAAATAGGGTAGCCAGCCCAGCTCCCGCGACCCGTCGGATATGCGCGAGCGGATACCGCTCAGATGAACGTGGCTGTCGATGAGACCCGGCAGCAGCGTGAGGCCGTTCACATACAGGATGTACGCGTCATCTGGTACCGGCTCGTACTCGCCGACGGCGACGATCTCGCGGCCCCTGATGATCACGGTCGCCGGGTCGATCGTCGAATCGCCGGCCGGATCGTAGATGCGGGCGCCGACCAGCGCGACCACCTGGCCGTCCACCGGCCGGCCCGGGAACTGGCCGCGCGAATAGGCGAGTGCGACCCCGGCGCCGGCGATCAGGAAGACGCCGAGTGAGGACCATG
>JBDHHZ010000317.1:0-4336 GCA_039589115.1 Gemmatimonadota bacterium | reverse complement strand
GGAGAGAACGAAGCGGTAGCAGTCGGCTGCGGCCAGCGGGCGCTCGCCTGCCGGCATGAGCTTGGGCTTGAGGAGCTTGCGCCAGCAGGTGGCGGTGAAGATCACGATGCCCGGTCGGTCTTCCTGCGGCAAGTGTGGGAAGACGTCCTGTTCGGCTCCCGTGTGCACGGCGTTGTAGCGAACGTGAAAGAAGTCCACCGGCGCCTTCACCTCTCCGCGGGCGATCCTACCGAGGAGGGGCCGCTTGTGGCTGGACACTCCCAGGAAGCGCACCTTGCCGCTGTCCTTGAGCCGCTGTACCCGGTCGGTGAGCTTCTGGCTCGGGGGTTTGCGCACGTCCTGGAACAGCAGATCGACCCACTCGAGCTCGAGCTTCTTCAACCAGCGCTCTACATAGCTCTCAAGACGGAAGGCCCGGAACAACGGCCTGGCCAGAACGATACACAGCTCGTCTCGGTGGCGTGAAAGGCCTTCTCGATGGCCGCCGCGGGTACGCCGTAGCCCGACGCCAACCCGATCCGGCTCACCATCAGTCCTGTCCTGCCGAAGGGAACTCGCTCCTTGAAGTCCATTCGTGTCCTCACCTTTGTCAAGCTGCGGTAGGTCCGCAATCTACCGCGAAGAGCTGACCAGGAGAACACCTGCACTGTGAATGCTTCAAGCGTCTAGCTGTCCCCTGCTTGTATCATGGCTTCCTCCTCGCTCGAGTTGCGTTGCCATTGCATCCCCTCTGCAGTAAACTCGAAAGTGTACTCAATGGTAAACTCATGCGTTTGCATGCAGGGAGAGGAAAGAACCTCCTTTGGTTCTCATGCCTGCGGTTTCGGAGGAGAAACTAGACCATACCTAGGAGCCGTGCCATGAAGAAGAAAACTCGGGCGGGCCGTGATCGGAGTCGGATCAAACGGAGAGATTTCGTCAAGTCAGGCGGTGCGGCGCTAGCGGGAGGGGTGGTGTTGGGTCTTGCCCCAATCCCGGAGAGTGTGGCCTCCGGAGCATCGTCGCTTTTCCCCGTCCAACCGAGCCGAGAGGGCCGGATCCAGAGTTACCGGACCCTCGGGCGCACCGGCTTCGAGGTATCCGACATCAGCATCGGAGCGGCCTTGATCAAAGAAGCCAATGTGGTCCGCTACGCCTTCGACAAGGGGATCAACTACATCGATACGGCGGAGGGCTACGAGAACGGAGCCTCCGAACGTGGAATACGAGACGCCCTTCAGCATATCGACCGGGAAAAGATCTTCGTCTCAACGAAGGCCAACATCAGGCCCAGGGACGACAAAGAAGCGGTGCTGGCGAAGGCCCGCGGCAGCCTCGAGCGGCTGGGCACCGAGTACATCGACGCCTACATGATGAGCAGCGTCAGCAGCGCGGAAGGTTTGAACCACCCGGGTTACCACGCCGCTATGGACCAGCTCAAAGCGGAGGGGAGGGTGAGGTTCACCGGCGCGACGTACCACGGTCCCGAGGCGACCGATCAAACGGGGATGGCCGACGTCCTATGCGCGGCGGCGGAGGACGGTCGCTTCGACGTGTTGCTCCTCGTGTACAACTTCCTCAACCACTCCGAAGGCGACCGGATCATCGCGACGTCCAAAGCCAACAACGTGGGTACGACGGCGATGAAGACCGCCCCCGGAAAGCTGAGGGCCGAGCCGTTCGACCCCGAGAACCTCAGCGAGCTCTTCGAGCAGTACGTCGACCTCATGCTACAGACCGGGATGAGTCGTGAAGCTGCGCTGCGGGAACTCAAGAAGTATTCGGACGCGCAGAACGAGTTCGTGGAGCGAACCCAGCTTTTCGCAGAACAGTACGGGATCGAGAACGATGAAGCCCTTCAATTGGTTAGCATCCAATGGGTGCTTCAGAATCCGGACATGCACACAGCGTGCATCTCGGTCTGGACCTTCGATTTCATCGACAAGATCGTCGCTCTCTCCGGTACTCAGCTGACCGCCCCCGGTTACGGCTTGCTTCAGGAATCCGGCTCCGCGCTGGACAGCCAGTACTGCCGCCACGGGTGTGTGGAGTGCATGGCCAGCTGTCCGTTCGATGTCCCGGTCAGCAACATCATGCGGTACGCGTACTACTTCGAGGCTCAGGGCCGGGAACGGCACGCCATGTCTAAGTATGCGGCCCTCGACGGCTCTGGTGCGCTACCCTGCAAGGACTGCACGGGACTTTGTGCCGGCGCGTGTCGGTACGACCTGGCCATCCAGCCCAACATGCTCCAAGCCCACCGCCTTCTGACCCTGGCTTAGCCCGGAGGGATACGACGTGGGACCCAAAGGAACACACCGGATCTCAGTGCTGACGGCTCTAGCCCTCACTACATCCTGCGCCGGAGGGCCATCCGGTTTTCCCGAAGTGGAAGGCTGGACACAGGCCGGAGAAGTGCGAATCTACACCGCTGATAATCTGTGGGAGTATATCAACGGCGCCGCTACGCTCTTCGTAGAGTACGGGGTCCAAACGTGCATGACAGCGGACTTATCGGCGGCGGGCGTGTCGGTGACCGTGGATCTTTATGAGATGGCCTCCCCGTTGCGAGCGGTAGGGGTGTTCAAGAGAGAGAGCGCCACGGGAGGCGTGAATCTCACCGGCGCCACCGTAGCGGCCGTCTCGCCCCCTTACCAGGCTCTCATGGTAAAGGGAAGCACGTACGCAAAGGTGAACGTCTACGAAGGCGAACTCACCGAGTCCGAGGGCCAGCAGCTCTTACAGGGACTGGCGGCTTCCCTTCCCGGGGAGTCCGTCATGCCCCCCGAGTTCTCGCTCCTGCCCGAAGAGTGGAAGGTGGCCGGCTCGGAAGGATACCAGCCCGGGTCGCTGCTCGGCCTAGAGGAACTCACGGATTGCCTCCACGCCGACTATGAGGGAAGTGACGGCGAGACCTGGAGTGGGTTCGTCGTGCTTCCCTCGACCGCCCCTGACGTCTGGGAAGCGCTAACCGAGCGGTGGGAGTCCTTCGAGCACAACGGGCTCACGGTCCTCTTCCGGGAGGTTCCCTACAGCGGCCTGGTGGGTGTCACACGCACGGACTCGGGGATGTTCGGTGTGTCGGGAGCGGTCGACGAGACTCAGTTGCGGGAGAGGTTGGGAGTCTTCGCGAGCCTCCGCTGAGCCTTTAGGAATCCTCACAGGTCCAAAGCTTAACTAATCGGGACGGCGGTGTTCGCGTTGAAGGTGCCGCCAGGCGCCTTCATACCGAGCACCGCGCGTCATTCGCGCGGTGTGACGCCTCCACCCGCGACCTCCTTAACCCTCTTGGTCCGGCGGGCAGCGACAATTCGAGTGTGAACTTGGCTTCAAGGGGATACCGCAGGGCTACGCCCATCCGACTGGTCGCCAGTAGGCGCAGCCTTCTCCGCCAGGAGGCTAACGCGGAACTCTGTCAGCCCCGGGCGGGATTCGACGGAAATGTCACCGTGATAGCGGCGTACGAGCCGGCGAGTCATATCAAGCCCGAGGCCCGTACCCTGTCCGGGCGGCTTGGTCGTGAAGAACGGGTCAAAGACCCGCTGCAATATGTCTGCGGGGATACCCGGTCCATCGTCGACCACGCGGACCAGGACCCGGTCCAATTCGCTGCGTGCACTGATGTCGATGCGTCCGGACTCGGGAATTGCGTCGAGTGCGTTATCGATGAGGCTCAACCAGACTTGGTTCAGTTCACCGCCGGTCGCGCGCACACGCGGGAGGTCTGGCTCGAAGTCGAGCGTGATGGAGGCGCTCTTCGACGTGACCTTCGCATCCAGCACCCTCATGGTGTCGCGGATCCCGGCCTCCACATCCACGGACTCGGGTCCGGCCAGGTTGTCCATGTACGTGAATTTCTTGACGGCGTCCACCAGCTCATAGATCCGGGTCGCCGCCTGCTCGATGTCGGCGGCGAGCGCCTGCGTCGCGCTCCGGGCGGCGAGCCAGCGCAGGGCCGCGTCGAGCAGGTCGCCCGAAGTCGCGCTCGCCAAGATATCGAGCGCGTCAATAGTGACGGCCGTGTCGGCGAGTGACTCCGCATGTGCGGGATCGGCCTGGTGGCGCACGAGCCAATCCGCGATCTCGTCCTCCCGGTCCGCTTGGTCGATTGGGGACCGCACACCACCGTCGGGCCTCGTCAGGCAGAGCGGGCGCACTCGCTCAATCGCATCGAACAGCTCGTCAGTCAGGCCGGGGGAGCTGAGCGCCCGCAACGCGGCATCCAACCGGGAAAGGTCTTCAACCAGGAGACTGGCGCCGCGCTTCGTCGCGGAAGCTGGGTTGTTGAGCTCGTGCGCGAGACCCGCCGCCAGCTTCCCGAGTGACACCATCTTCTCATCCTGCAAGGCACTCGTGT
>JBDHHZ010000316.1:0-3985 GCA_039589115.1 Gemmatimonadota bacterium | reverse complement strand
GCAGCGCTCACGGCTCCGCCCTTGTCGATGCTGACTGTGTAGGAGCCCGCCTCGCCAGGCTTGTAGCTGGTCACGATCACCTGGTACTGACCATCCTCCGGGAGCTCCATGGCGACCTGCGAGCGGGTCGCGTCTCCCTCGTGGTCGTCGTTCTCGAACTGCTCATCGCTGGGCGCGCGGAGAATCAGGTAAGGATCGAACTGGGACGAGCGAAGGTCTATGACGATGTACTCGCCGGCCCGCCCCGAGACATAATAAGTGTCGTAATACTCACCGGAGGTGAGCTCCGCATCGCCGCTGGCAAGGCTACCCCTCTCGGTACGACCGCCGGTCTGGGCGGCCGAAGTCGCCCCGAAGCCGGACGACGAGATTTTGACCTCGTACGAGCCGGTCTCCCCCGCCTTATAGGTGGTGACCACAACGGTCCACTCGCCGCTCTCGTCCAGGCTATGCTCGATCCGCGACTGGTTGGCGGACCCCTCATAGTCGTCGTTCTGGGTGTCGTTGCCCGACGGCGAGAGCAGGATCAGGAAGGGATCGAACTCGGACGAGGTGAGGTCAATGACGACCTCGTCGCCGGCGTTGCCATAGAAGTCGTAGGTGTCGTAGAACTCGTCGCTGTCGAGCCGCTCGTCGCCGCTCTGCAAGCGGCCCCGGTAACTCTGATCGCCTCGGGAGCCGCCGCCGACCGCCGCAGCGCCCTTGGCGAATACGCCGACACCGTAGAAGCAGGGATCAGTGTCGCAATCCGCCATGTAGACGTGCACCTGGTATTGAGCGGTACGCGAAGGAGTGACCTCCAACACGGGGACCGCATCGGTCTCATAGTCGGAATCGATCTCGTTGCCCGACCCGTCCAAGAGCATCAGATCGATGTCGGGGCAGTCGTTGTCGCAGACGCCGACCAGTACGTAGCTGACACCGGCCTCGAGGGTCAGGTCGAAGTCGTCGGAAGCCTCGTTCTCGAGAGATCCGGTGTGGGTCTGCCCGGTTAGCGAGAAGCCGTCCGGCTCGAAGATCTCACCAGCCGTCTCGATCTGCTCGAGGACTTGCTGTTCCCATTGGCTCTGAGCCATTGCCTGTAGCGGCACAAGGAACATTGCGATCAGCAGGATAAGTGGGCTGCTTTTCCTCATGGGGCACTCCGATGAGTGGTGGGGTTCTGCGGGGGGGAGCGGGCCGTGGTCGAACCAGGCGCCGATGTCGCCTGCAAATATGTATAGACATGCGCCCGGGCGGCAAGGTTTGGAAGATGACCCGGGCGGGCGGCTCGGATGTGAAGCTAGGAACGGCCGGCTCGTAGCATCCTTTGGGCCAGGTAGCCGGCCGACCCGAGAACGAGCAGCGCGGCCGTCGCCACCGCGATCCAGGCCAGCGGTAGCGATCCGGTGGCGGCTGGGAGGCTGACGACGCTCGGAAGCTCCGACGGGATGGCCGCCAGCGACCCATCCGGCTGGCGTTCGAGCGGCGGCACCGCATCGCCGGCATCGCTCTCCTCCGCCGCCCCCAGCACCTCGACGTAGTGGGCGCCCTCACCGGCCACGGTCGACGCATTGGGCACGAAGATCGGTATGCGTGAGAAGTCACCCTCAACCAGGTAGCGGATATGGATCTCGGCGACGCCGGCCGGGCCGCCCGGGGCGGTCAGCCGGCGAACGTCCACCAATTGTTGCGCCTCCAACGCGAAGCCGGGCCCGAAGGCGCTTCTCATGATCATCAACTGGCCGGGCAGACGAGCCGCCTCGAAGACGAGTGGCTCGCCGGATCGATCGATCCGGTAGGTCGACAGGACGGTGGCGTAGGAGCCTTCCAGGATGATCCTGACATGTGATGCCTGCAGTGTACCGCCGGAGTGAGTCGAGTCCTGGACCTGGAGCGCCGGCGCGTGAAGCAGAGCCGCCAGCAAGAGGAAGCTCTTCATTCGGTCTCTTCCAATCGGTCGGCCAGCTGCTCGAGGAATTCCAGGTTCGCTCTCTGCACATCGGCATCGCAGTATGTGGTATAGATGCTGACGCTGCTCGGAGTCACGTTCAGCTCGAAGGGGAACGTCTGCGCGGCGATTTGGAATAACTCCGCCAGGCTGTCCGAGTCGAACACGCGAGCGAACGCTTCAGGGTGGGTCCCGACGACTGCGACGGTACGATCGGTGTCGGGTAGCTGGACGTATGGCTCGAGGTCGCGAACGTTCCCTCCAGTCGCGCGTCCCCGATCCTGCGCGAGTCCCAAATCGCCAAAAGGCAGCGACAGGAACTCGCCGTGAATCACGTGCGTCGCCCGCCATTCCCGCTCGAAGTACCTAGGCGAATCCCAACCCATCATGAACGAGCATTGGAAGGCCGGTTGATGCTCGAGCTCGATGACGAAAGCGAGCATGTAGCCGACCTCTCTCCTTTTGACGCCCGGATCGATCGAACCTTTGTAGGTGAGAACGTTGCCCACCCACTTCTTCCGACCCGCCTCTTCCTGGATTACATCCCAGCGACCGCCCGAATCCTGGAGCAACCGCGTTCCCCAACGCTCCGCCAGCACCCGCAGGCCGGCGCGCGTACGCGCCTTCATGTAGCGGGTCGCGAAGTAACGGTACGGGAATAGGAGGATGAGAGCGGCGGCCAGCGCGAGGGCCAACCCGGTCGAACCGTAGCTGGCCAGCGGTAGCGACAGCGCGAGTCCGATGATCGCGAAGAGGGCGCTGGGGACCGAGCGCCTACCCCAGCCGCGCGGGTACAGGAATACGCGGATCAGCAGCATTCCTATCAGCGCCACCGAAACTCTCAGCAGGTACCCCATGATCTCCTCGGTCGTCGCCGCGCCGCAGCTACCGCCCGCGCCGCACGGCATGGTTCGCGCATCTCGACCGCCTAATCTGTCTCGGCACCGGCACTCCGCGCCAGCGGTCGGGCTGTCCGCGGCGCTGGCTGCGTCTCCCGGCCCTGACATATCTTAGGTCCAGATGCCGATGACTCGAGCAGCCTATCTCGACCTGGGGAGCGCCGAGCTCCACGAACGGGCCAGCAAAGCGGTGGCGGGTTTGGCCGATTGCACGGCCTGCCCGCGCGACTGCCGGGTGAACCGGCTGGAGGAGAAGTGGGCGGCGTGCAAGACGGGTCGCTACGCCATCGTGAGCTCCTGCTTCCCACACATGGGTGAGGAAGACTGCCTGCGCGGCTGGAACGGCTCGGGCACCATCTTCTTCTCGCACTGCAACCTGCGCTGCGTCTTCTGCCAGAACTTCGACATCAGCCAGGCGGTGCGGCCCGGTCCGGCCCGATCCGGCTCTCCACCGCAAGACATCGCTGCCATGATGTTGTCGCTGCAACAGCTCGGCTGTCACAACGTCAACTTCGTCACACCGGAGCACGTTGTGCCTCAGGTTCTGGAAGCGATCGCCATCGCCGCCGACGCGGGCTTGACGTTGCCAATCGTCTACAACACGAGCGCCTACGACTCGATGGAGAGCCTCGAGCTGCTCGACGGTGTCGTCGACATCTACATGCCCGACTTCAAGCTCTGGTCGCCCGAGCTCAGCCGCGACTACCTGAAAGCGGAGGACTACCCGGAAGCGGCGCGGTCGGCGATCGCCGAGATGCACCGACAGGTGGGGTTCCTGAAGATCGATGCCGACGGACTGGCAACGCGAGGCGTTCTCATCCGGCATCTGGTCATGCCGGGCTGCCTGGACGACACGAGGCCGCGTGTGCGCCGAGCGCTATCCCGAGATCGATCGAGCGCTCTTGTCCGCGGAGTTTCGGAAGGCGCACGAGATCGCGGCCGGACTGGGCTTGCTGCGGCTGGACGAGCGGCATCGGAACCCGCGCGTCGTTCGCCGGCCCTGGCCGACCTAGCGAGCGCTATCGACCGCTGTGTGAGTCGTGCGGCGTTATGATCGCCTTGGTCACGGCGAGCTGCTCGACATCCGCCAATGCCCGGCCGGCATCCTCCAGCCCATAGCGCCCACCGATCACCTGCGCGAAGGGAAGCTGGTGCT
>JBDHHZ010000315.1:0-4318 GCA_039589115.1 Gemmatimonadota bacterium | reverse complement strand
GACCGATGAGCAGGATGCCGTTCAGCACACCCATGAGCCGGATGTGGAGCCGCATGTCCCCGTTGAGAATGTGGCTGAACTCGTGGGCGATCACGCCCTGGAGCTCGTCACGTCTCAGCTGATGGAGCGTGCCCCGCGTCACGCCGATGACGGCATCGTTGGGCGAGAAGCCGGCCGCGAACGCGTTGATGCCCTCTTCGTCCTCCAGCAGATAGACCGGCGGCGTCGGTGTGCCGGATGCAAGGGCCATCTCTTCGACCACGTTGAGCAGAACGCGTTCGCGTGGGTCGGCGGTATCCGGGTGCAGCAGACGTCCTCCGAGGTGCTCGGCCACGACCCGTCCGCCGCCTCGGAGCTGCGAGATCTTGTACAGGCTGCCGCCACCGACGAGCACCAGGACGGCGATCGCGACCACCCCCATCAGTTCCGGGTCCCACCAGTTGGGATCGAGGAGGATCGCGCCGGTGCGATCCTGGCCCTGATACCCCATGAGGCCCACCGCCAGAGCGTAGATCGTGAGGGCGATCGCGATGACAGCCAGGCCGAACAGAATCACGAGCCGCCCGGTGTTGCGTCGGGCGGCGTCCTGACTCTCGAAGAAGTCGGTCGCCAAGGCGGCCTAGAAGGAGACCTTCGGGGCTTCGGCGATGGCCTCGCTGTCGAACTCGAGCAGCGTCGCGTCCTGCGCGTGTCCGAATATCCCGGCCAGAATCACCGCGGGGAAGCTCTGCTTGTACGTGTTGTAGACCGTGACAGCGTCGTTGAATGCCTGGCGAGAAAACGAGACCTTGTTCTCGGTCGACGTCAGCTCCTCCGAGAGCTGCATCATGTTCGTGTTGGCCTTGAGGTCGGGGTAGGACTCGACCAGCGCCAGCAGCCGGCCCACCGCGCCGTTCAACGCCCCCTCTGCCCCGCCCAGGTTCTGCATCGCCTCGGGGTTGGTCGGATCGCCGGCCGCCTGTTCGAGACCTCGCTGCGCCTGATTGCGCGCCTGGATGACTGCGTCAAGCGTCTCCCTCTCGTGCTGCATGTACCCCTTGGCTGTTTCCACCAGGTTGGGAATCAGGTCGTGACGTCGCTTGAGCTGAACCTCGATCTGCGAGAACGCGTTCTTGTAGCGGTTTCTGAGCGCCACGAGCCGGTTGAAGATCCCAGCAAGGATGACGCCCAGCAGAACTACGATCCCGAAGAAGATGAGCGTACCGATCATTTGCGATGTCCTCCTGAGAACTCATGCAAGGGTAGTAGAGTTGTGCGTCCGCCACACGCCTGATGTGAGTACATCCCGGCTGACCTGTCCGCCCGGCTCGGCGAGGCGCACCACACTCACATCATTCGCGGGCGCGATTACGGCACCTGGTAGCGTGCCCAGCACGACTCGAACGGGCGACCTCCAGGCCCGCAACCTGACAGGTCGGGTTCGTAAGGCAGCGGTTTTACACGGTTACCTTTCGAGCTATGGCCTGGATTGGTCCATAGTGACCTTGCAGGAACCCCGCCTGGGCCCTGCGTGGAATCGGCCGATCGCGGCTACCGGAGTCGCGACGTGGCCGAATTTGAGACATCTCCGAGACTGCGCCGCAAAGCTGGACTCGAGCGGCTCGCCGATCTCCTAGACGAGCTCCGCGCGCTCAGCAAGTTGAGTGAAGGGCGGCACGATCGTCGCGGACGTGCGGCTCTCCAGTTTCGCCGTCACCCAGTTCCACGTCTCCGAAGAAGCGGGCCAGCAGGAAGTCCTGTCGGCCATGGAGGATTAGCTGGGGTACTAGACGAATGCCCCCGCTGGCCAGCAAGGCGCTGCAGCTGACCGCCTTACGCTGCGCCGACACAACCACCTGTGGCAGCATGGAGCTTTGATCTGGGCGGAGCGAGCCGGCATGGCGGATCTCTCGTATCGAGCTGCCGCGGAGGCAACGGCATGGATCGCCCTCACCCGTTGCGCTTGGGTCCTCCTCGGAATCCTTCGAACCTGGCGCATCCATCGGCGCGCGCGAACGACGAAGTGGGGATGGGTCGAGCTGTCCACCCTCCCCGAACCGGTCGTGTTGTTCGTCGCAGCCCTCGTCCTGCGTAGCGGCTTATCCCCCCCGGTCGGAGCTGGCGCTCTGACGGTCGCAGTTCCCCTTCTTGGGGCTGCCCTCAGTCTCGGGGGGCTTGCCATCTCCTTGTGGTCGTTCTACTCGTTCCCGAACGTGGGCACGGGCCACTATGTCGAATCAGATCAGCGCCTCATCACAACGGGCGCGTACGGTCTTTGCCGCCATCCGATCTATCTCGGCGTGTATCTCATATGGTTCGGCCTTGCAGCTTCCTACTTCAGCGTCCCCGCACTGGTGGTCGCTACCCTCTACGTCGTCCCAATCTATGTTCTCTACATGCGGTCGGAAGAGAAGATGATGCTCGCCGAGTTCGGCGATCAGTATGTCAGCTATTGCCAGAAGGTAGGCATGGTTCTCCCGAGGTTCTGGCCCCGCGAGGCAGGCGCCTAACGAGTTGGCGCTGCAAGAAAGAAGAGCTGGCCATGAAGTTCCAACGGACCCACCCAGCGTCGTGCCACTGCGGCGCCATCCAGTTCGAGGTAGATCTACGAAACGGCCTGGTGGACCCGCGGCACTGCAATTGCTCCATGTGCCGGCGGCGCGGAGCCATCGTTGCATCTGTGCCGACCGACGGCCTGAGAATCCTTCGGGGCGAGGATCACCTGGCCCTATATCAGTTCAATACCGGCACTGCGAAACATTTCTTCTGCCCGACGTGCGGCATCTACACCCATCACCAGAGGCGCTCCAACCCGAGCCAGTACAGCTTCAACGTCGGATGCCTCGAGGGCGTCGACCCTTTCGAGATAAGGGAGGTGACGGTGTACGACGGCGTGAACCACCCGCGCGATGGAGTCGGGGGCGGGTCGCCACTCTCAAAGCGAATGCGCCAGCCGATACCCGGTCCTCTCGGCCGTCGCGGTAGAATGGCGGGGCTCAGAGGCTCCACAACGAGGAGAAGACCCATGTTCAGGTCGTACGGTGTCTTGCTCTCCGCGCTCACGTTCGCCAGCCTCCTCTCCGCCGTGGATGCTCAGGCGGATGGTGTTCGCGAGGCGGTCGAAGCGGGCAATCGCGCGTTCGTCGCCGCCTTCCTTCGGGGCGACTCCGCCGCAATCGCCAGCCTCTACACCGAGGATGCACAGGTTATCGCTCCAGGCTCACCGGTGGCGACGGGTCGCACCGCGATCGCAGGGTTCTGGCAGACGTTCATCGATTCGGGGATCAAGGACGTTGCTCTCGAGACCAGAGAGGTCGAATCAGAGGTCGACCTGGCCTATGAGTCCGGCACCGTTCGGCTGACCGGGAAGGACAGCGCGGTGACGGAGGCACGCTACATCGTCGTGTGGAAACGCATCGACGATCGGTGGATGCTTCATCGCGACATCTGGAACTCGGAATGAGCCCCTATGAACAGGATCTACGTAGCGAGGCACGGGCAGTCTACCTGGAACGCCGAGCGCCGCTGGGCGGGCCATGCTGATCCTCCTCTAAGCGACATCGGTCGTGCTCAAGCGCGAGAGGCATGCGAAACCCTCAGGGGCCATCGATTCGACGCTGTGAGCAGCTCCACCCTGGTCCGGGCAACAGAAACCGCATCGATCATCGCATCCGCACTGGGCCTTCCACAGCTGGAGCCGAACCGTCACTTCGATGAACGCTTCGCCGGCCAGCTCAGTGGCATGATGTCGGCAGAGATCGAGGTGCGCTGGCCTGGGTTCATGGACTCATAGGGGAGTGCAGCGAGCAATCGAGCACGGCTTGGGCAGGGCGCTGAGTTGGTACGACAATCTCGAGGGCCTATGGGTCACCGGCTCCGGATGCCGACCCACCCGATCGCCAGGGTAGTGCTGCTCGCTCTCGGCTGCATCGCAGGCGTGGTCAACGCGTGCGATCGGTTTCCGCAGCGCGCCGCCACGGCCCAGCTCGAGCGGATCGTCCCGGACGAGACCGTCCCGCTGGATCAGTTCGGCACCTTCACACCTTCAGTCAGCCGCGAATGTCGGTTCGTTTCCGTGACGTCCAACCATCAGGTCTACGTCTACGACGGGCGGAACGAGCGCTTCGTCCTCGCCAGCGCGGCGCCCTCTGGCGAGCCGGCCACCTATTCCTCTCACGGAGGCCTTCTTCCTGGGGGAGGGCGTCTGAGCGAGGACGGGAGCCGCGTCGCCTTCACGTCGATGGCCGACAACCTCCTTCCGGGCGGCCCCCGGCTCCAGGACCAGGTCTACGTTCGGGAGCTCGCGTCCGGTCGGCTCTGGCGAGTCAGCCAGTCCAGT
>JBDHHZ010000314.1:0-3900 GCA_039589115.1 Gemmatimonadota bacterium | reverse complement strand
AGGGACAGGAAGTACTCTCCTTCATGAGCCACCTCAACCAGGTGGGTCAGACGGGATCGACGCCGCGGCATCCCAAAGGATTGGCGACGTGTTGCCACGGTGAGGAGCCGCACGTCGTCGGCTGGCGCTTCATCAAGGAGCGGCGCGCGGTGAACCTCGACGCCGGCTGCGGCTGGGCGCAGGGCAAAGCCGACGTGCTCTACGTGGCCGACGCCTTCGCTGTCATGAAGAAGGTCAACGAGTTGCTGGGGGCCGGCTGAGGTAGCAGAGCTCGGCCGGCATGGCCGCCGGGGAATCCGTAGTAGGCGGCTGGGGAAAGCTCAGGGAGTCCAGACGAGCTGGGCGGTGTCGCCGGCCATCCAGGCACGCCAGACGTACTCGATGTCCTCGAGGGGGTCGTAAGCCACGGCCAGCTCCACGTTGTTGTCGATGAACCAGTTCTCCACGATGACCCTTTCTCCCTCGGCCAGCATGTAGAACAGCGTATCGACCCTGTTCCATTCTCCGACAAGCGCGAGGAAGTACACCGTGTCGGGTGCGATCCCGTCGCTCCAGTCGTAGTAATAGACGTTCACACCGGGTGGAACGTCCGGAGAATAGTAGTCGTCGGGTGCCTGTGGGCTTTCCGCGCAGCCGGCGAGCAGGGTGGACAGTAGGAGACAAATTATGCTGATCCCGCGCATCGTGCTTCCTCGGGTCTAGCTAGGGCGGGACCGGGGGGCGAAGGTGTCGTCTAGTGTAGTACCCGGGCCGCTTTCAGGCGGTCCATGGCCGCGGGGTGCAACGTTTTTGCCTCCGGATGCGTCTTAGTAGGTAGAAAGCAGGACAAAAGGGGGCTGGAGGGGCCAGTTCCGAGCTTGGAAGTCCTTGGGAAACACGGGGTTTTTGGGAGCAGCGGTAAATGTCGATAGATCTTCGGAGTTCAATTCTATCCAAGGCGCGGGCGGTGCTGGTCCGCGCCGCCAGCTATATGGCACGTCTGTCCTACCGGTCCAGCCGGGCGTGGACGGCGTTTCTGAGCTAGAGATAAGGCGCGGTAGTCGGGGGCAGTAGGCCATTAGGAGGAGGCATCCAAATCGGCCGAGCGCCCGACTTCCGCGCCGTCTCATTAGTGCCCTCCAAAAAGCGAATGCTACGAAAACGGGCGCTGCGCTCGACTTCTCGCACCGCCCGGCTCCGTGCCGACTCGCGAAACCTGCTATAACCTGGGTATCCCGCTACTCGCTATCGCCGGCTGAATCGTAGACACGCTGGGATTCGACCGACTCGGGCAGGCCGTCATCATCGATCCTCACCGTCACATACAGGCGCTGGCCGTCGCCAGACAGCTGGTAGGTCGTGGTCATCAAACCTCCCTGCAGTAGCTGCCGTTCGACGACGAAGGCACCGTCGTGCCAACTGGCCACCATCGCGATCGTCGCGCCGCGGTCCAGCTCCAACGTCGTTGTGCGCCCGTCGGTGTGGAACACTTGGGAGCGGCCGTCCCCGTAGTCGATCGTGACCGCCATCTCGTCCTGGGCGATCACCAACGTCTGTAGCGCCCCTCCAGGGAACAACTCGAAGTGACCCTCGCCGGGCCCGTCGCCCACGTAGTGCAGGAGGCGATACGGATCGGGTCGGCCGTCGCGATCTCCTTCCCGATGTAGAGAGAAGTCGCTCTCCTCCAGGTTCAACGTCCATGTCCCTGACAGGTCTACTGACCCGGCTGACAGGGCGCTGACGCTAGCGAGCGCCAGAATCAGCCCGGCGCCCGCCAGAACCCACGAGGTTATCGCTCGCATCTTTCGTCCTCCTCCCATCTGTCTATCTGTTGCAGCCTTCGACATCATGCCGTTTGGCCCCAGCGACTCGAGTCGGCCGGAGATGCAGCACGTCGAGGGTCTCTAAAACTTGGACAGTCTGTCGGTGCGAAGTGTTAAATCGAGGGTTGCCGACGATTGGGACGGGCAGGCCACTCCCGTCGCGCGGTCAATTGCGGAACAGGTACTGGAACTTGGCGAAGAACTGCCGGCCCGTTTCGGTCATGTCCGTGTTCGGGTCCCTGTAGTCCTGATAGGCATGCGTCGAGCCGATGTAGAACATGCTGAACGCGTTGAGCCTGTAGGTGAGCAGCGGCTCGATGCTCAGGGCCCCGTCGAAGTCATCATACTGCACAACCAGCCGCAGGAAGAACTCGCGTGTGAACTGGAAGGTGGTGCGCATCCGCCCGATGTAGCCGCTGAAGAACTCCTCGCCGGTCTCGACATCTTTCAGCTTCGAGAACTGGACCGACGGTTCGATCACCCACTGCGTGAGTGGCTTGAACTCGAACCACACACGGGCATCGGTCCCTTTTCCTGGGACGGGCGGGTCGGTGAAGCGGGCGACCCTGTCCCCGTACTGTACCCAAAATCCCGGCCGGAAGATCTCGCTGAATCCGGACCGCAGGAAGAAGAACCAGTTGCCCTGGTCGGGGAATTCGACGTCGCGAAATCGCTCGAAGCCATGAGTGTACTCGATCACCGTGCGCGTATCGCCCTTCCAGGCGACCTCGAGATTGGCTACGAGGATATCGTCCTTGCGCTGGCCGTCCCAGTTCCAGGCCCGCTGGGCGACGAATACCGGGATGATCTGGTCGAGGAAGCGCGAATCCGGGTAGAAGATCAGTCCCTGCACGATGGCGAAGCGCCGGAAGTCGTTGCGGTTCTCGAAGCCTAGGTCGGCCCGGAAGGTGGGACTCGAAGCCCAGAAGTCGAAATCGAAGAACCAGGTACGCGCGTTACGCTCGAAGCTCGCGTAAAAGGCGTGCCCCCAATACGACTCGCCGTCGAAGGCCGCGGTGTGCTCACCACCGGCGAACGTCATGTCGTTGATGCCAGTGGTCAGCGTCGTGTCGTCGGGCTCGCGCGTGTAGCTAGCGAGCGCCTGGTACTCGATGCTGTAGTTGCCCAGGAAGCGGAAGCGGCCATCGACTCCGCCGGTCGTACCGGACCCGGCATTGTCTTCGAAGCGGCGGTCCGTCAGGATAGCGCCGACGAACGAGTCCCTCCAGAACGTCTGCTGGAAACGCCCTATGTTGGAGAAGCTCTTGCCCGCCATACCCACGTAGCTTCGCTCCTGGAAGGGCAGCATGATCGGAGAGTTCTCGTCGAAAGCGGTGAGGTAGGCTAGTGTCGTGCGGCCCATGCGGCCGATCAGCTTGCCCGCCAGCAACGGGTCATTGATCTGGCGTGTGTAGACGACGTCGAAGTTCGAGTCGAACAGGTCCGCGCCTTCCTGGAAGAAGGGGCGCCGCTCCGGGAAGAAGAGGGCGAAGGTTGTGTTCACATCGATCTGGGCGACGTCCGATTCCACCTGGCTGAAGTCGGGGTTGATCGCCGCCTCTGTCGTGAGCCCGGAGGCGAATGGGTAGCGTACGAACAGCGAGAGCTCACCGTCGGGGTCCTCGTTCTTGAACTCGGAGTTCGGGTCGTCGGGCTCTTCGAGATGTCCGGTCTGCGAGGCCACCACCGCGGGCATCACCTCCAGCGCGCCGCCCGGCTTGACGCCCTGCATGCCGGTCAGGGTTCCGAACTGGCAAAGCAAGCAAGGGTCGTCGCGATCGATGGACGCCCACGTATGTTGGGCGCGGCTCTCGCGCGGCCAAGTCCGCCAGAACGTGGCGCGCCATGTCTGCACGTCGCGATTCGGGAAGCGCAGACTCTTGAAGGGGATCGCCATCTCGATCTGGTACCCCTCATCGGTGATCTTCGCTTCCGCATCGTAGATGATGTCGAAGCTCGCGTCCTCGCCGGCGTTGGTGGAGAAACGCGTGTCGCCCTGTACGCCCAGCGGGTTCGCGAACAGGAAGTACGCCCACGACGCGTCGCCGTAAGTGTCGAGCAGGATGCCGAAGTAGTCGTCGCTCCACATCTCGTCGCG
>JBDHHZ010000313.1:0-3909 GCA_039589115.1 Gemmatimonadota bacterium | reverse complement strand
GACGGCATACAGACGATCATCAGCCAGTCGGCCACCTTCAGCAGCGTCGCCCTGGGAGCCACCCTCCAGTCGATCATCCCGGCGTTCGTGATGATCCAGATCGTGGCTTTCGTCGGCTCGCTCGTATTCATCTGGATCGAGAAGAAGACGGGGACCAAGCAAGCCCTGGTTTACTCTCTGATCGGCTGGGTGATGCTCATAGGTTGGGCGCTGGTGATGCGGACGCTGGAAGAGTTCTACGTCATGGCCTTCTTCGGCGGACTGGTGCTCGGCGTGTCTCAATCGGCGTCCCGGACCATCTACGCACTGATGATCCCAGCCGGTCAGTCGGCGGAGTTCTTCAGCCTCTACGCGATCGTCGGTAAGGTCGCCTCTCTGGTGGGGCCGTTCCTGTTCGGCTTCGGGGCCCTGTACGCAGCCAGGCTAGCAAACGTCCCGGTGATCAACTCGATGGCTGGAGCCGTCTTGCCTTTATTCCTGATGGTGCTGATCGGCACCCTGATGCTGCTGAAGGTGGACGTGGCGAGGGGGCACGATCAGGCGAAGAGCGTGACGGTGGCCTAGCCCAAGTGTTTTGACAGGAACTCGAGTTGATCGCTGACGCTTCTCTCGAAGTTCCTGCCGATATAGATGTCGAAGTGGCCGATCGGATAGCGCTTCACTTCCGCTAGGTCGCCCAATCGATCCGCAGCTTCCTCCGCCGCGCTGACCGGGGCCAGGTCGTCATCCTCGCAGATCAAGAGCAGCACTGGGCATCGAACGTTCTGCGCTTTCTTCACCGGTCTGTACTTGTCCCCACGAATCGCGATACGTGCGCAGACCTCGTTGACGAAACCCTCCGTTGCGAGCAGAGCGTAGGCGTCGCAGACACCGGGCCCGGTCATCAATGCGACGCTGCCCGGTTTCCCTGCAATCGGGATCTTGTGTGGAGAAAGACCGAGCCAGGATCTGACGAGATCACGCTGACCGTGCATGATCACTTTGAGACCGGTTTGTATGCCGACTCTCTTGAACCCCATCTTCGTTGACTCGAATCCATCCAGCCCCGGGCATTGTGCGACCACACAGGCAACGTTCTCGTCTTCAGCGGCTGTTACGACGACGTGGCCACCGCTGAACGATGTGCCCCACAGCGCGATCCTCGTCGCATCGATCTCTTCCAGGCCTCGGGCATAGTCGACCGCTGCGCGATAGTCTTCCAGCTGGTACGGGATCCACGCCAGCTGTCTCGGCTCGCCCTCGCTCTGCCCGAAGTGCCGGTAGTCGAAGGCCAACGCCGCATAGCCGGCTTCCTGGAGCCGAAGCGCGTACGCTTCCAAGCCCATATCCTTTGTGCCTCCAAAACCATGAGCCATCACGACGCATGGAACGGGGGCCGAACGGTCGTCTGGCAGGTATAACCACGCCGCGACCGATGTCCCGTTGACTTCAAAGCTCACATCCCCTCTCGACCGCGGTGGCTTCGCGTCTCTCCTCTCGCTTGCGGTGGCCTTTTCCAGGCGCTGCTCTGGCACTGAGATCCCTGGGATGAGCGCTACGATCAACAGGTAGATGACGAACGCCCCGACGATGATGCCGAGAACAGCAAGAACGGTTGCCGCTATGGTCATGCTTCTCGACCCTCCTCCACGCCTGGTCAGTCTCTCTTGATCCAGCGCCAGACCTCGGCGCCCGCGAGCATGAGCAGCATCCAGTCCAGCGGTTGTCGATAGCGGCTCATGTAGGTCACCACGTAGTAGATGAGCGGGTAAGTCGCTAGAGGGATCAGCAGCACGGCCCGCTGTGGGATCGACGCCGCCCGCAGCGTTCGCACGGCACCCAGCAACGCGAGAATCGTTAGCGCGGTGACCGCTGCGGCCGTCATCGGCCGATGCAGGGGCCCGAACCAGAAGTGAATCGCGCGCGACGCCGTCAGCCGCAGGGATTCGCTCGGCTTCGCCTTTATCCACTCCAGCGCTTCGCGGCCCGCCTGCCGCATGTACTCCACCTCGCCCAGCTCCTGGACCAGCACCGCCTCACCTTCGTGCGTGCGCGGATGCCGATGTTCTTCCCGCGCGTCCATCACCTCCATCGCGGCGGCAGCGCCCTCGTGATGACCCATGCGCAGCTCCAGACCCAGGTTGCTGCGGATGAAGATGACCTCATCGAACGCGGCGTAGTTCCGCACGCCCCACGGGAGGCAAGCCACCACCATCCCCAGCGCCAATAGCGCCGAGAGGCCCCACACCCGACGTTCGCGGCTCCACCACAGCTCGAAGGCCATACAGCCCAGCACGACCGGCAGAAGCACCGGCTGCAGATGAAACGCCACGCCGGCGGCCAGCCCGAGGGCGAGCGAACCGGCCGGCGAGCCGAGTCCCACGGTCCAGCGCCGCAGGAATACGACGAGCAGCAGGCCCAGCGCGATGCCCGTGAGCCCCTCGCCGTGTCCTGGCCACGTCGCCATCAGTGCGCCCGTCAAGCCCGCGAGCACACCGGCCTGCCTCCCCACTCCGAGCCTCCCGGCGATCCAGGGGAGCATGGCATACATCGCCGAGTAGGTCGCGATCTTGAACAGCCACGCCGCATAGCCGGCCGTCGCTCCCATCCCGAACAGGACCCAGATCAGAGCGGTGATGCCCGGCATGATCGGTGGCAGGTGCGCCGTCAGCCCCGTGGGAAGGATGTACGGATCGGCGAAGCGCCCGTACTCGGCCAGCGAGAAGGCGATCGCTTCCATCTCCCAGCGAGTGTGAGGGATTATCCAGCGCTCCGGAGCCAGCATCAGAAAGTAGCCGCGTATCGCGAAGGCGAGCAGGAAGATGACGATGAACGAGCGCCACGGTGAGCGGGCCAGCCAATCCACGGCATCCCCTAGTGGCGCCAGGGGATTCGCTTCGGAACCGGTTGGGATGTTCATGGACCGCTCCACCGAGGAGAGGACTCTGGGTGAGGCTGGTTGAAGATGTGACGTGCCGGCTCAGTGAGCAACGAGCCCGCACACTAGGCTCGCCTTATCAAGCAAGGCACCGCCCAAGACCGGCGCGGTGCCTTGCTTACTCTGCTGTTGTCAGCTTGCCCGAGCTCTAGCCCTGCGCGACGAACGTCCTCGCGTGTTGCAGCCGCTCAAGATCCGTATCGGAGTTTGCCGTGACCTCGATGAGCGTCTCGTAGTACTCTGCGGCAACCGCGGAATCTCCGGCTGATTCGGCGGCACGGCCCGCGCCGTACAGGCTGTTGAAACGGTTAGGGCTTCGATCGAGGGCGGCCTGGTACTCGGCCAGCGCTTCCATCGGCCGTCCCAGCTCGAGCAGCATGTCGCCGAGCAGCTCGCGCGCCGGCAGTACTTCGCCCGGCGTCACGGGGTGCTTTTCCGTACTCGCCTCCATCTCGGCGGCAGCTCGCATGGTCGACAACGCCTGATCCTGGGATCCCTCCTCGAACTGCAGCCAGGCGAGCGCCGACAGCCGTTGGATCTTTACCTGAGTTCCCCAATAGGGGCTCTTGGCTGCGACACGCTCTTGGAGCTCGGCGAGCGTATCGAGGTCGGCGCGCGCTTGCTCGAACCTGCCGCTACGCGCCGCGCCCATCGCGCGCCCGAAGTACGTGATCGCCTCGAACGCGGCGGCGGTATCCCAAGGGTAGGCTTCCGGCCAGCGCGGCTTCAGATCCGCTGCCGCCTCCCACATCTGCCGCTCGAGGGCGAGGCGAGCGGGGACGGCAGCGAAGGTGTAGGCGCTGGCGACGTGCGCCTGGTATGGCGGCTCGACCCCTTTCAGCTCCTTCATCACCTCCAGCGCCCTCTGATCCTCGGCGCCCTGGAGATACGCGTACGCCAGGTAGTCCAACGCATGGAAGTAGTGGAGTGAAGTCTCGTCACCGACAGGCAGCTTCAGCGCAGCATCGGCGGATCGTCGATTGTAGTCGATC
>JBDHHZ010000312.1:0-3911 GCA_039589115.1 Gemmatimonadota bacterium | reverse complement strand
GACCGCGTCTCTGTGGCCCTCAAGGGTGCGAATCTCCTCGCCCGTCTCGGCGTCCCAGAGCTTGAGCGTCCCATCCTCGCTTGCCGAGACCACCCGCGCGCCGTTGGGGCTGTAGGCACAGGCATTGACCCAGTCGGTGTGGCCCTCTAGGGTGCGTATCTCCTCGCCAGTCTCGGCGTGCCAGAGCTTGAGCGTCCCATCGCGGCTTGCCGAGACCACCCGAACACCGTGGGGGCTGTAGGCACAGGCCTTGATCCCGTCGGAGTGCCCCTCGAAGGTGCAAAGCTCTTGGCCCGTCTCGACGTCCCAGAGCTTGAGCGTCTTATCCTCGCTTGCCGAGACCACCCGCGCGCCGTCGGGGCTGAAAGCACAGACCTCGACCTCGCCAGTGTGGCCCTCAAGGGTGTGAAGCTCCTGTCCCGTCTCGGCGTCCCAGAGCTTGAGCGTCTTATCCTCGCTGGCCGAGACCACCCTAGTGCCGTCGGGGCTGTAGGCGCAGGCGGCGACGCTGCCTGCCGAGACCACCCTAGTGCCCTCGGGGATGGATGCGTAGGCGCTGGCGTCGACGCCCTTGGTCATGTAGGCGCAGGGGTCGACCCCGTGGGTAATGTAGGCGCAGGCCTCCCCGTAGGTGTGGCTCGTGAGGCTGTGAACCGCCTGGCCGGTCTCGGCGTCCCAGAGCTTGAGCGTCCCATCCTCGCTTGCCGAGACCACCCGGGCGCCGTTGGGGCCAAAGGCACAGGCCAAGACCCTGCCGGTGTGGCCCTCAAGGGTGCGAATCTCCTCGCCCGTCTCGGCGTCCCAGAGCTTGAGTGTCTGATCTGAGCTTGCCGAGACCATCCTGGCGCCGTCGGGGCTGAAGGCACAGGCCTGGATCGCGCGCGTATGGCCCTCAAGGGTGCGGACCAGCGCCTCCGACTCCCGCGACCGCGTCCGGGTACGCAACCAAGGTCTGGCCCCCGGCACTGTGCGGCGCTTGAACTCCGGCTCAAGTACGGCTGGAACGGGCTCATCCGCCCACTGCAGCCGGTTGTACAGCTGTTGCCAAAGCATGCCGAGATCGCGGCGCAGCACGTGCATCTCTCGGGCGAGGGCCCGGCGGAAGGCGGCGAGCACCGCGCCCCGATCCCCGGACGACGCTGCTTCTGGACTCAGCGTCACCGTGAACCCCAACCGGAAGGTTTTTCAACCGGAGACCCTGGAGGGGCACACAGCGTTGTCGCGGAATGACTGAACGAACCTGTGCGGGCTGGATGTGACTGCGGGCCAGTTTGCGGGTAGCTGTGCAAATGAGATACTGCCACGGCCGAGCTCCCCTCTACCAGCGGGACTCTAGTGCGCCATCCTCGGATCCCACTCACAGTGCCTGCATGATGTCGCCGCAGTCACAGCACCGCAACAGAGAGTGACAGCGACAATCACCATGCGCCTGGAGGAGCTCGATTCACCGACCTCACGCTTATCAGGCGTGCGCCCCTCTTCAAACCGGAGGTCGGCGGTCTACGTGCTAAACGAAGAGCATCGCCAGAACGGTGTAGAGTACCGCACCCAGCCCGGCGGCAGTCAGCGCGAGCGGGATCTGAGTATAGACGTGGTCCATCAAGTCGGAGCCCGTTGCTAGCGACGATAGGATCGTCGTGTCGGAGATCGGCGAGCACTGGTCGCCGAACACGCTGCCGCCGGTGACCGCGCCGAAGCAGAGCGTCATGAAGAACGGGTCCTGGTTGATGGAGTAGGCCAGCGGCATGGCGACGGGGAACACCACGGCGTAGGTGCCCCACGACGTTCCGGTGGAGAAGGCGATCACCATGCAGAGGGCGAGGAAGAGAGCCGGTACGATGACCGGTGTGAGGAAGCCCGATGTCACATCGATGATGTAGGCGGCGGTGCCCACCGACTCGGCGACGCTCTTCAGCGTGACGGCGAGCGCCAGGATGATCGCGCCGATGGTGACGCCCTTGCACCCGTCGATGATGGCGCCGACCACTGTTCGCAGATCCATCCCTTTGACGATCGCGATCACAGCCCCTGCCAGCACGGCGAGCATGAACGCTTCACCGATCAACAGGGTGGGCGAGTCGGATTTCAGGATGAAGAACGTATAGATGTAAGGGATGATGGCGACGCCCAGCAGCGTGCCCATCGGCCCGAGGAAGTCGATCAGCCCGCTCTTGTAGCCCTCCACGACCCGCAGCACGGTCAGCTCTTCCGATGTGAGCGGGTCGGAGCCCGGCCGGTTCAGTTGGCCCGTCTCCCTGGCGCGCGTTATCGCGCCGGTCATCCTGCGGCCGACGACCAGCGGCACGTTACCCCACAGCTTGCCGGGCATGAACGGCATGCGCTCGATGGAAAAGAGGAGCGTGAAGAGGACAGCGAACCAGGCGTAGAAGTTGAAGGGCAGCGCCTTGAAGAAGAAGCCGATGCTCTCCGACGTAGTGCTGAGGAACGGGACCGTACCGACCACGAGGCCGCCGACGTAGATGGGCCAGACGTTGAACGGGATCAAAGTCGCCGCCGGCGAAGCTGTCGAGTCGACGATGTAAGACAGTTCTTCGTGCGACACTTTGTACTTATCGCAGACCGGCCGCACCGTCGTGCCGGTGAGCACGGTGCTGATCGTTCCGCCCTGATGGAAGATGATGCCCATCAGCCAGGCGAAGAATTTGGCGGAGCGAGGCCCGACCACGATCAAGCGGCCGGCCGACTCGGCGAACGTCTGGGCACCGCCGGTCCGCGTCCACAGACCGATCAAGCCGCCCAGCGCCCACAGGTAGACCAACAGGATCAGCGCGTAGCTCTCGCTGCCGATCGAAGGTATGAGATAATGCTTGACGATATTCAGCTTGCCGCTGATCACGCCACCCAGGGCTATGCCGATGAACAAAGAACTGACGACCTCTCGGGTAGCGAAGGCGAGGATGATGGCCACCGCCGGCGGCAGGATCGACCAGAATCCGAAGTGGTCGCCCTGCTGCGGGAATCGCCCGGAGGCGGCGAGCGCCACGATGAGGATTAGCGCGCTGGTCAGAAGCGTGATGCGGCGTCTTGTCATAGTCGTTTCTCGAGTTCCCTAGTCGTTCCCGGCGACCCAGATCCGGACCGGCGCGAAGCCCTCGACCAGTAGCCGGTAGACCGCGGCCTCGTCGGGTATCTCGAATGCCAGCCTGAAGGCGAGTGCCGTGGTCGAGCCGCGGCGCGGCCTCGGCACACTGACCGGGCTCGGCATCCCGAGGATCAACGTCTCTCGCTCGAACACCTCTGTCACGGTCCCGGTCAGCGAACGTGCCCTGTCGTCCGGCCCGACGAGGCTGAGGCCGGCCGCGGGGTCCAGCGTGAACCCTCGGGCCGACCGATCGCCGGGCCGCAACGACAGCGCCACCTCGAGGTAGCGGCCGCTCTCCGGTCGCATGCCGGAGTAGTCGGCGCGCGGGGCGGCGCTCTCGACCCGCAGCTCCCAACCGCTGGGCCCGGGCACTGGCTCGCCGACAAGATAGAAGTCGAACAGTTCGGCGCCACCGAACTTCAGATAGCGGTCGAACCAGCGGAGCTGACGGAAGAAGAGGTCGCTGTGCCCCAGTGGCCTCGGGTCCATCGCCTCGTCCGCGGGACGCTCTAAGTACTCCACCGCGCTCGTCAGGTCGCTGAGCGCCTGGTACAGTTCTCTGGGCTGCGAATAGGGGACCAGGGTAGCGAAATCGTCAGCGGCGTCGACGATCAGAAGCGGCGTGCGGATGTAGCGCGCGTTCGCCGTGGCCGAGCGCTCGGGCGCCGGTGCGGGGACCGTGCTAGAGCTCTCAAATACCGCTGCGGCGGCGGCGAACCTGGGAGTGCGGGTGATCGCCCAACTCGTCACCTCGGCGCCGTAACCGCTGCCGTGAATGGCCAGCCGATCGGGGTCGGCGACGCCCATC
>JBDHHZ010000311.1:0-4199 GCA_039589115.1 Gemmatimonadota bacterium | reverse complement strand
CCTTTCGGACTGGCTTGGCTCCGGAATGAGCACTGCGAACATCGCCAACTCTTCATCCAGCTGCTGGGCCTGTACTACGATCTGATCGACTCGCTCCCCCTCCAACGGCACCGCCAGCGTATTGCTGTCGATCTCTACGCAGTCCAGACCGGCAGCAGACATCACTTGGTCGAGCGACGCCGGCGATGCAGACGGACGGCCCGCCTGGCGCTCTTCCCGCTTCTTCGAAGCCGCCTTCGACGGCGCTTCGCTGCGCGGCGGTTTCTTTTTCTCTTTGGTCAGCCGGCTCGCCGCCGAGGAGCCCTTCAATATCAATCTCCATCTTTCGAATCCCGATTCGAATCCCCGTAGCCGCCGATGCAGCATCGAGCAGTTCCTGCACTTGGGAGGTCGGCTCGTGCATGGCCACGAGCTCGATGTACGCGGTCGCGCTCCCGTACTCGTCCTGGAACTGCGGATCTTTTATGAACGAGACGTATGTGTCGATCTTATCGCTCAACAACTCGAGAGCGTGTTCGTCACTCCAGTCCTCGGCCGCCGTTATGACGAGGATGATCTCACCTTCCGGGCTCTGTGCGATGATGTCTATGCGGTTCGTTTCGGATAGCATGATTCTCCGACCTCGTTCCGTGTTTTCCAGCCCGGTTAGGGGAGCCGGCCGGGATTGCCCTCGCAGATGAACGCGCCCCAATAAAGAGGATTGCCGTACTTGGCCTTGGCAGCCAGTTGCGCATCTCGCAGGGCATCGGCTCGTGATTGCCCATTCAACGCGCGTTGATAGAAGTCGGCCATCAGTTCCTGGGTCTGGCGATCCGGCACCTTCCAGAGACTCATGATCAGCGTCCGCGCACCGGCCAGTGCAAAGGCGCGCCGCAGACCGAACACTCCCTCCCCGGTGCGGATCTCTCCCAGCCCCGTCTCACAGGCGGAGAGCACGACCAATTGGGTCGCGAGAAGATCGAGGCCAGACACGTCTTCGGCGGTTAGGATACCATCCTCGGCATCGGGCGGCGGGATCCCTCTCTTGAGCCAGGTGTTGGCCCCGGCGAGCGCCAAACCGGATCGCAGCAGCGGGTTCTCGATTCCTAGGCCCGTAAGGCGCGAGCCACCCTTCTCCGAATCGGGCTCGAGCGCCCCGATATCTCGTAGCTCGCCGCCGGCCGCTCGCTCCTGATCGGCCAAGAAGAACCCGTGTGTCGCCAGGTGCAGGATCCGCGGCGACCGGCAGGCCTTCAGATGAGCTTCCAGAGCCTCTCCGGCCAACCAGGGTTGTACCCCCAACATGGGCGCGATCTCTTCGCCTTCGGCACGGGTGCCAGGCAGCCGCCCGAATACTCGACTCCGATCCAGATCGCGAGACTGACGTTCGTGTCGCGGCGCGCGTGTCCTGCCTTCGTCAGCACTCTCCTGACCCAAATCGAAATCGGGATCGGCCACGACCAGCGGCTCGCCGGGCTCGACATGAGACTGCGCGGCGAAGCGAAGAACATCGCGCCCGCAACTGACATAGCTGACGCTGTAGTCATCAATCAGGAAACGGTCCTGGTCCAAAGGCAGGATCTCGAACGGCAGCCGGGAAAGATCCCCGTCTGGGGACAGCAGCAGCCGCCTGCGTCGGCCCAAGAAGTCCGCCAGCGGATCGAATACGGCCGCGCGCACAGCGGTTCCCGCTTCCGGCGTATTCACGTTGCCGTCACCTTCGGCCGGCGCCCCCAGGTCTCTTGCTGGCCCACCGTCACCTTCACCTGTGATCGCGGACCGCAAGGCGGCGATCTTCTCATCGATCGACTCGGCGGCCCCCAGATCCACCAACGCCACATCGTCCGGTTCCCCAGCGGGCATCACGAATGCCAAATACCGGGCGTCTTTCCAGCGTGACTCCCCGCGAGCGGGAACAGCCCTAGCATCGAAGAACTCGATCCGCACGAATTCGACCAGTACACTATCCGGAGGCAACGCACCGGCGACGGCCCGCCGGTCGGCGACGGCGAGCCGTCGCGCCAGGCTCATCTCCGGTATCTGTCGTGCCAGTTCGGCCTCGAGCTTCTCCTTTCGGTCGTTCCATTCGAGCTGATGATGATGATGATGATGATGCTCCTCCGTATCCTTCTGACCCGGACCTTCGAGCGTCTTTCGCGCTATCTGCATCCGCAGATCGTTCAGCTCACTCAGCTGGGGCCGTAGCTCCGGGTACTGGCCGCCCAGCACCGTATCGCGCTGTGCTGCCAGCGCCTCGGCACCGACGGCCTTACGGCGCAGGATCACGTCGAGCGCCCAGCGCACGACTTCGGGTGAATCGGAATGGTGCTCGAGAACGAGCGACAGAAAACTCCAGAGCGATCCATAGGTCGTCTCCACGAACGCCGAACGATGGCTCTCCGATCCCAGAGAAAAGACCAGCTCCATCGTTCGATCGACGATCGCCAGAGCCCTCTCCCAGACTTGCAGGGCCTCGCCAGTCCGACCCGTCGCCGAGTACAGCTCCGCCAGGTTGGTCAGCCCCACCAGCAGATTGGGGTGATCCTCCCCATAGTGCTCACCCCAGATGTCCAGCGTCTGCAGATAAAGCGGCTCGGCTGCCGCATAGTCCCCCATGTCGTCGTGGAGTACGGCGAGGTTGTTGAGCGTCCCAACGATGCCGGCGCCCTCTTCCCCCATAAATTCCCGCTCGATGCCGAGCGCTCGCTCATACAGCTCTCGCGCCCGCTTGTATGCGCCGAGGTGCTTGTTCATCCCCGCCACCAGGTTGAGAAGTGCGGCGTGTGTCGGACCCCCCTTTTTTACGCGCTCCAACGCCTCGCCCGCCAACGGCAGCGCGGCGCTTTGCTCCCCCAGCCGGTAGTACAACAGCGCCAGATCGATCAGGTCGTCGGTCAGCGTTGGATCGTCTACCGGCAATGCCTCGCGCCTGATCTCCAAGGCCTCCCGCATGTACCGCTTCGCAGCCTCGAAGTCGTGAATCTCCTTGCAGAGGCCACCCAACTTGCTCAGACTCCTGGCGTAGTCGAGATGATCCTCTCCCAGCGTCTCGCGCCGGATCTCCAGGACTTGCTGCAAAAGCGGGATCGCTGCAGCGAGATCTTCCCTGGCCAGGTGCACGTCGGCAAGATTGTTCAAGGCGATCGCGAACAACTGGGGCTCTTCGTCGCGGTACTCGCTAACGATCTCCACAGCCCGCGCCTGGACGCCCAGTGCTTCCTCGTAGCGGCCACCCCTGAAGGCTTCTACCGCCTCCTCGTTCAGCCGTCTGAACTCCCAGCGCTTGATCGCCCAGGTCACAGCCAGAGCTCCGTTACCGTTGGAAGGCCGCTACACGGCCCGAGGCTTGTGTAGAGACGTCACTGTCCCACCACATCGAAATAGGTCGCCAACGCCGTCCAGCTAGCACCATCCAGGTTGTCCAGTTTATCGAGCAGCGAATCGACGTCAGCCGAACTGAGAACTCTGGCGGGCACCTGCGGGTCCGGGGGCAGCCAATCCAACCCGAGCGGCTCGTCGGTGACAATAGCCAGCAGATGCTCGCGACCGGGATCGCCCGTGACCGCGAACGAGTCGTACTGTGAGCCTTCCTGTGGCAGGTAGCTCAAACCGGGCGGCAGCTGAGTACTCGGCGCGAACCAAGAGGGGCAGAGGCAGTAGATCTTTCCCGATGTGCCTTCGTCGAGCAGCAGCAGATGCCCGGCGCTCTCCGATTCGATCGCCAAGGCGACGCGACTGCCCAGCACGTGGCCGTGCTGCACATCGTTCTGCGGCGCACCCAGGTCACGTAGCAGCGATCGCGAGCGGGCAGCTCCGACTCGATCCGCGGAGACCGGCCAAATCTGATCCGTCAACGTGGCAATCGAGCGTAGGCCCTTGAGCCCCCGATCCGGCTTGACCGCCTGAACTGTCGGTGACGCGCCGCTCTCAACGGGCGAAGCGCCCACGCAGCTGACGCCCTCACGCGTCAGAGCCTGCAAGACACGCGGCAACCAACGCTCGCGCGGCTGGTCCAGAACCTCGATCCACTGCCACCCCTCCAGGAAGTACTCGACCTGTTCGGGATAGCTGATCGGCTCGAGCAGCAAAGGCAGGTAAGGCTTCTGGTACTTCCAGGCGAGCTGGATCTCTTGCGCCACGTTGCGGGATCGCATGCAGGAATCCGAGCACATCAAAGCAAACACCTTGCAGCCCTGGACGCCGAGAACGATCTCTCTGCC
>JBDHHZ010000310.1:0-3933 GCA_039589115.1 Gemmatimonadota bacterium | reverse complement strand
CACACCGGCGGCCTCCAGCTCCGCCGCGATCGCCAGCACGCGTTCGCGATCCTGACTAGAGTAGCTGATGAACAGCTCGAACTCCGACGCGCTCTGACCGTCTACCATATGTCCCTCCTGCAAAGCACACGAGCCCAGAACATGGGACAGACGGCGGAGCGATGAAAGCCATCAAGCGCGGGGTCGCCGACGTCGGGCCCTGGAGAAAGTCCCGGCTTCACAGCGGTTGCGCTACCCGCATCGATGTCCTATCTCCATCCCGTACGAAAAAATGACGGTCTTCTAGCCCATACTCAGGAGGTGCCGATGCGATCGCTCTCTCGTGCGGTAATTGCCGCAAGTGTCGCCCTGCTTTCCTTCGCGGCCACCGGGGCAGCCCAGGTCGCCCAAGAAGCTGTCGATATAGACGTAGTCAACCGCATCCGCGAGGAGGGGCTGGAACGCTCCCAGATCGAGGCGCTCGGCGGCTACCTAACCGACGTGATCGGGCCCCGGCTGACCGGCTCGCCCGCCATGCAGCGCGCCCACGAGTGGACGGCGGAGAAGATCGGCGAATGGGGTTTGGAGAACGTCGTCATCGAGCCCTGGGGTGAGTTCGGACGCGGCTGGGAGAACCTGTACTACAGCGGTCGCATCGTCGAGCCCTACGTGCAGATCCTCCAGGCGCTGCCCGTAGCATGGACCGGGGACACGCGCGGCATGGCGAAGGGGCCCGCGGTGATCATTCAAGTCGATAGCGTGGCCGACCTGGAGCAGTATCGAGGGAAGCTAAGGGGCGCTTTCGTGCTGACCCGAGCGCCGCAGGAGATCGAGCCCGAGTGGGACCCACGGCCGCTGCGCCAGCCGCTGGATGACCTGCTGGCACCGGCGGAGGAGCGCCAGCGCCCGCAGATGGATCCTGCAGAGCGCGAGCAGAGGATGCAGAGATGGCGCCGGCAGCGCGCCATGCGCGATAGCATCGCCGACTTCTTGAAGGGGGAGCGGATAGCAGGTATCCTCTCGCCGTCCTCGCGCACCTACGGCATCCTGCGGGTGTGGGGCGGCTCGGGCCGCGACGCCGAGAACGATATCCCCGGCCCCGAGCTGGTAGTCGCCCACGAGCAGTACGGCCAGATCTACCGTAACCTGGAGCGCGGGGTGCCGGTTCGCCTGGAGATCGAAGTGAAGAACAAGTTCTACGATGACGATCTGCAGGAATACAACATGCTGGGCGACATCGCAGGCAGCGACCTGGCCGACCAGTACGTGATGCTCGGCGGCCACCTGGACTCATGGTACGCGGGCACGGGGGCCACCGACGACGCAGCGGGCTGCATCGTGATGATGGAGGCTGTGCGGATCCTCAAGGCGCTCGACCTGCAGCCGCGCCGCACCATCCGCATCGCTCTGTGGAGCGGCGAGGAACAGGGCCTGCTCGGCTCGCGCAATTGGGTGCGAAACCATGAGGATCTGTGGCCGCAGATTTCCGCTTACCTGAACGTGGACAACGGCACCGGCCGCCTACGCGGCATCTGGGACCAGAGTAACGAAGCGGCGATCCCCGTCTTCGAGCAGATCCTCTGGCCCTTTAGGGATCTGGGCGTGGTCGCAGTGAAACATGGGAACACCGGCGGTACCGATCACCTGGCGTTCGATCGCGTCGGCATCCCCGGCTTCAACTTCATCCAGGACCCGATCGAGTACAATACGCGAACGCACCACACGTTCGCGGACAGATACGAGCGTCTGGTCATCGACGATCTGAAGCAGGCAGCGGTGATAGTGGCAGCGACGGTCTACCAGCTCGCTATGCGCGATGAGATGATGCCGCGCAAAGAGCAGGAGCAGGAAACGACAACGAACTAGCGGTTGTACATCGCACATCGGGCATCGAGGCGCCTCGAACCTCGATGCCCTGTGTTCGACACCAGGAGTTCGTAGTTCAACACGACTCAGAGCTCAGGATCGTGCCGGCCTATCCGATGAAGGAGGTACACTCGTGAATTTCGACACAGAGGCCCAGAAGGACTGCTTCGACAGGATCGTGCCCTGGGTCAAGGAGCTGTTTGGCCAGTTTGCAGTCCCCCACGACGAGCAGCCCGCCATCGCCGTCATCATCGGTAGCACCGTTGCGCAGGTGGCTGTTCACGCCTGGGGCGGCGACGACGCATCCATCACAACTCGGGCGTGGGTGGTCCGGGACCTCGACGTAGTCCCGGAGTTGATGAGCTACCTTTTGCACGAGAACGATCGCATGCGTTTCGGAGCGTTCGGGCTGGACAGCGACAACGATGTCTTCTTCGAGCACACGATCGTCGGCTCGACCTGCGACATGGAGGAAATCAGGTCCTCGGTGACTGCCGTGGCGACGACCGCGGACAGGTACGACGACGAGCTCGTTGCCCGGTACGGCGGTAGGCGCGGGCTGGACCTGCCCGGGATCGACCTACCTACATAGAAGCGCTGCGGCAAGACAGCGGAACACACTCGGGTGACAGCAGTGCGACCTGAACCGTCACCCGAGATTGGCGTGCCCTGTCGCGGCGGAGGAGGCTACCCCGAACCGCCCTCACTGCTCGACGGTTCGAGCTTGACCTTGACCGCCCCTCTCTTGGCACTCACACGCGCCCGTATTTCGCCCGCGCCGGCTTCGGGGAGATGCGGTATCAGGGCCTCGCCGAGACGCTCCTCCACCATGCGAGTGAGGCCCGCCCTGGTGGGATGTGACGCTTGCTCTTTCACGATCCAAGCGATCAGGCTCTTGTCCCACTCCAGGCTCACGCCGTGGGTGCGATACTGGTCCGCCAGCCGTACCAGAAGAGTCTGCTCGACCCAGTTGCGCTGGCCTTCCGCAGTAGCGGGAACCTCGGAAAAGACTAGATCGATTTGCTCTGCGAAGCCCGCGCCGAGCTCCGCTTGCGCGGCCCGCAACTGATCGCTCGCCGCCGATCCTTCCTCACTACCCCGCGCAAATCCGACCGCCTGACTCGCCTGGACACCCGTGGCGGCCGTCAGCAGCACAAGCGCGTCGCTCAAGTAGATGCGCTTGCCGCTCCGCTCGGCTACGACCCCGCGCGCCAGCGCCTCGCCGAGCACTTCCCGCACCTCGGGATGGCAGCCGTGGACGTTCCTGCACAGCAACACAGCCCGGGGCATCTGCGCCAGAGCGTGCAACGGGCGACGTCCCTCGAAGCCGATGTACCCGGGCGGCGGGCCGACCAGAGTATTCACGTCCTCATGGCCGTCAAACTGACTGAAGTCGATATCGACGACCCGCTCTCCCCCGCCAAAGAGGGTTTCGGCGAGCGCCTCGGCCACCACGTCGGTGTTGGCCGCAGCCTGCCCGGTCAGCAACGCCACCGAGGCCGGGCGCAGCGGCTGCAGGTCGAGGCCCCGCATCGTTACGTTCAAGCGGTCGAGCAACGCGCTCGTATCATCCGCCGTCAGCAGCCCGGACTCCGAGATCTTCTTCTCCAACGCGTCGAGGCGCGTATCGAGGTCGATCGGCATACCGACCAACTCCTGGGCCACCGCCTGTGCTCGCGACAGATCGACATCCGACGCCTTCTCCACCACGGCGGTCGCCACGCACTGCTCGAGCAGATCTACGGCTTTGTCCGGGAAAGTCCTGGTGCGCAGGTACTCGCCGGCGAAATCCACCAGCCACTGCAGTACTTCATCCGGAACTTCCACGCCGCGCAGCTCCTTCAGCTTCTCGCGGTGAGCGCCCATGATGATCAGGGTGACCGCCGGCGACGTCTCATTCACAGCAATCGGATTGAAGCGACGCTCGAGCGCACGATCGGGTTCTATGTGGCGGCGATACTCGTCGTCTGTGGTGGCGCCGATACAGGCGATATCACCCCGGGCGAGTGCCGGCTTGAGCAAGGAACCGATGTCTTCGGTTCCCTTCACTCCCCCGGCCCCCACGATGGAGTGAAGCTCGTCGATGAA
>JBDHHZ010000309.1:0-3933 GCA_039589115.1 Gemmatimonadota bacterium | reverse complement strand
GTCAGTCAAATTGGTCGTCTTGACATCGGCGCCTGCGTCGAACCGCGCCGTCAGATACCAGTAGGTCGCGTCCCGATCGAAGAGGAAACGGCCGCGCAGGTGCCTCGAAACCACATGCCTCGTGGTCGCCGTGAGCTGTTCGGGCGCCAATTGGAAGACTTTGTCGTCGCCGAAGATCTCGCTGAAGTGGAGGGCGGCGAGTGAATTCACCTCGTCGTTCGACGTCACGGCGAGCAACCGACCGATTCCTTCCAGCTCGATGTTGTCGAGAGCCCCCTCCGTCAACGCGCTGCCGTAGTAGACCGGCAGGCCCGCCATGCGGGCTTCCGAGATGTTGGCGTAGTTGGTATCAACAAGGCGGACGGGGATGCCCTCGTTGCGAAGCTCGCTCGCGATCTCCCGGACCCACGGATGCGCACCCAGGAAGAGGACGCCCTGGGGATCCGTCATAGCCACACCTAGCCCGCGCGCCAACGGCCCGGAGGTCAACCCGTAGACCATCACCGTGCCGATGATCACCATGAACGTGATCGAGACCAGTTGATCGGCTCCGGCGTAGCCCGCCTCGGCCAGCTCCAGCGCGAAGATCGACGAGACCGCCGCGGCGACGATGCCGCGAGGGGCGACCCATGAGATCAGTGCCCGCTCACGCCAGGTGAGCTCCGATCCGAGCGTAGATAACACCACAGCAACCGGGCGCACGATCAGTATTAGAGCTCCGAGGAAGGCGAGGTGAGGGGGGCCGAGCTGCCGCAAATCGCTCAGCTGCAGGCGCGCTGCTAGCAGGATGAACAGACCCGAGATCAACAGGACCCGGAGATTCTCCTTGAACTCGAGTATGTGCTTGATGTTCACGGTCCCCTGGTTGGCGAGGGCGACCCCCATCAACGTCGCCGTCAGCAATCCAGACTCAGACTGTAAGACGTTCGATGTCGCGAACGCCGCAACCACGACCGTCAACGCCAACGGGCTCTCAAGAAAATCCGGCACCCAATTGCGATCCAGCAGAAGCACCAGCAACCAGGCACCAAGCGCCCCCAGCACTCCGGCGATCACCATTGTCTTGAGCAACACCAGCAGCACCGCGGTCGTAGCTGCCTGAACCTCGCCGGCGAGCACGGCCTGGAAGACCAGCACGGCCAGGATCGCTCCAATCGGATCGATGAGGATGCCTTCCCACTTCAGCGTGGAGCCGACGACCGGGACCGGCCGAACGTGGCGAAGCAGCGGAACGATCACCGTCGGTCCCGTGACCACGAGGATCGCGCCGAGTAGCGCCGCTGGTGCCGGATCCAGCCCGATCAGATAGTGAGCCGCAGCCGCCGCCAGCAGCCATGTCACCAGCGCACCCACCGTCACCAGGTTCCTCACCACGCCGCCGATCTTGGTCAGCTCCTTTAGACGCAGACTCGCGCCTCCCTCGAACAGGATGACCGCGACCGAGATCGATACGATGGGGAACAGCACCTCCCCCAACATCGTGTCTGGATCGAGAAAGCCGGTGACCGGTCCGGCCAGGAAGCCGAAGACCAGCAACACGAGGATCGACGGTAGGTGGATGCGCCATGCCAGCCACTCCGCTGCGATCCCCAGCGTCACTATGCTGGCTAAGGCGATGAGCAGGTACTGGCTCACGGGCTACACGTCTCTCCCATCGGATGGATTCGCTCTGATCAGGATGGGCTAGCGTACCGTCCAGCCAGCCCACCCGTCAAGGTGGCCGGCCGCGTGGGTGCCAGGTAGATCGGGCCCGGAATGAAGCGCCGCCGGGTTCCAGCTGGAACCCGGCGGCGCTCTTCTCTCTACGCTCCTGGTTTCTTCCCGGCCTCTAGTACCAGGGAGCGGTGGAGTCTGCTGGAATCGTGTCAGTCTGTGTCAGAGTATCGGAGACGGTTTCTGCGCTATCCGGTTCCTGGCTCTGTCCCTCCGGGTAGGCGACAGGCTTCGCTACGCGAATAATCTGCGGATCCTGGAGGAACGGCTGGTAGCCTGCCAAGGTTACGGTGATGGAGTCTCCGGTCTCGACGAGGAGGGCGATCTCTGGGACTCTCTTCGTGAACGTTGCCAGCATGGCCCCGGCCGGCGTGGAAATGGTCAGCAGCAGGCGATCGTCGTCGCGCTGCTTGGCGGTGATGAATCCCTCCAGCGACTCGCGCTTTCCGCCCACCGCCTCCGGCAGACGTGTGCCGAGGATGGGCTTCGCGAGGATCACTATGAGCGCTCCTAGCACCAACCCGACTGTGAACGTCACGATCGTGCGACGATTCAGCATGCTGCTCCTTTCACTGTTCTCTACGCTATACTTGGCCTGCTACTCTAAGTTCGGCCCAAAGCCCGTGATTCTCAAGCGGGCCGCAGGAGAGGGCTGGTAGGAGTCCGCGATGGGTCGCCGAACGAGTCGAACGGGCTTGCGCAATCTCCACCTTTGGCCGACGTTGCGTGTCGCCTGCAATAAAGAGCATCGAGTGCTGTGGAGAAACCGATCATCCTGATTTCATGTCATCCCGCCTGACATCGTCCGGTCCCGGTGACGCAGCAACAGCTGGTGCGCCGCGGCCTGTAGAGTGGCACTCACTGCCCACCGCGGAAGTCCTCGGTCGGCTGGAGTCCGACTCCCGTGGTCTCAGCGAAGCGGAGGCCGCATCGCGATTGGAGCGCTACGGGCCCAACGCTCTAGAGATCGCCCGACCCATCTCGCCTTGGAAGATCCTGCTGGACCAACTGAAGAGCCTGGTCGTCGTACTGCTGTTCGCTGCGGCCGGCGTCGCCCTCTTGATCGGTGACGTCCTCGAGACCGTAGCCATCCTCGCGGTGCTGGTGATCAACACGGTGGTGGGCTTCTGGACCGAATGGCGCGCGCGTGTGGCGATGGACGCGCTGCGGCGGCTTCAAGTGCAAGAAGCGCTGGTCGAACGGTCTGGAGATTGTCAGCGCGTCGATGGACGGATGGTGGTCCCGGGTGATGTCATGGTCTTGGAGGCGGGGTCGGCAGTGCCCGCGGATGGGCGCGTACTGGCGACGACGGAGCTGCGGGTCAACGAAGCGCCGTTGACCGGGGAATCGCTTCCGGTGACCAAGAGTCCGGAGCCCGTTCTGGGCGAGGACGAGGAAGAGGCGCCGCTGGCCGAGCGCGCCTCGATGGTCTACAAGGGTACGCTGATCGCGGCGGGTACCGGGCGGGCTGTGGTCGTGGCCACGGGCGCGGCGACGGAGATCGGCCATCTCAGCAAGCTCGTCCAGGAGACGGAGGCCGGCGCTACACCTCTTGAGCGGCGCCTCGATGATCTGGGCCGGCGATTGGTCTGGCTGACGCTTGGAGTCGCTGGGCTGGTCACCGTACTCGGCTTGGTGCGGGGCGAAGAGCTCTGGCTCATGGTGGAGACGGGGATCGCTCTGGCCATCGCGGCGGTGCCCGAAGGTCTACCGGTGGTGGCCACGATCGCGCTGGCGGTGGGTGTGCGCCGGATGGCCAGGCGCAACGCTCTGGTTCGCCGACTGCCCTCCGTGGAAACGCTCGGTTCGGTGACGGTGATCTGTACCGACAAGACGGGAACGCTGACGGCCGGCGAGATGACGGTCACGGCTCTGATGGTGGCGGAGCGTACCCTGCGGGTCACGGGCGTCGGATACGAGCCGGTCGGCGAGTTCAAGCTCGATGACGCTTCGGTACAGCCGGCGCAAATAGACGGCGCCGAGCTGGCGTTGAGGATCGGGATGCTGTCCAACCGGGCGGCGATTCGAGAGGACGAGGAAGGCTGGCACGCTCTGGGTGACCCGACGGAGGCCGCGCTGCTGGTCGTCGGTCGCAAAGCCGGACTCGATCTCGGTGCTCTACGCGCCGAATATCCCGAGCTGGCCGAGGTCCCGTTCTCCAGCGAGCGGCAGATGATGGCGACGTTTCATAGGGTGGCCGGCGGTGGGACCGTCGCGTAC
>JBDHHZ010000308.1:0-3936 GCA_039589115.1 Gemmatimonadota bacterium | reverse complement strand
GAATCGGCGGAGCTGGCCGACGCCATCCTGGACGGAGCGGGTGACGATAAGCTGCGCAGCGAGATCGGCGATCTGCTGCTGAACCTCGCTTTCCAGATCGTACTGGCCGAGGAGCGGGGCGCCTTCGATGCCGAGGACGTGGTGACGACGCTGGAGGATAAGATGCGCCGGCGGCACCCTCACCTCTACGGAGACGCTGAGGAGCGACCTCATTGGGAATCGGAGAAAGCCATCGAACGCGGGGGAAATGATGTGTTCGAGGGTCTCGCCAGCCGTCTCGACCCGCTCTCTCGTGCCCAGAGGCTTCAAGATCGGGCCGCCGGGGTCGGCTTCGACTGGAACAACGCCAAGGACGCCTTCGAGAAGGTGAGGGAGGAAACCGACGAGGTGGCAGCTCATCTCGATACCGGCGAGCGTGACGCGCTGGAACAGGAGATTGGGGATCTGCTCTTCGCCTGCGTCAACGTTGCGCGCCTCTCAGGCCTGCATGGGGCAACGGCCTTGCGACTGGCCAACGTGAAGTTTCAAAGCCGATTCGCCCGGATGGCGGCGCGGGCCGAGCAACGCGGCCTGAAGATGGGTGAGGCATCGCTCGAGGAACTGGACGCAATTTGGGACGAGGTGAAGGCGGGTGATTCGTGAAGCAGGAAGCGTGAGACCGGTTTGCGGTGTGCAGTGTGCGGTGTGCAGTGTGCGGTGTGCGGTGTGTGGTCACTGCATACCGCATACAGCATACAGCATACCGCACACCGGCTTCAGGGATACAGCCTGTTGAGCGTGCGTGGAAACGCTATACACTCCCGGATATGATGGACCCCACAGATCCAGGCGACCGTGCGCTCCAGGCCCAGTCCGAAACCGCTGTGCGGGAATGTCCCGTAGCGCCGCAGGTCCAGGTACCAGCCGTACGCCTCCTCCGGTAAGCCCTCTTCGCGGATTCGCGCCAGCAATCTGTCGTAGTCGTCTTCGCGTTGGCTGCCGCCGATGATCTCGCCGTAGCCCTCCGGCGCGATGAGATCGTCGCAGAGGACCGTTCGCGGGTCCTCCGGATTCTCCTTCATATAAAAGGCCTTGGCCTGCTTGGGGTAGTTGTAGACGAATACAGGCCGGTCGTGGTCCTGAGCCACTATCGTCTCGTCCTCGGCGCCCAGATCGTCTCCCCACTGAATCGATGAGCCCGCTGACTGCAGCTTCTCGATCGCCTCGTCGTAGGAGACGCGCGGGAAGGGCGGGACGACGGATTCGAGCGGCGCGAGATCACGCTCCAATTCGCCTTCGAGCGGCGATCGGCAGCGCTCCAACACCCTGTCGACTACGAAGGCGACCATGTCCTCCTGAAGGCGCATGTTGCAGTCGCTATCGCACCAGGCGATCTCCGGCTCGAGCATCCAGAACTCGGTCAGATGACGTCTGGTCTTCGATTTCTCGGCGCGAAAGGTAGGGCCGAAGCAATAGACTCGTCCCAGGGCTGCCGCCGCGGCCTCGTTGTACAGCTGGCCGGTTTGGGCCAGGTAGGCCGTGCCGAGATCGAAGTACTCGGTGGAGAAAAGCGTGCCCGCCGACTCGCCGATGGAGCCCGTCAAGATCGGGGTATCCACGTTGACGAAGCCCCGCTCGTGTAGGAAGTCACGAATCGCCTTCACGATCTCGTCGCGCACCCGCATGATCGCAACCTGGCGCGGCGTCCGCAGCCACAGGTGACGGTGCTCGAGCAGAAAGTCGACTCCGTGCTCCTTGAGCTGTACCGGGTACTCGTCGCTCGAAGGTCCCACCACCTCCAGGTCGGTGGCTGACAACTCGTACCCCCCTGGGGCCCGATCATCCTTCCGCACCGCGCCGGTGATCCGCAAGCTCGTCTCGTAGTCCACGGTCTCCAGCCCTGCCCATACCTCGGCAGCCACCTCGCCCGCGCTCATCACGGCTTGCACGAGGCCGGTACCGTCCCGTACGATGAGGAACGCGATCTTGCCGCTGGAGCGTTTGTTATGTAGCCAGCCGCGGACGGTGACCTCTTCGCCGACGTGTGCGGCCAGTTCGCTGATGTAGACGTTCTTTGTCATGATCGGAGTATAGACTTGCCGAGAGGAACTCCAGGACGGCGCCCGCCGTGTCGCACCGGCAGCGCGCGCCACAGCGCTGCGGCGGGCCCCGCCATCCGGGCGCCGAAGATAGACCGGGCCGCATTCAGTGTCAAACGCCTGGCCCGAGCAGGGAACCTCCTAATCCCGCTGATTCTCTCCGGGCTGTCGCCTTTCCAGGCGTGTACAACAAAGGCTGCACCGGCGCCCGTCGATATCGACGCCCACTGGCCCGCATATCTCGGTGATCCCACCCGGGCCCCGTTCGTGGCGGAAGAGATCTCCAGCGAGCTGCCGAGCATTGTGTGGTCGGAGGGTGTGGGATCGGGCATCCAGGGGATGCCGGTGGTCACCGACCAGGCGATCATCGTCGCCAGCTCGGACCGTCACATCCAGGGTCTGAGCCGCCAGGACGGCTCCAGGTTCTGGCGCAAGAGACTGGACGGGCCGGCCGTTTCTCCCCTGGTCATAGGCAACACCATCTACACCGCCACGGAGGAGAACGGCAGGCTGCGAGCTCTCCACGCAGAAGCCGGCCTCGATATCTGGAAGCGCGATCTGCCGCCGGTCAGCTATCCCATATTCTTGGCCGGCGACACGCTGTACGCCGCCGGCGAGGGTGGCGGGTTGTTCGCCTTCGGGATCCAGAACACCGAGCTACACCAGGACCCGCTTTGGGTCACCTGGCTCCCTCGCCCACCGAGCGCCGGACCCCTGATTGTGGGCGACTGGGTGGTCTACGCCGCCTTCGACAGCCTCTATCTGCTCAGCCGCACAACCGGCCTACGCTTGAGAGGGGCCGGCAGCCCGGAAATCCTGGTCGGCGAGGCTGCCAGTGACGGCGAGAGCCTGTATTTCACAACGGAAGAGGGCTCGTTGATCGCCTGGCGCTTGCCTACCCTCGATCTCAAGTGGCAGGTTTCGGGCTTCGGCAACTTCGTCGCCGGTCCGGTCCTCGCCGAGGACGCAGGTTACGCCGTCACGCGCACCGGGCGACTCGTCAAGTTCGACACCGGGGACGGCTCAGCCGAGATCATCGCCGAGAGCGGCGAACCCGTGATGGCTCCGCCGACGATCGTCAGTAGCGGCGTGCTTCTGGGCACTCTCGAGGGCCGACTGATGTTCTTCTCACGAGATGGAGCGCCGGTCTGGCAGATGGACTTCGACGGCACCATAGAAGTACCTGTCTTCGTGCGCGATGGGCATATGTTCGTCTCTTTGTATGGCAGGGTCGGCGGGTTCGGACGCGCACGGTACCGCGGACGGCTCGTCGTGCTACAATGAAGCATATTGGAATCAGCTCGATTGCGCTCTTCCTGTTGATCGGCAACCAGCCGGCAGCAGCCCAGAGCTCCTTCGCCCCGGACACTGCGCCGGAGCCTGCCGCAAGATTGCACCCACGCTACGACCCGATCCTCGCGCAGAATTATTCATCCCTTCCCAGCCCGGACTCCGCCGCCAGCGCTCTTCCCATCCCCAAGTACGGCGGCTGGGTGACTGTCACAAAGTGGGCGACACTGGCAACCGCCGCTGGTTTCGGCGTACTCGGGTTCAAGCTTCACGACGACGCAGATGCTGCCTTTGAAGAGCTCCAACTAGCCTGCCAGCAAGATCCCGACGCCTGCGAGAACTTCAACCCAGACGGTTCCTACCAAGATCCCGAACTAGAGGCCCTCTACCAGAACGTGGTCAAGAAGGACAAACAGGCTCGCATCACCCTCATCGCCTCACAGGTCAGCTTCGGCGTCAGCGTCGTCCTCTTCATCGTCGATTTCCAAAGAAAAAGCGACCCGGCAGACATCCCCTATGATCCCGATTCGGAGAAGAGCGCGCTGCGCGTGACGGTGGAGTCCAATGA
>JBDHHZ010000307.1:0-3971 GCA_039589115.1 Gemmatimonadota bacterium | reverse complement strand
CGAAGGCGACGAAGGCGGCGAAAGCGGCGCCGAAGGCGAAGCGGAAGTCGTCGGGTGATGGCTACACGGCGGGCAAGATTCAGGTCCTCAAGGGTCTCGAGGGCGTGCGGCGACGTCCGAGCATGTACATTGGCTCGACGTCCGGGCGTGGCCTTCATCACCTCGTCTACGAGGTCGTCGACAATTCGATCGACGAGGCTATGTCGGGCTACTGCGACGAGATCAGCGTCACCATCCAACCCGACAACACGGTGAAGGTCAACGACAACGGGCGCGGCATCCCGGTCGACGTACACCCCACGGAGAAGGTGCCCGGCGTCGAGCTGGCCATGCTCACCCTGCACGCCGGCGGTAAGTTCGACAAGGAGTCGTACAAGGTATCCGGCGGTCTGCACGGTGTCGGCGTGTCGGTCGTTAACGCGCTGTCCGAGTTGCTCGAGGTCGAGATCCACCGCGACGGCAAGATCTGGCGACAGACGTACAGCCGCGGTCGGAAGAAGAGCGCGCTGAAGGCGGGAGCCAAGACGGATAAGACGGGTACGATAGTCACCTTCAAACCGGACCCGGAGATCTTCAGCGAGCTCGATTTCGACTTTGACGCTCTGGCGACGCGCCTGCGCGAGCTGGCATTCCTCAATCGCGGTGTGAAGATCACACTGATCGATGAACGTGCCGGCCAGGAGAGGAAGAGCAAGTTCCAGTACGAGGGCGGCATCAAGGAGTTCGTGAAGTTCCTGCGGGGCAATAAGAAGGCGCTTCACGGCGAGGTCGTCTACATGGAGGAGAAGCGCCCCGAGTGCGAGATCGAGCTGGCCCTGCAGTATAACGAGGGATACAAGGAAGACACGTTCACCTTCGTCAACAACATCAACACGCACGAGGGTGGCACGCACCTCACCGGCTTCAAGGCGGCGCTCACCCGGACGCTCAACGACTATGCCCGCCGCGGCAACATGCTCAAGAAGGCTGGCTCGAGCCTGACCGGCGAAGATGTGCGGGAGGGACTGACAGCGATCCTCTCGGTGCGCGTCATGGATCCACAGTTCGAGGGCCAGACGAAGACCAAGCTGGGCAACAGCGAGGTCCGCGGCGCCGTCGAGTCGGTGGTGAACGAGGGACTCTCCAACTTCCTGGCCGAGAACCCGACCGCCGCTCGCCGGATCATAGAGAAGACCTTGCAGGCCTCACGGGCCCGCGAGGCGGCGCGCCAGGCCCGCGATCTGACGCGGCGCAAGTCGGCGCTCGAGGGCTCTATCCTGCCCGGCAAGCTGGCCGATTGCTCGCTCACCGATCCGAGCATCAGCGAACTGTACCTGGTGGAGGGTGACTCGGCCGGCGGATCGGCCAAACAGGGCCGGGACCGGAACTTCCAGGCCATCCTGCCTCTGCGCGGCAAGATCCTGAACGTCGAGAAGGCCCGACTGGACAAGGTGCTCTCGAACGAAGAGATCCGCACGATCATCACTGCGGTGGGCACCGGTATCGGCGAAGACGAGTTCAGCCTGGAGAGCGCCAGGTACCACCGCATCATCATCATGACCGACGCCGATGTGGACGGCGCCCACATCCGGACGCTGCTCCTCACCTTCTTCTTCCGCCACATGCGGCAGTTGGTCGAGGCCGGCTACATCTACATCGCGCAGCCGCCGCTCTTCCGCGTCCGACGCGGCAGGGAAGAGCACTACGCGTATAGCGAAAGCGAGCGCGACAAGATCCTCCAGCGCTTCGACGGTGACGGGAAAGGCAGGGGCGACATACAGCGCTACAAGGGCCTCGGCGAGATGAACCCGGAGCAGTTGTGGAAGACCACGATGGATCCGGATCGCCGCACGATCCTGCGCGTGACGATGGATGACGCTCTCGAGGCCGACCGCCTCTTCAACTTGCTGATGGGCGACGAGGTAGAGCCGCGCCGCGCGTTCATCGAACAGAACGCGCGTTACGTCAAGAACCTGGACGTCTAGTTCGGGATCGAGGATAGACGAGTGTTCCGTCGCTTCCTCCGCCCGCGCAAGATCGTACGTCTGATCCTCGCCCTCGTCGTCCTCTACCTGGCGGCGGGCTACGTCATCCCGCGTGTCCACTGGGTGTCGGGCGAGCCGGCGATCGGGGCGGCGGCCTACGGGATCCCCCAGCTAGCACCTGCCGGCGTTCGAGTCGCCGGGGCGCTGCACGCCCATACACAACGCTCCCACGACGCGCTGGGCACCGAGTCCGAGGTGGCGCGTGCCGCCCGGGCAGCCGACCTCGACTTCGTCATCATAGCCGACCACCGACCGGCGGACGCGCCGGAAAGCCTCTGGCGGACACAAGTGCGCTATGAGGAAGGCGTGCTGTTGGTGCGGGGGCAGGAGATCTCGCTGGGCGGGGATGTCGGCAGAGTTCTCGTGTTCGGGCTCGATACCGTGATGACATATTGGGACCGCGGGCCCGAGGAGTTCGGCGCGTTACTCGAGCGGCAAGGCGCCACCGCAGTCGTCGCTCACAGCAGGAGCGTCAGAACGCACGATCGCTGGTATCCGCGCGATGCTCCGGGCATCACGGGTTGGGAGGTCTTCGACCTGGCGGACATCGGTCGGGTCAGGCTCGCCGACAAGTGGGTGGCCTACCATCTGCTCGCTCTCGTTGCCAGCGCCCCGCTCGGCCGCACACACGAGAGCCTGCTACGGCTTCATCGCGGGGGCTTCGAGCAGCCGGGCGTGGCCGCCTTCGATTCGCTCTATCCGTTGAACCGCTTCACCGCGCTCGGCGGACTGGACGCCCACCCGAAGCAGCGCATCGGCGATCGTCTCGTCCCAGGCTACGGGCCGTTCTTCAAGAGCATCGCGAATCATATCGAGCTGATGGGGCCGCTGCCGGGCGATTCGCGGCCGGCGATGGCGGCGTTGGCCGAGGGACTGCGTGCGGGCCGCGCGTTCATCTCCTTCGGGAACACCGAACTGGCGCGGAACTTCGTCCTGCAGGTGGTCGCTTCAGGCCATGCCCCGGTGGGAATCGGCCGGCCCGTACCGCTGGTGCCCGAGCTTTACCTGCGGGCGGGCTTCTGGGGCGGTCCGAGCACGAGACTGGTCTATCGTGTGGTGCGCGACGGAGAGCACCGTGCCTGGGTGCCGGGTGCGGAGTTGGCCTGGCCGCTGACCGAGCCTGGCATCTATCGGGTCGAGGTCTACCGCTACACGCTTCGCGTCGGGCCGCTCGTCTGGAACATGCGCCCCTGGATATTCGCGAATCCCACCTGGGTCGTGCAGCAGGCGGAGTAGCGGCTTCAGTCCCCGCCGCGCACGCTCTCGGTTTCCGCTTCCCCCAACTCCATCTCTTTGCCGGCGTACTCGCGGAGCTGTTGGATCTGTTCGGAGCCGCCCATCACGATCATGACGTCGCCCGCCTGGAGCCGCGTCTCCGGCCCCGGATTGTAGGTGGCCGGCCCTTTGGCGGCGGAACGCTGCAAGGCGAGGACGATGAGTCCCGTGCGCTGTGGAATTCTGAGGTCGGCAAGCGACTGGCCGACGAAGTGCGACCCGCGAGGTATGGCGGCCTGCTCCATCCGCAACTCGATGCCGGCGCTGCTGATCGCACACTCGAGAAACTCGACGACGTGAGGGCGTAGCAACGAGTACGCCATGCGGACACCGCCCGTCACGTTCGGCGAGACGACGCGCTCAGCACCCACGCGCCGCAGCTTCTCAAGAGATTCTTCACTGTAGGCCCGCGCCACCATCGGGAGGTCGGGATTCAAATGGCGCGCCGTCATACACACCAGAATGTTGTCGGCGTCGTCAGCGAGGCAGGCGGCCAGGCCTCTGGCTTTCTCGACCTGCGCCGCGTTGAGCGTCGCCTGCAAGGTCGCATCGCCTTCGATGACCAGGAGGTCGGGGTAACCATCTTTCACCTTAGCGACCCGGGCGGGGTCCTGCTCGATGACGACGAACGGATGCTTGCCCTGCTCCATCTCCGCCACGACGACGCGACCC
>JBDHHZ010000306.1:0-3974 GCA_039589115.1 Gemmatimonadota bacterium | reverse complement strand
TGCGCGATTGGCTCTACGTGGAGGACCACTGCGAGGGGATTCTCACCGTGCTGGAGAGCGGGCGGCCGGGCGAGGGCTACAACATCGGCGGCGATTGCGAAAGAACGAACGTCGAGGTGGTGGATACGATCTGCGATGTGCTCGAGGCGCTCTCGCCTTCGGCCGACAACGAGCGATTGACGAAGCACGGCGTCGGCAGCTACCGCGATCTGAGGAGCTTCGTTCCGGACCGCAAGGGGCACGACCGGCGTTACGCGATCGACGCGACGAAGATCGGTCGGGAGCTGGGGTGGCGGCCGCGGCACGGCTTCGAGGAAGGAATGGAGTCGACGGTGCGCTGGTACCTGGCGCATCGCGACTGGTGCGAGGCGGTGCAACTTCATTCGGGCTACCACCGCGAGCGACTCGGACTTTAGGAGAGGGACCGGTGAAGGGGATCATTCTGGCGGGGGGCGCGGGGAGCAGGCTGCACCCGCTGACGCTGGCCATCAGCAAACAGCTGATGCCGATCTACAACAAGCCGATGGTCTACTACCCGCTGTCGACACTGATGTTGGCGGGGATTCGCGAGATCCTGATCATCACGACGCCCGAGGACCGCGCGTTGTTCGAGCGGCTGCTGGGGGACGGCGGTTGGCTGGGGCTCGAGCTGACCTACGCGGTGCAGCCGCACCCTGGTGGGCTGGCACAGGCATTCATCATCGGGAGCGACTTCGTCGGCAGCGATCGGGTGGCTCTCGCTCTGGGCGACAACATCTATTACGGTCACGGCTTGCCGGAGACGTTGCGGCGGGCGGCCGAGCGCGAAGCGGGGGCGACGGTCTTCGGATACCGGGTCCGCGATCCGAAGCGGTACGGCGTCGTGGAGTTCGACGCTGCGGGCAAGGTGCTCAGCCTGGAGGAAAAGCCGTCGAGGCCGCGCTCGCCCTATGCGGTGACCGGTCTTTACTTCTACGACAACCGTGTGCTGGAGATCGCGGCGGGTCTGAAGCCGTCCGATCGCGGCGAGTTGGAGATCACCGACGTGAACCGGGCCTATCTGGCCAGCGGAGAGCTTCACGTCGAGATGCTCGGGCGCGGCGTGGCCTGGCTCGACACGGGGACGCACCCGTCGATGCTGCAGGCGGCCAACTACATCCAGGCCATCGAGGAGCGACAGGGACTGATGGTCGCTTGCGTGGAGGAAGTGGCCTACAACATGGGTTTCATCACGGCCGAGCAAGTGCGCGAGGCGGCACAGCGCACCAACCGCTCGGGCTACGGCGAGTACCTGCTGCACATGTTGGACGAGGAGGGGGCGAAGGGAGAGCCCTCGCCGTGAGCGATCGCTCCCTCTACGTCGACACGGCCGAGCTAACCTGGCGCGAGAGTCCCTACGCGGGAGTGCGCTGGAAGAAGCTGCGCTACGACGCCGCCACGGGACAGTCCTGCGTTCTGCTGTGCTTCGGGCCCGGCGCGACTTATGGCTCGCACCGGCACCCCGGCGGCGAGGAGTATCTCGTTCTCGAGGGTTCGCTCGAGGACGGCGGCAAGAGCTACGGCGCGGGAACCTACGTCCAGCACCCTCCGGGCAGCGTGCACAGACCCGCGTCGAAGCAAGGCTGCCTGTTGTTCGTCACGCTTCCGGAACCGATCGAGGACCTGGAAAGCCCGGGTGGCCGGCCCGATCGATGAAGCGGCCGGGCAAGCTGGCCATCTCGGTCGTCTTCGTGTTGCTCTGTCTGATCTGGGGCAGCACGTGGTCGGTGATCCAGATCGGGCTGGAGGGCATCCCACCGTTCAGCGGCGTCGCGTTGCGTTTCGCGATCGCGGCGGCCGTCTTGCTGGTGCTGACCTTCCTGATGCGGCTTCGTATCGGGGTGTCGCGGCGCGAGCGTGTGTTGTGGATCGTCAACGGGCTGTTGTCGTTCGCGGTCTCCTACGGCGTGGTCTACTGGTCCGAACAGTGGGTGCCGTCGGGCCTGGCCGCGGTGCTCTTCGCGACCTACCCGCTGTTCGTGGCGATCGCGGCGCATTTTATTTTGCCGTCCGAGTCGCTGACGCGTCCGGAGGCGTGGGGCATCCTGGCCGGGTTTCTCGGCGTAGCGGTGATCTTCTCGGAGGATTTCTCGGCGCTCGGCGGAGAGGGTGTGGCGCTGGCGGCCGCGGTGATGTTGCTGTCGCCGAGCGCGGCGGCCGTCGCCAGCGTGGCGGTCAAGCGATGGGGCCACGGCCTGCACCCGTTCTCGTTGACCGCGGTACCGATGGCGATCGGCGCCGGCGCGGCGGGTCTGATCGCGCTGTTGACCGAGCGTGGCAGACCGTTCGAGTGGACCACGCAATCGATCGGGGCGCTGCTCTATCTGGCCCTCGCCGGCTCGGCGGTGACCTTCACGCTTTACTACTGGCTGTTGGCGCATCTGCCGGCGAAACGGCTGGCCCTGATCGCCTACATCATTCCCGTCGAGGCGGTGTTGATCGGAGCGCTGCGCGACGAGCCGATCACGGCACGGGTGGTCGCCGGCGGGGTCCTGGTCATCACCGGCGTGGCGTTGGCGGTGCACCGGGGTGGTACGGGGGCCGAGTCCGTGGTCAAGGAGACGCCTTGAACATCAGCGGGTTCATGACGGGAGCCGCTCGACCCGCGTCGTTGCTGGCCGTGATCTGCTTGGCGGCCTCGCTGGTCGCGTGCTCGCCGGGAGAGGACGGGGGCACCAAGAGCGAGGAGGTGAAGATCGTTCTGGTCGGGTGGGACGGAGCGGCGTGGAGCGTGATCCAGCCGATGCTGCAGCGTGGGGAACTGCCGGTGCTGGCCCGATTGATCGACGGCGGCGGTCGTGCGGTGCTGCGGGCCGACCCGCCGCTCTACTCTCCGGTCGTGTGGACCACGCTGGCGACCGGATTCCCACCGTCCGAGCACGGGGTCACGCAGTTCGAGATGCCCGACCCCACGGGCGACGCGCCGGTCCTGGCCGCGAGCTTTCACCGGCGGCGGGCGGCGCTGTGGCAGATGGTTTCGGCCGGGGAGAAGGAGGTGGGGGTCGTCGGCTGGTGGACGAGCTGGCCGGCCGAACCGGTGCGCGGCTACTTGGTCAGCGATCACCTGGCCTACAACCGCTGGGACGATTGGGCCCGCCGCGGCAACAAGTCTCAAGCCGGGGGTTTCTACCTGACCTACCCCGAAGAGCTGTCCGCCGAGCTCGAGCCGCACGCGGTACGCCCGGAAGAGATCGCCGTCGAGACGCTGACCGCCCTGGCCGCGTTCGACGAGACCGAACGGCGCGAGATGATGGAAGCAGCGCGGCCGGTCAAGTTCCACGCACCGAGCGTGCTGCGTTTCGGGTACGCCACGGACGCCAGCAACCAGAGCTTCGCGCGTCATCTGCTGGAGAGCAGGGAGCAACCCGACCTGTTCTCGATCACCTACATCCTCAGCGACGTGGCCGGACACGTTTTCTGGCACCACTACGAGCCCGAACTCTACCCGGGTGCCGAGCCCGGCGAGGATCGGCTGCGCGACGCGATTCCCAACGTCTATCGCCTGCTCGACGACTGGACGGGTGAGATCCTGGACCGTGTCGACCCCGACAGCCTGGTGATTGTCTTCTCCGATCACGGCATGGGAGCGAAGCGGATGCTACCGCGGCCGGGCATCAACCCGGCGGGCGACCACACGCCCGACGGCATCTTCGTCGTCTCGGGTCCGGGGATCCCGGTGGGCGCCGATCTGGGAGTGATCTCGCAACTGGACGTGGTGCCGACGCTGCTCGCCGCCCTCGACCTGCCGATCGCAGAGGATATGCCCGGCCGCGTCGTCCCCACGGTCCTGCCGGCGGGCGCGTTCGAGGTGCCGCGGTGGATCGCCACCTATGGCCGAGGCGGCGAAGGCCTTCTCCCCGACGAACCCTCCCCGGCCGACGAAGACTACAAAGCCCGCCTAAAGTCCCTCGGCTACATCCAGTAGGGGGGGGAGAGAAGAAGGGGACGTTTCCCAA
>JBDHHZ010000305.1:0-6014 GCA_039589115.1 Gemmatimonadota bacterium | reverse complement strand
TTCAACGTCTCGTACCATGTCTGATTGGCGTTGGCGTGGTGGTTGTACATGCTCCAGACCACGTCGCGGCCGTCGCGACCGATGTAGATGTACCGCGCCTTCGGCGAGAACCGGAGCGCATCGACCGGAAGATGGGTCTTCAGGAAACGTCTGTGGTCCTGCGCCTCGACGAGCGGCAGCTTCACTTCCTTGGGCGGAACCCGCAGGTCGAGCCACGGAGACATCTCGGCCACCGCCAGGTCCGGATCCCCGTCGAAGAGGAGCTGGCCCAGGATCTGCTGCATCCAGGTCGTGCCTGCCTTGGCATAGGTGGCGATGATGATGTCGTCATCGCGAAACGACAGATCGTTCCAGATCGTCGAGTCGAAGTGATGATTGTGAAGCTCCCGCTGCTTCTTCGGCCATTCGATGCTCTCAGCCATGAAGCCCTCCAGTGCCGGTTCCCGCCGCGTCCTACCCGCGATCACGGCAACGACCGCAACCGGGCAGCTGCGATGCCGTCCGGCGCAGCGGGCGCACCTAGCGAGCCTTGGCCCTGATCTGGATGCCGGATCAGGGCTACGCAGCAACCGCGTAGGCCAGCAGCAGACCGAGGACGAGAGTAATGGCTGCCCAGGCGCGACGAAAGCCAGCGCCCAGGGACAGCCACCACTCGAGGAGCCTGCGGAAGCGATCCAGCCCGAACATTGGCGTGATGAGACCGGCCACCAGGATCACCACGCCAAGGACGCGCAGGAGCTCGGGGGCCCGGGAGGTGGGCGCGGCGAAGAAGAGCGCAACACCCAGGACGATGCGGATCGCTGCCGCGACGTAAAGCCCGGTAGGCGTCTGAAAACGGCGGACGACATCGACGAGTCGGTCCGGGGAGACGACACCCAGGCCACCCAGAGCCGCTATGAGCAGGCTCAGTGCAAAGGCCACGAACGGCATGCTGTGCTCCCGCACCATCTACGCCATTGCGCGTTCGGCTGGACTGCGCACTCAGCAGGACGGGCGCTGGTGGGTAGCGACCACGCCAACCCGCTCCACCCGAGACTACCACACGCTCGAGCCGGCTACGGGAATGGCCCCATGAAGCGCGCTGTCCCACGCCGCCGCACGCGGCTAACGGGCCGGCCGTCGCGTCGAGAACAGCAGACTCGGACGGACCGAGGTTCGGGCGAACGATCCGTCGTTCGAAGACGCCGCAATGGACGAACCCGGCCTTCGCGAGGACGCGGGCGGAGGCCCCGTTCTCGGCATCACAGGTCGCCCAGACTCGTACCAGCCGCGGAGATCCCAGGGCCCAGTGGGTGACAGCGCGCAGGGCTTCCGTGGCCAGGCCCTGCTTCCAATGGGGTCGGGCGAGGACGAAACCGACCTCGGCGGAATCGGCCTCGAGCCACGCAGAGATCAGCCCGACGACACGGCGAGAGCTGACAAGCTCGATGATCCACGAATACTCGATGTCCTGGGCCAGTCGTTCCACGCGTGCCACAAGCGCCAGCTCCGCGTCGGCAACCGTTTCCTGGGGCCGCCAGGTGAGGTAGCGGGTCACCTCCGGGTCGTGCCCGAAGGATGCGAAGACGAGGGGGGCGTCGCCTTCCCGCGGGCGGCGGAGCAGCAGTCGCTCGGTCTGAAGATCGCGGTAGGGGAGTCGCATGGAACCGCGCCGCCAGGGTAGCAGCCGTCTCGGGAGCAACCGGGAAGGGAGCTGCAAGGTTCCGCAACGCGGGCAGCTAGCTGCGCGTTCGGCCCGTCTCGGGCCGGCCTCCTAGCGGCCGACCAGCTGGACCTCGCACCATCTGCGGACAGAGTTGATCAGGAAGAGCGTCGAAGCATGATCGAGCGCCTCGAGAGTAAGTACGCATTCTTCGATCTCTCGCTGCTCGAGCAGGTGAGCACGAAAGGTACCGGGCAACAGCCCAGAGGAGACCGGGGGGGTCAGCTTTCGGTCGTCGATCTCGAGAACCACATTGGCGCTGCACGTCTCCGTGAGCTCCCGGCGCTCGTTCCAGAGCAGGACATCCTCCGCACCCGGGTGGGCGGCGCGCGCGCGCTCGTAGACCTCACGTCGCGAGGTCTTGTGACGCAGGAATACGTCGTCGCTGGCGACGGGCTCGCCGGCGAGGGCGACTCGCACGGGGGTGCTGGGCCTTACGTCCTCATGCTCCAGAACGATGCCGCCGTCCTTCGAGACTTCCAGGCGCACCTTGCGTTCACGCTGAGGAAGCTCCGTCGCGAACGCCGATAGCTCTCTCCGAACCGCTTCGATGTCGACGCCGAAGCGAAAGTGGGTAGCCGAGCGCTCCAGACGCCGAAGGTGATGCTCCAGGAGAAAATAGCCGCGCCGCGGCTCCCACCGAAGCGCCTCGTATAGGACGAAGCTGCCCGTCACGAACTCCGACTCATGGCACACCGACGCTCGGTGGCACTCCGCGACCAGAGCGCCGTCGCCACCCAGGCAAAACGACGCTGGCTCGAGGAAGGAGTCATCTGACAGAAGCTCTCCGCTCAGGCTCCGCGCGGTCAACCGGTGAAGACGGAGTCGCAGCTGACGAAGCAGAGGCCGTTGCCAAACGGATCTTCGACGTAGAAGGACTCCTCTCCCCAGGGGCGCTTGCGGATCTCACCCAGCGCGCCGACGCCGGGCGGGGCGCCTTCCGGGAACCGCGCCCGCGCCTGTCGACAGGCCTCGAAGGTCCCTTCGAGGTCCGATACCGCGAGGTAGAGCGGCTCAGGATTTGGCTTTGCCGCGTAACCATCGCCATCCGCCTGGGGATCGAAGCAGGCAAGGATCGTGCCCTCGCATTCGAAGTAGTGGCGACCGGGTGAGACACGCCTTCCCGAAGCCCCGAGAACCAAGCCATAGAACCGCTGGGCGGACTCGATGTCGGAGACGGGGACGAGCACCCGGTAGAGACGTGCCATCTCGGTCCTCCTCCGCGCGGCCTGACTGCCAGGCTCTCGAGCAGCCGGGCTGACGGTTCGCGCTGCCGCCGAGGGGCTTGCCGACATTGCCCGGGCAGCCCTGGCGCCCGTCAGGCGCCGCGGGCCCGGGGGTTCAGGAATCCGGAAACTCATACTTGATCTCGGGGAAGGAGTTCGCGGGGAAGACATAGAGCAGCCGAAGCACCTCGACGCCGGTGTTCCGAGCGCCATGGGCAACGCCGCCGGGAATGAACACCGTGGCCCCCGGCCTTACCGGATGCTCGGTGCCGGAGATGGTGACGGTGCCTTCGCCGGACAGGATGTAGTAGACCTCGGCCTGCGCGTGCCGGTGCGGTCGAAAGAGCCTGGAGCCGCCGGGCTCGAGCTCGGCAATGCCGACGGTCAGCGAGTCGGTCGGCGTGCGGTCTCCGCTGATGAGGGTCCGCCAGCGAGCCGAACCGAGCGCCCGCTCCTTCGAGCCTTCGAACTCGCAGTCTTCCTCGTAGGTGATGAAGGCCTCGGATCTCGACACCATCCAGGTTCTCCCGAACTACGCTCGGCCTCCCAGCAGATAGCGAGCGAGCATCGGCTCCTCACTCACGGGGCGGTCCGCTGCGCTGCGGCCCGCTGACCGCCAGCGTCAGCGGCGTCCGAGGCTCGTGGCCGTAGAGTACCATCCCCCGTGGTGGCTTCGCCCGCGGTGTCAGCCGCAGCGCGGCAGGCGGCGCCGGCCTGGGAGCCGCTACCTCCCGAGATCCAGCGTCATGAAGACGCTGTTGGGGTCTTCGACGTAGTCTGCGAAGGGTCCGCACGGCTGGAAGCCGAACCGGGCGTAGAGGTCACGTGCGGGGGCGAACGCGTCCATGGAGCCGGTCTCGAGGCTCAGGCGAAGATAGGCGCGCTCCCGCGCGACGTTCACCATGTGTTCGAGCAGCGCCGTCGCGACGCCTCTGCGCAGATGTGGCGACGCGGTTCGCATCGACTTGAGCTCGCCGTGGGTCGCGTCCAGCTCCTTGAGCGCGCCACAGCCCAGCAGCTCCGGGCCGGCGCTCGCAGACCCTCGAGATCCAATGCATGCACGCTCTCCGGGGGCGAGTGCAGCGCCACGGACGCGAGGTGCTCCCGCACCAAGGCGACAACCTCGCGCCTGCTCAGGTCGTCCCCGCGTATCTCGAAGGGAAGAGGCACCGCGATCTCTTTCGCACTAAGCCGGAATTTCGAACTCCAGATGGATGTCTTCGGGCTCGAGCTCGAACAGGGCAGCGTCGATATCGTCCGTCACGCGGCACCCGCGGCGGAGGTAGAACCGCAGCGTATTCTCGGATGGCGTGGAAGAGATGTACAGTCGACGAGCGCCGAGCTCTCTGGCCTGTGCCACCGCCCTTGCGAAGAGCGTGCATCCCAGGCCCGCTTGGCGGTGTCCTCTGCTCACATGCAGGAACTTGAGCTGGAGCTGGTCCTTCTCTCGCCCGATGAAGCGGCTCTCGAGCACCGTCGCCCCGACCAGCGTCGCGCCATCGAACGCTCCGTAGAGCGCACCGCCGCGGTCATAGCAATCGAGTAGAATCGGACCGTAGCGTTCTGGCTCGCCTGGCGGCCAGCCCTTCATGTCGTGGTGCTCAGTCTTGAGAACGAGCCCATCGTCTCCGCGGTAGTAGACCCTGTCGATCACCTCCGCGCGGTCTATCGACCAGAGATCGTGGATCTCCTGCCGATCGAGCGCTCGAACCTTCACCCCGAAGACCCGCGGTGTCATATCCACGGATCTGCGACCCGCTCGAACTACCGGTCACGCTCTACGGGGTAACCAGTAGCCTGCCACGCAGCGAGACCTCCCTCGATGTGGAGGACTTCCGTGTAGCCGGACGCCAGGAGCGCGGCCTCTCCCTTGCGGGCCCGGGGACCGACCATGCAATAGAGGGCAACGCCGTTCGGCGCTTCGACTTCCGAGATCCGGTCGGCAATCTGATCGAAGGGAATGTTGACCGCCCCGGGGATGTGGCCGCCGGCGTACTCCTTCGCGGTGCGAACATCGATGACGACCGGGGCTGTACCCGTGTCCCGTCGGGCCCCGAGCTCGGAGGGAGTGATCGTCGCCGCTTCGGCGGGGCCTTGCGACTCCGCCAGGGCCAGCGCACTGAGGAGGACAGCGAAGGCGACCGCCAGTTCTAGGGTGGGCAACCGCATGACTTCTCCTCCCGCCGCACGACGGTCCGGGCGCCAAGCCGCGGCCAACGGCACCCTGTCAGGCTCCAGACAGCAGCCCGGGGCGAGCCCAAGTGTACCGGCAGCTGCGCACCACGGCACCACCGTGGGTCTCCATGGTCGATACGCCGGCGTTCCAGGCACCGAGGCGCTCATAGAAGCGCCTCGCCGAGGTATTGGACTCCAGGACCAGTAGATGGACTTCCAGGTCGGGATATCGCTGGGCTAGCCAGGCTCCTGCCTGCCTCATGAGCGACGACCCGCTGCCCCTCCGCTGGAAACCTGCGGCAACATGAAGATTGTCCACAAAGGAGCCCCAGTGCGGATCATGGGCGCCGCATGCGCAAACGAAGCCCACGACGTCCGCGCCATCGACGGCCAGCTGGACGAGCTGGTTCTCAGGGGGGCGACCGAGCCTCTCGCGCCAGGCACGCAGTCGTTCCTCCGGGAGATCTCCGTCAAGAAACGTGTCGAGGAAGGCGCCTCGATAGTTCTGACGCCAGCTGCGTGCGTGGAGAGAAGCGATAGCCTCCGTGTCTTCAGATATTGCCGGCCGATACTCGATCATCCCCAAGTCCTGCTACCTGACGAACGGCCTGTTCTACTCCGGCCCTTTGGATCGAAAGTTCTCTGCGGACACACCGTCGGGCAGTGCCGGGCCGAGGTTCGCCGTATGCGCCAGCTGCCGTCCATGAAACGACCCGGTGAGTTCGACCGCCACGGCCTCGGCCTACCACGCTCGGGCGCGGCGGTACGTAGCGCAGTCCATCCCATCACCTGCTCGGGCGGCCGCGCTAGAGTCGTCCCATGACTGGCCTCAAGCTCTTCATCGGCAACCGCAATTATTCCTCGTGGTCCCTGCGCGGCTGGTTGGCCCTCAAGGCGTCCGGATTGGCTTT
>JBDHHZ010000304.1:0-4008 GCA_039589115.1 Gemmatimonadota bacterium | reverse complement strand
CGAAGATCAGCGGCTTGAGCGTCAGGGGACGTACGTCGGTGATGCGGTATCGTGAAAGCCCCAAGAGCTTGCGGGAGATCGGCGAGGAGTTGGACGCCCGCTACCTCTTGGAAGGAGGTGTGCAGCGGGCCGGCGGGACGGTGCGTGTCAACGTGCAGCTGATCGATGCTCAGAGGGACGAGCACCTCTGGGCCGAGACGTACGACCGGCAGCTCTCGATCGAGAACTTGCTGGCGATTCAGTCGGAGGTGGCGCGCAACATCGCGGGGGCGCTGGAAGCGACGCTGACGCCCGACGAAGAACACAGGCTCGCCGCGATGCCGACCGCGAACTTGGAGGCGTACGACTATTACCTGCGCGGGAGGCATTTCTGGAACCAGCGTTCGGTCGCGGCGTTCGATTCGGCGATCCAGTACTTCAATAGGGCGGTCCTGCTCGACCCGGACTACGCCCGCGCCTACGCGGGGCTCGCCGAGACCTATGCGCTGCTCCCTGAGTACGGCGGTCCGTCGATCCCCGAGATTCTGCCCGTCGCTAAAGCGGCGACCGAGCGAGCGCTGGCGCTGGATCCCGATCTTGCCGAAGCCTACACGGCTTCCGCCTACATCAAAGCGAGGTTCGAATGGGATCGTGAGGGCGCCGAGCGAGACTACTTGATGGCGATCGAGTTGAATCCGGAGTACGCGACCGCGCATCAGTGGTACGCCGAGCTTCTCTATATCACACGTCGCTGGGATGAGGGGGTGGCGGAGGCCCGGAAAGCCGTCGAGCTGGACCCACTCTCCTATGCACCCAACCTAGTCCTGGGGGTCGTATATATATGCAGTGGTCGCACCGATGACGCGATCACGGCGGCCGAGCGTGCCTTGGAGATACTCCCGGACCACGGACTGGCCACAAAATGGCTTGCCTTAGCCTATGTACTGAAAGGCGAATACGCTGCGGCTGCCCCCCAGTTCGACCGCTTCGCCGAGGTGACCGGCACCGACCCGGAGGTCTATCGCGCCTATCTCGCCGCTCTAGACGACCCGGCAGACATACCGGCGGTGGTCAGTGCGCTCCAGGCGCCGAGCCTGTTCGGCACCGGTCTGGTCGGTGGCGGCAGCGCCTTTCTCGCGCACCTGGGCCAGTTCGACGAGGCGCTGGCGGTGCTCGAGCAGGCCTTTGCGGCGCGGGAGCCGCGACTGGAATTCGTCAACGCACATCCCTTGCTCGAGGGACTGAGGTCGGACCCGCGCTTCCAGGACCTGCTGCGCCGGATGAACTTCCCCGACTGACAACCCTCCCCTATGGGGACGAGCGTCGCCCTCCTACGCTCCCTCCAACCACTCGGCACGATGACGATTCTTTGACCGTGCTCGCCTAGCTTCAAGTTGTCTTTTCCACGTCGTCGTCGCGTCAGCACCCGCGCCCGCGTCCACGCCCGCGGCTTATCTCGCGCACCTGCTTCGGTTCGACGAGCGGTCTTGCCTCGTATGCATAATAGATGCATACTAATATGCATGAGGACGACCTTGAATCTGGATGACCAGCTCCTCGAGGAGGCCCAGCGGCTCAGTGGCCTCGCAGGCAAGACCGCGGTGATTCATGCCGGGCTACGCGCTCTGATCGCCCGGGAGAGCGCGCGGCGGCTGGCGGCTCTGGGTGGGAGTCAGAAAGCGCTCGAGCCCGTCCGTCGGCGGCGACCGAAGAAGGACGGCTAGTTGCTGGTCGACACCTCGGTGTGGATCGACCACTTGCGCCGGGGCAACGCGGCGCTCGCCGGGCAGTTGAGCGAGTCGGAAGTCTGGTGCCATCCTTTCGTGGTCGGTGAGCTGGCCTGTGGCCAGATGGAGGACCGGTCGGAGGTGCTGTCGCTATTGTCGGCTCTGCCGCAGGCACCGCTTGCCGAGCACGATGAGGTGCTCGCTTTTGTGGAGGCGAACCGGTTAGCGGGGTCGGGGATCGGCTGGATAGATGCGCATCTGCTGGCCGCGGCTCGGCTGGCGGGAGTCGGCTTCTGGACCCTGGACCGGCCTCTGGTGGCTGTTGCCCTCGAGCTAGGGCTCTACGAAGAGCCGGACTAGGTAAGTAGGACTCCAGGCTCACTCGGTTCACCGCACAAGTCCTTTTCACCGTACAACTAGCTTCACCCATTCGTCTACGTCGTCGTCGCGTCCGCGCCCGCGCCCGCGGCCTTAGCCTTTAGGGAGACCACCACACCCAGCGGAAATCATTGCGTTGCTCTACGCCGCACCGTCTGGCATCTTTCATCAGCCCTGACCATCCGTACCCTAGCCGCTGGCTGCGAGGATGTCTCATCTCAAGCGGCTGATAGTAGAGATCCACCGCCGGTCGCTCTGGCAGGTTCTCCTCATCTATATCGGCGGAACCTGGGTCTGTTACGAGATCATCGACACCATCACCGACCGCTTGGCCCGGCCCGAGTGGCTTCCCGTGCTGGCCATCGTCCTCTTCCTGCTCGGACTTCCGGTAGTTCTGGCCACGGCCTTCGTGCGCGAAGAGGCGGGACCTTTCTTGCCGCCGACGAAGACGGCGACTGGGCCCGAAGCGGAGAAGCTGCAGGCCGAGGCGGCCGCCGCTCACCACGAGGCCAGGCAGCGACATCGGTTTGTGACCCTGCGCAACGCAGGCCTGGGCTTCGTCATCGTGCTTGGTTTGTGGGGAATCGTTGCGACTGGATGGATGGTGTTTCACGAGAGCGCCGGCGAGGACGAGCTGGAGCGAAAGTCGGTGGCGGTACTCCCCTTCGTCAACCTGAGCGGCAATCCCGAGAACGAGTACTTCAGCGACGGGGTGACCGGCGACATCATCAATCACCTGTCGAAGATCGCCGGCCTCAAAGTGATCTCCCGCACCTCGGTCATGCAGTATAAGGACACTGATAGAAGTGTGCGGGAAATCGGCGCTGAGCTTGGCGTCGCGAACGTGCTGGAAGGCGAGGTGCAGCGGATCGGTGAGCGCGTGCGGATCAATGCGCAGCTCATCGATACCGAGACCGACGTCCACTTGTGGGCCGAGCAGTACAATCGCGAGCTGACTGATGTGTTCGCGATTCAGAGCGATGTCGCCCAGCAGATCGCCGTCGCTTTGCGGACGACGCTGACCCCTGCCGAGCGGGGGCGCATCGAGGAGCGGCCGACCGAGAACCTGGAAGCGTACGACGACTACCTGCGCGGGCGGCATTACTGGACGCAGCGATCGGTGGCGGCGTTCGATTCGGCGATCAAGTACTACAACCGGGCGGTCCTCCTCGATCCGGACTACGCCCGCGCCTACGCGGGGCTCGCCGAGACTTACGTGTTGCTTCCGGAGTACGGCGGTCCGTCCATCCCCGAGACCCTGCCTTATGCCAGGGCGGCGACCGACAGAGCGCTCGCGCTCGACCCCGAGCTCGCTGAAGCGTATGTAGCATCCGGCTACATCAGAGAGCGATTCGAGTGGGATCACGACGCCGCCGAGCGCGACTACTTGAAGGCGATCGAGCTGGACCCGGACTACGCGACCGCGCATCAGTGGTATTCGGAGCTCTTGTCAGCATGCCGTCGTTGGGATGAAGGGCTCGAGGAAGCGCGCAAGGCCGTTGAACTGGATCCACTGTCTCCAGCGGCCAACATGACCTACGGGTCCTTTCTGGCTTACGCCGGTCGGCCCGACGATGGGATCCGGCTGCTCGAGCGCGGTCTGGACCTCCTCCCGGATTTCGTGCCCGCCATACACCTGCTAGCCGCTGCCCATGTCATGAAAGGAGACTACGCCGCCGCCGCTCCGTTGTTCGACCGCCTGGCCGAGCTGACCGGGGGCGACCCTGAGGCCTATCGCGCGTATCTCGCCGCGCTAACCGACCCGGCGAAGATCCCGGATGCGGCAGCGGCGCTCCAGGCGCCTACCATCTACGGCAATGCAGGGGGCGCCGAGTATCTCGCGCACCTGGGCCGACACGACGAAGCGCTGGTAGTCCTCGAGCGGCTCTACGAGGAGGGATACCCGTCTCTTGTCTGGGTCAAC
>JBDHHZ010000303.1:0-4010 GCA_039589115.1 Gemmatimonadota bacterium | reverse complement strand
CGCGACATGAAGCGAGGCCCCCCTCTGTGCCCGACCGCTCACCGCGACTAGTCAGACGTGATCTCGCCGAGTCGCTTCACGGACGCGACGACCATCAGCGGGATCCTGACTCGCTCGTGCTTCTTCCAGACGCCGACCTTCGCCGCCCGACGGACGTACTCGTCCTTCGAGCAGCCATCCTGCCCGTCTTCATGCTCGTCGGCGTCGAGCAGCACGACTTTCTCGTCATCCATATCCCAGCAGCGGCCGATGAAGACCTTTGGGCCCTTCGTATCGACCACCAAGGTTATGCCGTGGAGCTCGCTCTTGTCCTGGTGGAAGGTGCCCATCGCTAGGCGGCCGGCGCGCAGTGCTCTTCCAGCGCCTTCAACAGATCGTTGCCCACCTCGACGGCGGTGCGACCCTCGATCATGCGTCGCGGTACGAAGTGGACCAGTTCACCGTCCCTGAACAGGGCGATCGACGGGCTGCTGGGCGGGTAATCGGCGAAGTAGCTGCGGGCCTGGGCCACGGCATCGACATCCTGCCCGGCGAAGACCGTCGCCAGTCTCTCCGGCTGGGGGCCCTGCTGCAAAGCGAGCCGGACGCCGGGTCGCGCCATGCCGGCGGCGCAGCCGCAGACGGAGTTGACGACGACGAGCGCCGTACCCGACGTCTCCGCCATGAAGCTGTCTACATCTTCGGGGGTAACCAACTCCTGAAAGCCGATGGCGGTCATCTCCTCACGCATCGGCCGGACTAATCCGGGGTCGTAGCGCACACTTCCTCCTGGTTGGGGCTATGCTCACGAGACGCCGATTATAGCCAAGGTTGCCGCACGGTCAACCTTTGTCACCTAATCCCCGGCCAGTTCGTTGATCTTCGCGGCCATGATGAAGTCGTTCTCGTGCAGGCCGCCGATGGCATGTGTATAGAGAACCAGGTGCAGATTCCGATGGTGGATCACGAAATCGGGGTGATGGCCCTCTCGCTCGGCCAGGTCGGCGACTTTCACCACGAAGTCGATGGCGCCTGGGAAGGTGTCAAACTGCATCTGCCGACGGATCCGCGTGTCTTCCTTGAACAGCTCCCAACCCGGCACGACGGTAGCCAGCTGCCGCGCCACCGCCGGCTCCAGCGGCGGTATCCCACCGCGGCACGGCACACACTTCTTCTTAACCAGCTCGCCAGCGTCCATGGCTCTAACACTCCTGATCTGTGGAAAAGGCGGGTTACCGTCCGATCAACAATCTTCGCCCGCTTCGTGTTCCCTCAGCTGCTGCGCCTTGAGGCCGGCGAGCCAGCTGCGCGCGCGAGTGGCGTACTCGGACTCAGGGTGTTTCTCGAGTAGCCGCCGCAATTCGACCGTCGCCTGCCGCTCCGAGCCGGTCGACTCGTAAAGCTCCGCCAGACGCATTGACACGTAGGCATCAGTCTCGGGAGATATCTCGGCGGCGCGGTGCGCCCGTTGGTACCAGACGATCGCCGCCTCCGGGTCGTCCAGCTCTCCGACCAAGACGGCGGCCGCCCACAAGCAGGGGCTGGGATCGTCCGGATAGAGCTCCGCCTCCTCCTCGAACGCCTTCACCGCCTCCGCGTGATCGCCCTTCGCCGAGAGCGCCTGCCCACGCCACGGGGCGGCCTGAGGAGCAGAGCCGTCGGAGAAGTACTTGCCCAGGAAGATCGCCGACCCACCGATGACGTACTCGTAGAAGAACAAGAAGACGAGGGTCGGACCGCAGAACCCGAGGACGAAGCCGACGAGCAGCGCCATCCCCGGACTCAGGCCGAGGATCTTCGCGGCGGCGTGCGTCACCATCGCGCCGATGATGAGACTCGCCGGAAGCAGCCAGAGGAGCGCAAAGATGAGCCGCGCCCGTTCGACGGCGTCAACGTCCTTGAGCGGTCTCAGCCGTCCCTCGATCTCGCTGGCTAGTTTCCGGGGCTCGCGTGTCATGAGCATCCTCGTTCGAGGTCCATGATGCCGCTCCGACTACTCCGGAGCAAGCGGCACACTGCGGCGGGCGCGCCCATTGGAGAGCCCAGCTGGCGCGGGGCGGTCCCACGCCCCCACCTTTAGGCTCACGACATCAATAGACCTAGACCAAGAGCCGCCGAATCGATCGGCTCGCCGACGGAGGCGAAAATGCGTCGAGCTCACCGGACCCCTGGCCGCGCTGTTATGCGGTTCTACTTCGCACTGGCCCTCCCGCTCTGCGCGATCGTCTCCTGCAGCGCCGAGCCCAAAAACATTGCCGCCCGCCCCGACTACGTCGCCGCCGTTCAGCAGCTCGAGTCGCTGATCGAGTGGCAGCTGGAAACAAAAGAGCTCCCGGCGCTCTCCATCGCGGTCGTCGACGACCAGGAGATCGTGTGGGCGCAGGGCTTTGGGTACAGTGACCCCGACGATAGCGTCCGGGCGACCGCTCGGACGGTCTACCGCGTCGGTTCAGTGTCGAAGCTGTTCACCGACATCGCTGTGATGCAGCTGGTGGAGGACGGCGAGCTCGATCTCGATGCGCCGGTCACACAGTACCTCCCGGACTTCGCTCCTCGGAACACGTTCGACACACCCATCACGCTCCGACAGCTCATGTCGCACCGTTCGGATCTCGTGCGCGAGCCGCCGGTAGGCAACTACTTCGACGATACCGAGCCATCGCTCGCCGCCACGGTAGCGAGCCTCAACGCCACCCAGTTGGTGTACGAGCCAGAAGCTCGAATCAAGTACTCGAACGCCGGCGTCGGCGTGGTCGGGTACACGCTCGAGCACACGCAGGGCATCCCTTTTGCCGAGTATGTGAAGCGCGCCGTGCTCGTACCGCTGGGGATGACGGAGAGCGCCTTCGAGCCGGAGCCGGACCTGATCGATGATCTGGCGACCGCCTATATGTGGGCATACGACGGGAGGATCAATGAAGCGCCCACATTCGAGATGGGGATGTCGCCGGCCGGGAGCATGTACTCGACGGTGGTCGACCTTGGCGGTTTCCTGAGCGCTCTGTTCGCCGGCGGGGTAAGAGATGACGCACGCATCCTGGACTCCGAGACGCTCGATAGCATGTGGACGCCGCAGTTCGCAGCACCTGACGCGACCAGGGGCATCGGCCTCGGCTTCTCCATCGGAACGCTGGACGAACATCGCCGCATCGGCCACGGCGGCGCCATATACGGCTTCGCCACCGAGCTCGCCTTCCTTCCAGACGAGAAGCTCGGCGTCGTGGTCGTCACCACCCGGGACGGCGCCAACGCGATAACCGATCTCATAGCCGACCAGGCGCTGCGCATGATGTTGGCCGTGCGAGGTGGCGAGCCGCTGCCTGCGTCCGCACGTTCGACTCCCATTCCGCTAGAGACCGCCCGTACGCTCGCCGGACGTTACACGATCGGCGATGCCGGGATCGACCTCCTCGAGTGGGGCGGCGGGCTGTACGGCCTGCTGACTCGCGGCGGCATCGCGTTCGAGCTGGGCTCGCGCGGTGACTCGCTTGTCGTTGACGGTGTTCTGGACCAAGGCGGCTCCATCCTGCCGCTCGAAGATGAGAAGCTACTGATCGGCCGCGATACGGTGACCCTCAGCGTCGTGGACCGGCCTGCCCCGGTCCCGGAGCGCTGGGAAGGTCTGATCGGCGAGTACGGCTGGGACCACAACACGCTGTTCATTCTCGAAAAAGACGGGCAACTACAGGCGCTGATCGAGTGGTTCTTCCTGTATCCGCTGGAGGAAGTGAGCGGTGACGTGTTCAACTTCCCCAACTGGGGGCTGTACCACGGCGAGCAGCTCGTGTTCGGCCGCGACGAGAATGGCCGAGCGACCGAGGTAGAGGCGGCGAGCGTCGTATTCGAGCGACGCACAGTCGGTCCCGGACAAGGTGAGACGTTCCGCATCGATCCGGTGCGGCCCGTGGACGAGTTGCGAAGCGAAGCATTGGCGGGCACGCCACCGATCGAGGAAGGCGAGCTCCGGGGGCCGGATCTCGTCGAGGTGGCCGCCCTAGACCCGACGATCGAGCTGGACATCCGCTACGCCA
>JBDHHZ010000302.1:0-4121 GCA_039589115.1 Gemmatimonadota bacterium | reverse complement strand
CACCCGCTGAGGCGCGTTCCGGAAAGCGGGGAATTCGAGCGCATCTCCTGGGACGAAGCGCTCGATACGATCGCCGAGAAGCTGATCGCCCTGAGATCGGACCCCGGGCCCCAGAGCGTTCTCTACTACAGCGGCAGCGGCACCAAGGGCCTGATGAACATCGTCGGCAGGCGTTTCTGGCGGCTCTACGGTGGCATCACGGCGACGTACGGCGACCTGTGCTGGCCGGCCGGCCTGGAGGCGACGCGCCTCACGTTGGGCGACAACGTGCATAGCGCGCCCTGGGACATCGCCAAGGCGAAGCTGATCGTGCTCTGGGGGAAGAACGCCGCCGAGACCAACATCCACCAGATGACTTTCATCGACCAGGCGCTGGACGAAGGTGCGAAGCTGGTCGTGATCGATCCGCGGCGGACCGAGACGGCGGATCGTGCCTCGCTGTTGATCCAGCCGCGCCCGGGCACCGACGGCGCGCTGGCGCTGGCCGTCGCGCACCTGCTGGTCAAGCGAGACCAGATCGATCACGGATTCATCGAGCGATACGTGCTGGGTTATCCGGCGTTCGCCGCGATGGTGGAGGACTGCTCGCCGTCCTGGGCGGCGGAGATCACAGACGTTCCCGAACGGTACATCGAGGAACTGGCGGAGTACTTCGGGGCCGTCAAGCCGGTAACCGTGAGCCCCGGCTACGGTATGCAGCGTTTCACCAATAGCGGCCAGACGATGCGCGCGATGCTGGCGCTGCTCGCCGTCACCGGCAACATCGGGCGGCCGGGCGCCGGTTGGGTGTACGCGAACCTGGCCAGCCACATCTTCGAGAAGGTGCGCGACCCGATCGCCTTCTACCCGCCAAAGGTGCCGGACGGGATCGTTCGCGTCTCCATCTCCACGGCGCGGCTCGGGCCCGACATGCTGGCGACGAACGATCCGCCCCTGAAGATGGCGTGGGTGGAGCGCGGCAACCCGGTCACGCAGAATCCGGAGACCAACACGGTGCTGGAGGCGTTCCGCGCTCTCGATTTCCGTGTGGTGGTCGAGCAGTTCCTGACCGACACGGCGCGCGAGGCGGACATCGTGCTACCGGCCAAGACGATGTTCGAGCAGTCGGACGTCATCGGCGCCTACTGGCACGCCTACATCCAACTCAAGCAGAAGGTGATCGAGGTGCCCGGCGAAGTGAAGCCGGAATCGGAGATCTACAAGTTGCTGGCGGCGCGGCTCGGTCTTGCCGAAGCGGAGGACGCCGGCGTCTTCCCGGTGACCGACGATGAGGTCGAGGCCTTCCTCGAGCGCGAGATGGAGCCGTTCCCGGAGCTGACGCTCGATCGCTTGCGAGAGGGCCCGCTACTGGCGCCCGGCTCGCAGGAGGTGGCGTTCTCCGACTTCGCCTTCCCGACTCCGTCGGGCAAGATCGAACTGGAGTCGGCGGAGGCGGTGGAGCGCTGGGGTCTCGATGCGCTGCCGGTCTACAGCGAGTCGTTCGAATCGCTGCGCCGTGACGCGCCTGATCCCGAGGCCTACCCGCTCTACCTGCTGACGCCGAACACCAAGAACCGCATCCATTCGCAGTTCAACAACCTGCGTATGATCCGGCAGTTCAGCGAGGAGCCGCTGGTCTACATCCATCCTGAAGACGCGGCGCGGCGCGGCATCGCCGACGGCGATTGGGTGAACGTCTTCAACGAGCGCGGCGAGCTGGAGCTGGAAGCTCGGCTCAACAACGGGCTCAAGTCGGGCTGTGTTTGCGTGACCAACGGCTGGTGGATCAGCGAGGGTGGCACGGTGAACTTCTGCTCGGCCGCCCGCGAGACAGATATGGGGTACGGCGCTGCGTTCCACGAAGCCCGGGTCGAGGTGCGTCGTGCCTAACGCCTTCATCTTCGACCCGAACCGCTGCACCGGATGCCACGCTTGCCGGCTGGCCTGCGGAATCGAGAACGAGCTGGAGCCCGAATTCAGCTGGCGACGCATCGACACGTTCAATCGCACGAAGGTAGCCGGCACACGCGCCTATCACCTGTCGCTGGCCTGCAATCATTGCGACGAGCCGGCCTGTATGTACGCCTGCCCGGCGCTCGCCTATTCCCGTGATGATGTGACCGGTGCAGTGCTGCTGAACGAGGACAAGTGTATCGGCTGTAAGTACTGCGCCTGGGCGTGCCCGTACGATGCACCCGTCTTCGTCCCGCACCGCGGCGTGACGAGCAAGTGCACGTTCTGCGTGCACAGGCTGGAACAGGGCCTCATGCCGTCCTGTGCGTCGCTGTGTCCGACGGGCGCGCTGGACTTCGGGAACGTTCCGGAGAAGGAACTGCAGGCTGAGATCGACGGCTTTCCGGTCAGCGACCTGGGTCCGCGGATCGTGATCAGGCCGTTCAAGGCGGGACGCGAGCTGCCGGTCATGACGACTCCCGCCGTCGCCGATCCCCATATCGCGCCGGCCGAATCGCCGACGAGCGGTGTGTCGCTCAGGTCGGAATGGACGTTGATGGCTTTTACCAGTCTGACCGCGGTGCTCGTTGCGCTGGTCTCGGCTGTACTGATAGCGGCCGTGCCGGTCGACCCCGGCTACTTCGTGGAGGGTGCGGCACTGACTGTGGCGCTGGGTGCGCTCCATCTGGGGAAGGTCAGCCGGGCCTACCGTGTGATCCTGAACGTCAAGCGATCGTGGATGAGCCGGGAGGTCGTGACGACCTCGGGCTTCTTTGCGATATCGGCCGTCTATCTGTGGCTAGCGCCGCAGTCCCTCCCGCTTGGCATGTTGGCGGCCCTCGTCGGATTCGCAGGACTCTTCTGCGCCGACCAGGTCTACAGCGTGCTCAAGGCATCGCCGCCGGCCTACCGTCACAGCGCCAGCGTGTTGTGGACGGGCCTCTTTTTGACAGGTGTCTTCGCCAGCAGCGGCCCGCTCGCGGGGATTCTGGGGCTCGCGAAAGGGACGCTCTACGTCGTGAGGAAGCTGGGCTTCGTTTCCGCCGATCGTAGCGCTCGGCCGCTGACCTCGGTCGTCCGACTGGGGATCGGCCTGCTTCTACCATTGGCGCTCTGGTCAACCGATATCGGGCGGTTCCATCTCCATGTGATCGCTGTCGTCCTGCTCGGCGAGCTGATCGATCGCGGCGAGTACTACGCGGAACTGGAGTCGGAGTCGCCGCGTCGCCAGATGGCGATCGACCTGAAAGAGCATGTCGGTCGCGCGCCGGCGCTGGAGCGGGTCGCCACAGCGGTGGGGGACTGAGAGCTCGAAGGGTTGACTGGCGGCTCCGGCGTGTGGGAAGTTGTCTGAGAGGGACTCACGCGGACCGAGTCATCATGAAGTCGTACACAGCCGCAGTACTAGCACAGGCGCTTCTGCTCGTCACCGCCGGCGCGGTGACGGCGCAGGAGCGCGATCGTTATGAGGATCAGCGCGAAGCGATGGTGCGGCTGATCGAGGACTACGGCGTACGCGATTCAAATACGCTGGCAGCGATGCGCGCCGTTCCGCGCCACGAGTTCGTCCCAGCGGAACACCTGAATCGGGCGTATGGAGACTACCCAGTGCCCATCGGTCTCGGCCAAACGATCTCCCAGCCGTACATCGTCGCGTTCATGACGGAGATACTCGAGGCCGAGCCGGGGATGAAAGTGCTGGAAGTAGGGACCGGTTCGGGATACCAGGCCGCGGTGCTGGCGGCGATCGGTTGCGAGGTGTACACGGTGGAGATATTCGAGGATCTGGCGACGAGAGCGCGAGAGCGACTCGAGCGGCTCGGCTACGGAGGCGCGACCGTTCGCCACGCCGATGGTCACTACGGCTGGAGCGAGGAGGCTCCGTTCGATGCTCGAGAAGCGATCGGAGGAGGATGTGCGGACGCGCAACGTGCTCCCGGTGCGCTTCGTGCCGATGCTGAAGGGGCTCCGCTGAGTCGTGTGACCCGGACCGCCCGCCCGCTGGCTGTGGCGCTTCTATCGGCCAGCACGCTCGCCTTCGAGATTCTCCTCGTCAGGGTCTTCGCCATAGAGCAGTTCCACCACTTCGCCTATATGGCGATCGGCGTCGCCATGCTCGGTTTCGGTGCCAGCGGCACCGCCCTGGCACTGGCGCGCCCAGGGTCTGAGCGCGCCGCGCGCTGGTTCGT
>JBDHHZ010000301.1:0-4028 GCA_039589115.1 Gemmatimonadota bacterium | reverse complement strand
GGCGATCAACGTCCCGCTCGGGTACTTCCTATCCACGGTCGTGTTCCGTGACTACTGGATGGCGGTGCCCTAGAAGAAGTAACGCGGCCCAAGCCGCGCTCCGTCACAGCGCGGCGCGTTTGCGGATGTACTCCGACACTACATCTCTGGCGTAGGCAAGCACCTGTTCCGGCGAATCCTCCGGCTCGCACATCTCCGGCGTCTCCACCACGTCGGTCACCATCTCGTCCCACCAGGGCGAGGCCAAAATCATCTCGCTGCCCTCCGGGTTGAGACCGGCCGCCGCCATGTCGGCCGCCGAAGGTGCGTCGAATAGCACTACCACCGGGTCAGACTCGTCTCCGGCCTCGAGCTGGACCCGCTGCCGCAGGAAGTCCATGATCTCGCGTAGTTCGTCGGCTTCCATTCTCAACCTTCCCTCCTCCCACCGTCTACCGCATACCGCCTACTGCCACACCGAGTCACGCGGGTGCCTGAGTATAGCGCGTCCTGTCGCCCAGGCATACGCCCCACTGCGGCTCGTCAGCGACGTAGAATCTCACCTCGATGAAACTGTATAGCTGTTGTGTGAGCTGGATCAATACCCCTCGCTCTTCGGCCGACAGGTCCTTTAGATCGATCTCCTCAAGGGCCATGGCCCCGGCCGGGAGGAGACCGGCCAAGCCCTGGATGGTCTCAGCCGACTCGGGTAGGTAGAAGCCGCCGGCGTATTTGACGAAGCGGTTCGCGAAGTCCTCGGCCCTTCTATTCTCGGCTTCGGGCCAGGGCCCGAGTGCGAGCACGAGGCGTTTCAGCGATTCCTCATCGGGACTGAGCTGGGTCTCCACGGCGGAGCCACGTTCGTCCGTGTCGCAACCGATAGCGAATCCCGCCGACAGCGCCATCAGCATCATGACGAACTCGCGGCGATCCAGATCGTCACCTTTCATCATGCTGACCCCCCTTCCAGGTGTGCCGCCAGTCGTAGAGCCAGAGCCGCGATCGTAAGAGTCGGCGGGTTCGCTCCCATGTGCGGGAAGACGGAATTGCTGACGACGAAGAGGTTGTCGAGTCCGAACACCTGCAGGTTCGGATCGCAGACGCCGTCGTCCGGCGAGCTCGCCATCGCCGTGCCGCCGGACGGGTGATAGCCGGGGTAGAAGTCCGAGACTCCCGAGACATTCTTCGCGCCCATCGCTTCCGCCAGCTGTGGCGCCAGCTCGCCCAGCACAGCGGGCGCCCGGCGATCCCACTCGGTCGCCGTCAGAGTGATCTTGGCGAGCGGCGACCCGAACGAATCACGAGCGCTGTCGTCGAGCTCGAGCACTCCCTGCCCTTCCATCTCGGTCATGGTGGCCATCGTAGCGAACCCTGGAAGCGAACCGCGAAGCTCGGCCAGAGACAGGACATCGTCCCGGGTCGACCATGTCGTCGCTTCAATCCCTATAGGAAACCAGTCCATCGCCGGCGCAACGAACATTATGAAGGACGGCGTTTCGCGCCGGTCGCCATTAGCACGGAAGTGGTCGGAGATCATCGTCTCGAAACCGAGCCGGCTTCCTACAGGCCGACCGACGTCGAAGGTGACGTATGGATTCAGATGATCGCTGAACCAGCGGCCCAGCTGTCCCCCCATGTTCCCGAGGCCGGCCCGGTGAGCTCCGCCGTCTGCGGAGAGCATGAGCATGCGCGGCGTTTCGACACCGCCCATCGCAACGACAAAGCGGTCGGCCCGTACGACCAGCGGCGTTTCGTCCTCGGAGCGAACGGCGTGCGCGGCGATGATCCGGTCTCCCCGCGCACTCGTCTCGAGTCGCCTGAGGCTCACGTTCTCGAGGATCGAGACGTTGGGATGCTCTTCCAGCATCGGCACGTGAACCCGATCCGGTGAGTACCGTGCTCCCGAGGGACAGAACTTGCAGGCACGGCAAGCCAGGCATTCGGATCGCCCACGATACGGTACCGAGGCTATCGCTCGCGGGCACGAGTGACCGGCTATGCCCAGTGCCTGCATCGCCGGCACCATGATCTCTCTGTCGAAATAGGAGAGCTCGTGCGCAGGCATCGGGAACGGGCCGGACCTGGGCGATGCGTACGGATTATCCTCGCCGCCCGCGACTCCGATCTCATGTTCGGCCCTAAGAAGCCACGGCTCCAGCTCGTCGTACGCGATCGGCCAGTCGCGGCCGTAACCGTAGAGGGTCCTGACCCGAAGATCGTCTTCGCGCGGCCGAGCCATGATGCCTTCGAAATGGAGCGCCGTGCCTCCGAGACCAAACAATCTCTGGTGAGCCCATTCGATGACCTGACCCTCGGTGGCCGCGGAGCTGTGAGCCGTCGTCGCGGACTCATCCGCATCGTCGTTGTAATCGGCGTAGTCGTTCAGCGTCTCCACACCGCGCCGCAGCATCTCGGCACGGTCCGCCTCCGTGAACCGCGTGCCGTGCTCCAAGATCGCGATCCTCTTCCCGGACGCGGCGAGCTTACTGGCGAGTATCACGCCTGCGATGCCGCCACCGGCGATGCAGTAATCGGCTCGCATCTCTTGAGTCATGACACACCCGATGTATGGATTTGACGGTGTGCAGGAATGCGCCGCTCTGGACGCTCGGCTCGCTTCGCTAGCGAGCCAGCTTCAGGGGAAGCTGGAATTGTGGCAAGCAGCATGGATCAGACCTCCGCAGTGGGGCTAGGCTGCCCAGATCTGAGAATCTCCCGGGTCAGACAATATTGGATGAGGCCAGCTTTGCAGCAACAGATGCCGCTGCTGCACCGGTCGGCGGCGCGAACCTCGCCCCCTTCTCGAACGTCCCGTTCCGGGTGAAGCGGATCCGGTAGCCGAGGTTCAGCGGCGCGGTGCCGCGCACGATCGACTCCAGCGGGAGGTATGAGAGCTCCCGACGGAAGCGCCGCGCCACCCGCTTCCGCGAGTAGAACTGACTCGAGATCCATGCGACGCCGAGGTCGAGCGTCTCGACGCTCATACTCATCGGCTCGAACACGACGTGGCCGAAGTCGTAGTGGCCCCAGTCTGTGTCGAAGACCCGTCCCTCCCCGTCCATCTCGTCGAACAGGGGCGTGCCCGGGAACGGAGTGAGCCGCGTGGCCTGCAGCGCGTCGATGTCTGCCTCGTCCAGGAACTCGAGCGTCTTTCGAAACACGTCCGGGGTGTCGCCGTCGCTACCGAACACGAAGCCGGCGAACACGGCGATCCCCGCGTCGTGCAGCCGCCGGACCTGCCGCACGTAGTCCTGCGACCGGTTGGGGCCCTTGCTCCAGTCGCTGAGGCTCTCCTGCGAGAGCGACTCCAGACCGACGAACAGGCCACCGCAGCCGCTGCGCACCGCGAGCCTCAGAAGCTCCTCATCCTCGGCGATGTGGATGCCACACTGGCTGTACCAGCGCTTGTCGAGCGGGATCATGGCCTCGAACAGCTGCAGCGCGAACTCGCGATCGCCGATGATGTTGTCATCCATGAAGACGACCTGGCGCCCCAGGCCGCGCAGTTCCTCGACCACCGCCTCGACCGGCCGGGTGCGGATCTGGTAGCGGTGGAATGCGGCGATCGAGCAGAACTTGCAGCGATACGGGCAGCCGCGGGTCGCCTGGAGTACGTTCGGCGTCAGATACCGTCCGCGCTGCAGCATGTTACGCGGCGGCATCCGCAGGTCGGCCAGGTCCACCAACCGGCTCCGATAGAAGGGCTCGAGGCGGCCGGCGCGAAAGTCCTCGATCATGCGCGGGGCGTTGTACTCGGCCTCGCCGATGCACACGGCGTCGCAGTGCTGGATGGCTTCCTGCGGCATGAACGTCGGATGGTAGCCGCCGAATATCACCGTCTTCCCTCGCTGGCGGAATCGGGCGGCGATCTCGTAGGCGCGCGGCGCGAGGAACGTCATGAACGAGATACCGATCAGGTCGGCGTCGGTGTCGAAGTCGACCGGCTCCACGTTCTCGTCGATGATCCGTGTCTCCACACCTGCAGGCATGGCGGCCGCTACCGCAAGGCTCGGGAGCATCGAGAACCGGAACGTGCGGGGCCCGCGCGG
>JBDHHZ010000300.1:0-4396 GCA_039589115.1 Gemmatimonadota bacterium | reverse complement strand
AGCACCGGGCGGGGGCGTGAGCCTTGTCGTCTTGCTGGTCGCTCTGTGCCTGATCGCGCTGGCTCTGATCGCCTGGGTGCGGGATATCCGCAAGGTACGGCCACTCGAATGCTTCACGGCGCTGTACGTCGCGTTGATCTTGCTGTGGCCGCAGGTCTGGACCGACAGACGCTTTTTGTTGCCTTTGCTGCCCATACTTCTGCTGCATGCGGCCGCCGGAGTACTGTGGTGCTTCGATTTCCTAAAAACCGAGCGGCGCGCATGGGCTCTGCCGGTCCTCGGTGCGCTGCTCGTAGTCTTGACGATTCCCGATCATGTGCGAGCCGTGGGCTTCAGCCGGAACTGCATGCGGTACTACAAAGCGCGTACTGGGTGAGGGAGAATACTCGCGAGGACGCGATAGTCGTGAATCGCAAACCGCGACTATTCTACTACTTCTCCGGCCGCCGGGGCGACGTCTATCCGTTCACGACGGAGGACGAGGAGATGTTGTCGTTCTTCGACGACATTCGGGCTGATTACGTTCTGGTAACCAATGTGGCCGGAACGACCTACCGTTACCTCGTCCCCGTCATTCGCAGCGTGCCGGAGCGATTCGAGTTGGAGCAGACGATTGGGGAAGCCTCCGCGCCGGCTTACCTGCTGAAGTATCGTCGCTCCGTCACGGGCACGGAGCAAGGAAGGGGAGGTTAGGGTGGGACGGGTTCCGCGAATTCTCATTCTCTTCGGCACGCGTCCAGAGGCGATCAAGCTGGCACCCGTGGCACGCGCTTTGGAGGCCCGCGAGGAGGAAGTGGACGTTCGCGTCGTCTCCACGGGTCAGCACGACGCGTTGCTGCGCGGCGCCTTGGTCAGTCTGGAGATGACGATAGAGGACGATCTGGAGATCATGCGGCCGGACCAGGACCTCTACGACATAGGCATCGAGTGCCTGGGAAGGCTGCGGATGCTGTTGCAGACGTTGAAGCCCGATGTCGTGGTCGTCGAGGGGGACACCGCAAGCGTCTTCTACGGTGCGCTGGCCGGGTTCTTCGAGCGTATCCAGGTCGCGCATGTCGAGGCGGGGCTGCGGTCGCGAGACAAATGGGCGCCGTTCCCCGAGGAAGTGTTTCGCCGTCTGACGGACGTGATGTCGGACTACTACTTCGCGCCGACGCCCGGCGCACGCCAGAACCTGCTGGCCGAGGGCGTGCCCGACGAACGAGTGCACGTGACGGGTAACACGGTGATCGATGCGGTGCGGGCGCTGAACGCCACGGAGCGTCCCGTCGAGGACCTGGAACTGGAGAAAGTTCTCGCCACGGATCGCCGCATCGTCCTGGTCACGGTACATCGACGCGAGTCGTTCGGAGAGCCGATCAAGGAGATCCTAAGGGCGTTACGCGAGCTGGCGCAGGCACACCCGGACCACGAGTTCATCTACCCGGTACATCCGAACCCGAAGGTGCAGGGCCCGGCCAAAGGCATCCTATCCGATGTGCCGAACTTCCGGTTGCTCGAGCCGCTGTCATATTCGGATCTGGTGCACGTACTGTCGCGTTCCTGGTTGGTCTTCACCGATTCAGGAGGGATACAGGAGGAGGCACCCACGTTCGGCGTGCCGGTTCTGGTTCTACGGGGTGTGACGGAACGGCCCGAGGGAGTAGAGGCTGGTGTGGCGGAACTGCTGGGCACTTCGGGGACGAAGATCATAGCGCGGGGCGGGGAACTGCTGTCCGATCCGCGGGCGCGCGCCGTGATGGCCCAGGCCCGTAACCCTTACGGGGATGGGCACGCTGGGGAACGGATCGCGGATTTACTCTTACACGAGCTGAGCGGCGTACCCCGGCAGACGGAGGACTGGATCTGAGGGTCCTGCTGCAGTGCCTCTACTATCCGCCGGAGGTCGGCGGTCTCGAGAGCCACGTGGCGGGTTTGGGCGAGGGTCTAGCTGAACGCGGCCACCACGTGGACATGCTGACCTCGCGCTCGCAAGCAGGTCTGGCGCGCAGCGAGCAGGTCGGTGGCGTCAACATCCACAGGGTCTGGATGCCCGGGAAGTCACCGGCCGGGTGGGTGGCACATGTTGCTGCGAGTACGCCGCTGCACGGGAGACTGGCGGCCGCGGCCGACGTCTTCCACGCCCATACGTTCGCCTGCGCGGTACCTCACATGGTGAGAGGGCGGCGCCGGCGGCGCCCCCTCGTGCTCACCCTGCACACGTCGCACTTCTTGATGCGGTCGGGGAAGCGGGCCTGGCGAACGATATTCAGGCGGATCATCGAGGCGGCGGACTACCTGCTGGCGACCAGTGCCGAGATCAGAGATGTCGCTCTCGACATCTACCCTCATCCGCGATCGGAGGTCATGACCAACGCGGTGGACACCGATCGTTTCGTGCAGCGCGACCCGCGGGTGACTGGGGGGCGGCGGCGCATTATCGTTCCGCGACGGCTTTTCCCCAAGAACGGCGTAGAGTATTTCGTTCGCGCCATGCCACACATCGCCCAGCAGGTGGACGTGGAAGCACGGATCGTGGGCGACGGGCCCGAGCGTGGCCAGCTGAGCGAGCTGGCGTCGGAGTTGGGCGTGGCGGGGCAGATCGAGTTCATGGGCGCTCGCTCGAACGCGGAGATGCCGAAGTTATTGGGGGATGCCGATCTGGCTGTGATACCGTCTCTGATGGAAGCGACTTCTATCGCAGGTCTGGAGGCCATGTCCTGCGCTACCCCCGTGGCAGCCTCGGCGGTTGGCGGGTTGCCGGAAATCATCGACTCGGAGGTGGGGGCGCTGTTCCCGCCGGCCGATCCGCAGGCGCTGGCCGAGACGGTGGTCTCGTTGCTGCAACGGTCCGACCTGGCCGAGCTGGGCCTGGAGGGGAGGCGCCGGGTAGTGGCGAATTGGAGCATGAAGCGTATGGTAGGGCGCCACATTGAAATCTACAGCGAGCTGCTAGATGAAGCGTAAGCGCAAAGACCGTAAGGCGAGGGTGCAGACGGAGGGCTCGTGGTCAGCCGGCAACGGAGAGTCGAGTTGGCTGCCGGGTTGGGCGCCGTATGTCGTTTTCGGGTTGCTGACCATCTACGTATTTCGAGAGTTCATCATCTCGAAGGACATGCTGTTCGGTACCGATGTCGCCGCGCTCGGCTACTATGCGCGGCACTGGTACGCCGAGATGGTTCGCGGCGCTCACACCTTCCCGTTGTGGAACCCGTACATATTCGGTGGCTTGCCGTTCGTCGATGCGATGCACGGCGACATCTTCTATCCCACCACGGTTCTGAAGTTCATGATGCCGGTTCACAGGGCCATGGGCTGGAAGATCGTCCTCCACGTGTTCCTGGCCGGCGTCTTCACCTACCACTGGCTGCGTCACCTGAAGGTCAGCCGGCCGATAGCGACTTTCGGCGGGGTCGCTTACATGCTGGCCCCGGTGCTCGTCAGCCTGGTGTACCCGGGTCACGATGGTAAGCTCTTCGTCACCGCGCTGACGCCGCTGGCCCTTTGGGTCACCGATTGGGCGATCACGCGCGGCGGCGCATGGCGCTTCGCCACGCTGGCCGCCGTCGTCGCGCTGCTCATCCTCACCGCCCACATGCAGCTCGCCTACTTCGTGACCTGGGCGATCGTCGTGCTGGCGGTGTTCCGCCTGGTCCAGGCGCATCGGAGCGGTGAGCCCAAGGCCACGGTACTGGGCCGCTTCGGTGCGCTGGCGCTGGCCGGCATCGTAGGCGCTGTAGCGATCGGTGCGGTGCAGATATGGACGCCGCTGCGCTACCTGACCAAGTACTCCCAGCGGGTCGAGAAGACCACCGATGCCGAGGAGGAGAGAGGGTATGCCTACTCGACCTCGTGGTCGCTGCACCCGGAGGAAGCCTTCTCGCTCGTAGTGCCCGAGTTCGTCGGCGCGAACATCCAGACGCGTGAAGGCACGGTGAACACGTACTGGGGCCGGAACGCTTTCAAGTTGAATCTCGAGTACGCTGGCTTCATCCCCTTGCTGCTGCTGCCTCTGGCGTTTCTGAGCCGCCGCCGGCGCGGCGAAGCGTGGCTGTTCGCCGGCATGGCGGGGGTGAGCCTGATCTATGCGCTGGGCGCGACGACGCCGCTGTTCTGGCTGTTCTATCTGTTGGTGCCAGGGGTCAAGCTATTTCGCGCGCCCAGCAGCATCATGTTCATCTTCGCGATCGCTGTGATCACGGCGGCCGCGTTGGGGCTGGAATCGCTGCGTGAAAGGGAAGAGGGAGAGGATTGGGCCGATACGTCGCGTGTGGTGAGCCGGTATCTGTGGTCGGCGTTTGGCGTGTTGCTGGTGCTGGCGCTGCTCGGCTGGGCGGGTGCCTTCACCGAGATCTGGACATCGACGATCTATCGCGGCATCGAGGCGGCGAAAGCGGCGGCGCTGCAGAGCAACCTC
>JBDHHZ010000299.1:0-4036 GCA_039589115.1 Gemmatimonadota bacterium | reverse complement strand
ATCGAGGGGCGCGAGTCGGAAGCGAACTCCGGCATCGACCAGGTGATGACCAATCTCAGCACGATCGGCGTTCGCTGGGTGGTCTGCACCGATGTGACACGCGACGGCATCCTGAGCGGACCCAGCCAGGAGCTGGCGGCGCGCATGGTCTCTGCGGGGTTCCTCGTAATCAGTGGCCGCGGCGTCGCCACACTCGACGACGTGATCAGAATCCGCGACACCGGGGCTGCCGGTTGCATCATCGGTAGCGCCCTCTACGGCGGCATGCTCACCGTGCCCGACGCCATCGCGGCTGCCCGCGCCTTCTAGCGTTGAGGGCCCCGCGAGCAGGTCGCCGCGGAGCCCTCATCCTATACAATCCGAACCGCCAGCCTGTTATTCCAGCGGCAGGTTGCTGCTCCACGAGTGGGCGGTGATCCTCCAACCGTCGTCGGTCAACTCCGAAACGGTCAGGAACTTGCCCTCGTCGGTCTTCGTCGCACCCTCCATCTCGTAGCTGAACGAATACGTGCCGATCGCGTACGCTACGTTCCCGCCGGCGCCGTAGTCGGTCGTGTTGATGTCGATCGTCCTGGCGCTCGTTGTGGCGAACATCTCGGTGAAGATCTGCTCGATCACCGCACGACCACGGACCGTTTCCTCGTTCGGCGCCATCCGCGCCGCGTCATCCGTGTACAGGGCCGCCAGCGCTGCGGCATCACCGCCCTGGAACGCTGCGGTCCATGCCACATTCATCTCCGCGATGGCTGCACCCAGCGCCTCCAGGTCGACGGCCATCGACATCTCCATCGTCTGAGCCTCTTCACCTGCCTGATCGGCACACGAGATGAGGCCCAGGCATGGTACGAGCACCACTACCAGGGCGAGTCGCGCTACTCTCATGACACCCCTCCTGCTGGATGTGAGTTGCTGCTGCGACACTGCTCCGCCTTATAGTCGTTGTCGTTTATTAGGCACATTCAGGATAGTGCGGCGCGATCCCGAGGGCAACGGGCACCGCGCGCGTCGTAGAATCGTAATCTGGGACACTTTTTTCGAGAACCCTGCGGATGGGCTCGTTACGCCTCCACGTAGCCGGCCATCACCCGCTCGACGACACGGGGATTGAACGGGTAGACGGCGGCGGCCGCAGCCAGGTCTCGGGAGTAGCCTTCCTGCTCACCCATCTCACGCTGGACATCCGCGCGACTGACGAGGACGTCGGAGGGCAGATGGCCTCGGGCGATGGCTTCGCCGAACGCGGCCACCGCCTCTTCTCGGCGACCGGCCCGGGCGTAGGCATGACCGAGGATAGATGCGACCTGAAAGCGTTTGTTCCCCATCGCCAACGCCCGCTCCAGGCGCGTGATGGCATCGTCGAGGCGCCCGAGGGCCAGTGCGCCGACCCCGGCTTCCAGATAGAAATCGGCATCCAAACCTTCGGGATGAACGCGAACGATTTCCTCTAGCAGAGACTCCGCTTCCTCCAGCTCACCAAGCCAACGCCAGAGCATCGCCTGCTGGAACAGCAACTTCGGCTGCCGATCGCCACTCGCCAGTCGCCCCTCGATGATCCGAGCCGCGTCCTCCGCCTTCAGCGTGACCAAAGCGCTAGCCAGTTCCTGGTTACGCGGATCGACACAGGCCTCGAACGGGAGGTGCACGAGCGGGAGCAAGGAAAGTTGGCGCTCGTAGCGGAAGCGTGCTTCGGGGTTCGCACCCCCTCGCAGCCAATCGATGTTGCGACCCCGCTCGGCGGCCAGGCTGACCGCAGCTTCTCGAAACGCCGGCGCGCGCCCATGGAAATGATCTGCAGCGATCTCCAACAGCTCGCCGGATACCGGGACCCGCTCGTCGAGGATCAGACACGTGAGGGCCGCACCTCTCACGGTGCCCGAGGGGAATCGCGCCAGGTTCCTGAGCAAGGGAAGCGCCCCCCGGATGACGGCCAGCGCGCCGTCCAGATAGGCGAGCAGGTTGGCGCCCGCCTCCTCGTAGGCACGCACGCCGTCGCACATCGTCAGCGGCCAGATGAGTCGGATGTAAAGGTCCGACTTCTGACCCAGATGCTCCTCGGGATGCAGTCGCTCGTAGTGTTCAGCACACTGCTGCGCGAGGATAGGTATCACCAGGTCAACGCGATCGGTTAGGTCCTCAGCTCGCAATTCCGGCCAGCGACCCTCTCCGAATGCGCTGATACCGAGACAGGCGGCGAGTCCGAACAGCTCGAGCGCGTGTCTGCCGCTGGCAGGACAGTAAGGCAACTGGGCCGGCAGTTGCTGCGGCAAGTTCGGTTCGCGGAGCGTCGCGAGGATCGCGTTCTCCAGAGGCAGGCGGTAGGTGGAACCGTCGGAACCGACAGCGGAACAGACGATGCTGTCTAGGTGCTCGACCCTAACGTCGGCGGCGAACGCTCCCCAGCAGGTGTGGATAAGCTCGCCGAGATGGGCCGCCGCACCGGCGACGAACAGCTTCTCGCTCTCCGTCCAGTCGCTGCGGCCGCGCATACCGCGACAGAGGGCATCGAGGATGCCGACGGACGGCCAGCCGCTATCGGGGATCAGCGCCGGATAGGGACCGAACATCCAGCGCAGTTCGCCCCTGAAAACGCTGCCAACCTCCTGGACCTCCGGCTGAATCATATTACTATCCCCTCCCGCCGGGCGTGCGGCGGGAGCCGTTTGCGATTCATAGAATTGGCGGGGACTAAATAATACGCCTTCGGGGCTCTGCGGCTAGACCCCCCGGGCCGGACCCGCTACCCGAATACCTGCAACAGCGCCTGAACGACCGCAGGCACCGATTCGGGCCGCGCCACAATGATCTCCCCGGCGTTGAGGCGGTCGTTCACGCCGAGTAGGAAAGACTCAGCACCGCGCGGTACAAACGCCTGCATCACGAGCCAGTCACCTGCCGGGCCCGCCTGGAACGCCCCTGCGTCCACGCGAGTCATCTTCAGGCCGATGATCTCGGTCTCGAATGTCTGGGATTCGAGCTTGGTCGTCGGCGGCGGCAGCGGCGTCATGGAACCGTTGGCTTTTCCGGCCAGCGCCCGCAGCATCGCGGTGTAGTCGGCATCGAGGGAGCGGTGAAGGGTTACGGTGCCACGGTTGAGGTTGGCCACGATCTGGAAGCGGGACCAGCCCTCACCGTAGGAATAGACTGCCTGCCAGCGGCGACGCATAGGGTCCCCGCCAGGCTCCGCTTCTGTGCGGAATCGCAGCGGGCGGGGCGCTGCTTGAACTGGGAAAGGTTGTGGTTGACCACTTGCCCTACCCACCTCACGTCGCTGCATAGCCAAGAACCTCCTGGGAATCGGGGGAAACACGCGATCCTTGAGTCGCAGTAATCTACTCCGCTCGGCCGGATAATGGCAAATTTTGGGCCGCTGCCGTTGCGTAGCCCTGGGTTCGGTAGTAATTCTGCGGGCCGGGCCGATGGCGATGACGACGGAGAGGAGATCGAGGTGGGCGGACTGCTATGAGCGGAGGCGCTGAAAAGAGGGAGCGCGTTTCGTTGCGAGAGGCGCTGATCGCGCGACCGGCGCTCGAGCCTGTCGTGTTCGTGGTCCTCGGGCTGGTCTACTCGTGGATCGTCCGGGACACGCACAACGACTGGCTCAGGATCCCTTTCCTCGCCATCGTCGTCCCGATTCCCTTCCTCTCCAACTTCATGCACCGCGATCGCCTACGGGATCTGGGCTTGCGGTTCGACAACTTCTGGGCGTCGGCGCGGGAAGTCGGGATCGCCACATTGATCGGAGCCGCGGCCGTACTGGGGATCGGCCTGCTCACCGACAGCCTGGCCTTCCGCAGTGCCATGATTGAGTCGTTTCTGCTGTATCCGTTCTGGGGTCTGATCCAGCAGTACGCGATGCAGTCGTTCACCTGTCGCCGGCTTCGTGAGGGGGTGGGTCGCCCGGGACTAGCGGCGGCGCTCGCCGCCCTCTTATTTGCCTCGCTCCACTGGCCCAATCTGCCGCTCACGCTGCTGACCTTCGTCGGCGGCTACGTCTGGTGCCGGCTGTTTCAGCGGCAGCCCAACCTGTTCACGCTGG
>JBDHHZ010000298.1:0-5516 GCA_039589115.1 Gemmatimonadota bacterium | reverse complement strand
AATACGGCCCGGAGCGCGGTGAACCGACTATCAGGCTGTCACGAAGCGGTAGAAGCGGGAAGGTAGAGGCGTAGAGAGCGTAACAGATACCGAAGAGCCCCAGGAACCCCAGCGTAACCAACAGCTCGATCAGCCCCAGCGGTACACCCTCGGCAGTCCAGATCGACGGCACCACAGAGTTGAACCGCTCGAGCCACAGTCCCAGCAGGATGATACCGGCCACCGATGCCAGGTAGGCGGGCACCATCTTCACCTTCTGCCAGAGCAGCAGCAGGAAGGGGATGACGAACACGCAGGCGAAGAACATGAGGGAGATAGCTCGCCAGGGCGCGTCGATGCGTGTCTCGATGAAGATCGTCTCCCGGGGCAGGTTGCCGTACCAGATGGGCAGGAACTGAGAGAACCAGAGGTAGGCCCAGAAGATACAGAAGGCGAAGGTCAGCTTGCCCAGGTCGTGCCACTGATTGGAGGAGAAGAAGTCCAGTCCGGTGTACTTCCTCAGCAGCGTCGCCATCACCGCCAGTCCCGCCAGCGCCGACAGCCAGGCACCGATGAAGAAGTAGGCCGGGAAGAGAACCGATAGCCAGCCGGGTGACAGCGACATGATCAAATCGATGGCCATACCGCTCATGATCACCGCATAGGCCAACGCCAACGCCGGCGCGAGCCGCGCCAGAACCCGGCGCGAGTGCGCCGCTTCATCCTCCGCGCCGCCGAAACCGCGCCCCATCCAGTCCACCAGGCTGCGACGCCAGCCGCTCAACTTACCCGCTACGTCCGGCATGTCGGGCCGCAGCGAGTAGTACATGAAGACGAAGCAAAGCGTATAGAGGACCAGCAGGAAGAACGCGCCGCGGCCGAACAGGCCGCCCACGTTGAACCAGGATGTCGGCAGCGGGTGGCCCTCGGCGTTCACCGGGTTGTCGATCCAGGGGAAGATCCTCCTGTGGCCGAAGTACAGGAACAGGAAGAGCAGGTACGAGACCGGCAAGAACGCACCGAAGCCCTGGGCGATCCGGTGCATCGACTTACCCCAGTGACCCTTAACGATCTGCATGACAGCGCCGAACAGTACACCGGCGGCGGCGATCCCGGAGAAGAACAGGAAGTTCACCAGGTACGCCTGCCAGGCGCGCTGCGGTGCGACGAAGAGCCCGATGATGAACCCCAGGGTGCCCAGCCCTGCCAACGCGCCCATCACGGTCAGGGCCCGGCGCGGAACTTGTCCCGTGACCTGGTCGAGGATCTGATCGTTGCTGTAGCGGTTAGCGTGCGTCGTCAATTCCCCGTCCCCCCCGACGACTCCTGCAGCTGCCTCACGTAGTTGACGATGTGCCACCGGTCCTCCTGTGGCACGCGCCGGTAGTTGGGCATCAGCCCGCGGCCCGTGGACATCATGCCGAAGATGTAGCCGTCGGACAGATCGGTCGCCCGCTGTGAGTCTAGCCTGTTGATCAGGCCGCGCGGGAAGTTCTCCTGCCCGATCTCCAGCGACTCGGCGGTTACCGCTTCAGGGTTGGCGATATCGGTGTAGTCGTCCGGCAGCGCCATGAGCGGGACGCCGGCAGCCGCGTGTACGGTGCCTTCCGGCGGCATGCGCGCCGCTTCCTCGAACGGCTCCACAGCCGCCTGGTCCCGCATGTTGCTGAACCAGGCCACCTTACCAAGCGAGTCCTCGAGCTCGGTGCCACGGCAGCCTGCCAGGCCGGCGAGCAGCAGGAGGGCGGGCAACGCCCTCACGATGCGCCAGTGTCGTCTATCGCCCAACGCGCACCTCACGGGGACCGTAGCTACGAAGCAGCTCCTCGACTTTGTCGGCGCGGCTGCGGTCGCAGATGACCCGAACACCGAACTCATCGTCGCTGTAACCGGGCGCGTAAGCCGAGTGCAGTTTCCGGGTCGGCATGCGATTGTGAATCATCATACCCAGCAGCGCGGAGATCCCGGCGAACAGGATCGTCATCTCGAAAGCGATGACGACGTAGGCCGGGACCGAAGCCAGGGCTTTGCCGCCTGAGACCAGCGGGTAGTAGTACGACGACCATGTCGTAAGCGCGAATCCGCAGATGCAGCCGGTCAGGCCGCCGATCAGGGCATAGCGCCGCACCGGGCTGGGCGGCTTGCCGAGCACCTCCTCCAGCTCGCTCTCCATTATCGGACCGAAGACCATCACGTCCTTACAGCCTTCTTCGCGTACCGAGCGGACCGCACCCACGACCGCGTGGATATCGTCGTATGTCGCCGTTACGGCTTCGCGCGCCGCCATCTTATGCGTCTTCCTTCTTGTCGCCCGGGCTCCACACGCCCTCGGCGATCGATTCCTTGACCTCGGTGATCGAGATCGCGGGCAGCGTCTTGGCGAATATCATGAACCAGAACAGGAACCAGGCGAAGCTCCCGGCCGTGATCGAGATCTCCACCCAGGACGGCTTGTAGAGACCCCAGGCGCCCGGCTCGTACTCGTGCGCTAGTGAACTGACGATGATGACGAACCGCTCGTACCACATCCCGATGTTCACGAAGATCGAGATGATGAACATCGCTTTGATGTTCCGACGGATGCGCCGAGCGAAGCAGAGCAGCGGGATCAACACGTTGCACGTCATCATGATGGCGAACGGACCGGCGTAAGCGCCCGTCGCGCGCCAGCGGAAGCTCTCCCATTCCATCGGATCGCCCGAGAGCCAGGTCATGAAGTACTCGGCCAGATAGGCGTAGCCGACGATCAGGGAAGTCAGTAGCAGCAGCTTCCCCATGTTGTCGTAGTGGTACTCGTTGATGTAGTCCTCGAGGCCCAGCGCCCAGCGGAACGGCACCGACAGCGTGATCACCATGGCGATACCCGAGAAGATCGCGCCGGCGACGAAGTAGGGCGCGAAGATCGTCGAGTGCCAACCGGGCGTCAGCGCCATAGCGAAGTCCCAGGAGACCACGCTGTGAACGGAGAGCACCAGCGGCGTGGCTATCGCCGCCATGTACAGGTAGGCGCGCCGGTAGTGCTTCCACTGGCTGTCGCTGCCCTGCCAGCCCAGCGAGAGCGCCCCGTAGACCTTCTCCTTGATGCGCGCCGCGCGGCCCGAGAGCCCCTTCATGCGGTCGCGGATCGTCGCCATGTCGGGGATCAGCCCGGAGTACCAGAAGAGCAGGCTGATCGTGAAGTAGGTGCTGATGGCGAAGAAGTCCCAGATCAACGGCGACCTGAAGTTGGGCCAGAGCAACCGCTGGTTTGGGTAGGGCGCCAGGAAGTAGAAGTACCAGACTCGGCCCAGGTGGATGAGCGGGAACAGTCCGGCGGTCATCACCGCGAAGATCGTCATCGCCTCCGCGGTCCGGTTGATCGTAGTTCGCCAGCCCGAGCGCATCAGATAGAGGATGGCCGAGATCAGCGTGCCCGAGTGAGCGATACCGACCCAGAAGACGAAGTTCGTGATGTAGACGCCCCACATCACCGGGTGGGTGATGCCGGCCACTCCCATGCCGACCTTGATCTGATAGATCCAGGCGAAGGCCGCCCAGCCGAGCACCGCCAACACGACCGCCATCATCATACGGTAGCGCAGGTCGGTCTCCCAAAGCGCTCCGATGATGTCGCTGCTGACCTTAGCGAATTGTGTGCGCGGCGGTGCTGCCTTCGCCATCTACGCCTCCTCCGTCACCCGCGCCACCTCTTTCAGATAGGTGATCGCAGGTCTCGTGTTCAGCTCGCCGAGTACGTGATACGCCCGGCCGCTCCTGGCGAGGCGCGAGACGCGGCTGTTCGGGTCCCTGAGGTTCCCGAAGACGATCGCCTCCGCCGGACAGGTCTGAGCGCAGGCCGGCGTCACCTCGCCGTCGGCGACATCGCGACCCTCGATGCTCGCCGAGTTCTTGCCCGCCGTGATGCGCTGCACGCAGAACGTGCATTTCTCCATCACACCCTTCTCTCGCACCGTGACGTCCGGATTCAACTGCAGGTCGAGAGGGAAGGGGTAATCGTAGTCGAACCACTCGAAACGCCGGACCTTGTAGGGACAGTTGTTCGAGCAGTAGCGGGTCCCGACGCAACGGTTGTAGACCTGGATGTTCAGGCCTTCCGGGTTGTGATACGTGGCGTACACGGGGCAGACCGGCTCGCACGGCGCGTTGCCACAGTGCTGGCACATCATCGGCAGGTGGACGACGCGGAAGTCATCAGATGAGTCGTCCGCTGCCTGCGACGCGCCGTGGCCGTTCGCGCCTTCCTCCGCCACGTGCTCGTAATATCGCTCGATGCGCAGCCAGGCCATCTCGCGGCCCTGGCCGCACAGCTCTTCGCCGACCACCGGGATGTTGTTCTCGGCGTAACAGGCGGTGACGCAGGCCGAGCAGCCGATGCAGCTCGAGAGGTCGATCGCCATCCCCCAGCGATAGGGGCTCTTCGGGTCCGCGTCCTCCGAGCTGTCCACTAGGGCATCCGGCTCGAGCTCCATCTCCGACCGCGCATGCTCCTCCGCCTCGCGCGCTGCGCCCAGGCCGATCACCTCCGCCACCTCGCGGCCCAGATCGTCATCCGAGCCCTGGACCTCGACCAGCCGGACGCTGCTGCCCGTTGCCGCCAAAGCTACGCGGGTCGAGAGCCAGGCGATGCCGCCCGAGGTCTCGTCGCCCGCAGCCGGCAGTATGGCGAGCGGGTTGACGCCGCGGCCGCGGGCCCAGCGGCCGTAGTGCTCATGGCCCTGGCCGATGGGGATCGCCACCGTGTCCTGGCGAATGCCACGGTACACATAGGCAGGTGCTTCCAGCAGGCCATGCGGCGAGCTCACCGCCACGACGTCGCCCGTTCGCACGCCGAGCCGGTCCGCGACGACCGGATGCATCTCGACCCAGGAGTTCCAGACGACCTTGGTTACGGGGTCGGGTAGTTCCTGCAGCCAGGGCCGGTTGGCGCCCCGTCCGTCGTACAGGCTCGGTGACGGGTAGACGAGCAGCGTGTAGGGAGTGCTGGCATCGCCGTCGATCGTCGGCTCTTCGAAGTTGACGCCGGCCACGGCGCGGTTCAGCGTGACCGCCCGCGATCCCACCTGACGCCAGACGCCACCGCGCCGGAGCGCGGCGCGCCAGAATTCCTCGAAGCTCTCCTGCGGTGCGAATCCGCTCTGTATCGCCACCCAGCTATCGCGCAGGTACTCGGCGTAGTCGGCGGACTCGAACCGTGTGGCCACATCGCTGCCCAGATGTCGGGTCAGGGAGAGCAGGACGTCGCCTGTAGCCCGGGTGTCGAACAGCGGGTTCACCGTCGGCTGCATGAGCGTGCGTACGCCGACTTCCGGCTCGTGATCGCCCCAACTCTCCAGCGGCGTGTGATCGGGGAGGATCAGATCGGCGCGGGCGGCCGTCTCGTCCATGTAGCTCGAGAAGCTCACCACCAGATCGACGCTCTCCAGCGCCTCGCCGAAACCGAATCCGGCCGGGATCGTGTGGACGGGATCGGTCCCGTGCACCAGCGCCACCTGAACGCCACCGGAGCGCATCGCCTCGATGACTTCCGTCAGCCGCTC
>JBDHHZ010000297.1:0-4052 GCA_039589115.1 Gemmatimonadota bacterium | reverse complement strand
GGTGGCGGCGAAGAAGTCCTCGAGTCTACCCGGCGCGCGAATGTCTATGGAAAAGATGAAGATCTGTGCTCCGGGGTACTGCTCGCGGACGTATCGCGCCTGCTTGAGAGAACCGAGGCAGCAGACCCCGGAGCAGTGCTTCAAGTAGTTCTCGTCGCGCGATCCGGCGCACTGCACGAACGCGATTCTGTCGATCTGCTTGCCGTCAGAAGGACGCTCGATTTTCCCGCCTGTGGGCCCGTTGTCCGAGGCCAGCCGCTCCATCATCAGGTTCGTGATCACGTTCGGATACGTGCCGAATCCCAGGTTCTCTATCTTCCCGGCATCGAACGGGTCCCATCCGGTCGCCCAGACAACCGCTGATACTTCCAGCTCCAGCGTCTCGCCCTGCATATCGAGCTCGATAGCTTCATACGGGCACGCCGGGACACACTTTCCGCATTCGGCGCCCGGGCACACGTTGCCGTCGATGACGAATTGCATCGGGTGCGCCATCTCGTACGGCAGATAGACTGCCTTGGTCACGCCCATGCCGCAGTTGAACTCGTCGGAGCGCTCCACCGGGCAGGCCACGACACATTCTCCGCAGGCCGTGCATTTGGCGTTCACATAGCGCGGCGTCCGCTGGATCGTTGCCCTGTAACTCCCGGGTTTGCCCGTGATCTTCTCCACATGTGACAGCGTCAGGCAGCGGATCCGCGGGTTTGTCCTCAGCCGACGGAAATTGATCTCGAGTCCGCAGGTCGGTGGGCAGAGTTTGGGGAAGTACTGGCTCATCTGAGCGACGCGGCCGCCCAGGTGACTACTCTTCTCGACCAGCACCACGTCGCAACCAGCCTCCGACGCTTCGATGGCAGCGGTGATCCCGGTGATGCCGCCGCCGATCACGAGGACCGTACCCCGCTTCCCGTTTCCGCTCATCGTCTATCCTTGTCGGGTGCCGCGGCAGCCTGCTCGCTGAACAACTCCTTTTTGGCGAGCGACCCTTTGTACGCCTCGGCCACTTCCGCTTTCGTCCTTACCGTCGGTTCGCCGAAAAGACTGAATCGCAGCCAGAGGTAGGCGAAGCGCAGAAGCGCTTCGTCATCGTTTCGCATCTCCTCCACGAAGTCTTCATCCACATCGAACCGCTGCAGCAGGGTGCTCTCGAACACGAACTCCCGGAACTTGTCCAGGTCGTAGCTGGCCGTGAACAGCATGTGCATCTTCTGTGGGGAAAGGACCCCGTCATCCTCGAAGAACTTGTGGAGAGCCAGCTCCTTGTGTTGCTCGCCCCAAACGTCGTACTCGTCGATTCCCTGATTCTCGAGCCACTCGCGAACGGTCCAGCCCTGCGACTCGTTGAACCCGTTGCAGCCTTCTTCCTGCAGCAGGAAGTAGAAGCGGTCTCCCCGCCAGCCGTCCGGCGTGTCCTTCTGCGCGGCCATGCCCAGCGGGTACATCCGGCAGGGCCACGGCCGGTCCGTGTAGATGCCGCAGCCTCCGTCAGTCAAGAAGGGACAGCTCTTGACCTCGTCATCGTTCATCCGCAGCACGACGACGGGGGTCTTCATCTCCTTCTGCACCGGCAGAATCGTGTACCTGTCGAGGAAATCGCCGGAGGTCAGTCCCAGGCGGCGCTTCATTCGCAGGACGTCGTAGGGGGAGAGGAAGATGTTTACGTCGCTACAACACTTGTTGAAGCACGAGACGCCCGGATGGCAACCGAACGTAAACGAGTCATCCGGGCCTAGCCGGGCGTGATCTTCCAGGACTTTCTCCTGCAGCAGGCTACGCGGATCCTCGACGACCGGGGAGCGTTTCTCGTCGGTCATTCGTTACCTCCTTCATCATCCTCCACGATCATCTCCCGCGTGGCAGAATCCGACCAGACCGGGATCATCGACGCGGCGCCTGTGGTGGGATATACCATGTATCGGTACGACGCCTTCTGGCTGAACTGCTGCTCCATCCACTCCCAGCCCTCCCGGTAGTATGGACAATCGTCGCTGAAGCAGACGAAGAGGAATTCCTCAGTCCAGGTGGCGCCGTCCGGGACCAACCACTTCTTGAGACGGCTGCCGCAATGCGGGCAGGTACGGGAGACTTCAGCCATCAGAATCCTCGATCGATCACTTACTGCTCGGGCGATCCGAAAGCTGTCGATCACCCTGCTGGTTTCGCGGTGAGAAAGAGTGCTGCGCATGGACGATTCTGTATGTGTTGAGCGCCGGGACCTTCGAGCATCGAAAGAGTGACGCCCGAAGATCCCGGAACTCGGTAACGGCTACTGAGAGATGTACTTCACGGGCTTCTTCATCATCGTCCAGTCGCCCGTGTCCTTGTCGTATGTGCAATTGCAGAAAGCCAACCAGTTCTTGTTGTCCATGCTCGGCTTGTCTGAGCGGAAGTAATAACCCGGCCAGCGCGTCTCCTCACGGAACAGAATCGAGCGCATATGGGCGTCCGCCTGGTACATGCGGTGGACGTTCTCCCAGCAGCGCATCAACTCGTGCAGGTCTTTCGCGGCCAGTTTGTCGGAATCTTCCTTCAGGAAGGTCAGCAACTCCATGCCCTTCTCGAGCAGCTTGTCGCTGGTCTTGAACTGACTGGACACGCCGCCCGCGTACTCGTCCATGATCTTCTGCAGACGGTACATGAACTGTGTGGGGCGGATGTAGTTCGGGTTGATGTCCGCGTCAGTAGTCGTGCCGCTATGCGTCTCGAACGTCTCCAGCGGCTTCAGGATCTCGGCCGTCAGCGCGTCGATCAGGCCCTGGTCCACCTTGGGCGCCTCGTTGTTGTCGACGACGTAGGAGATCGCCGCCTTTGCCGCGATGCGGCCTTCGGCGTGTGAGCCGGACGAGAATTTGTGGCTCGAGGCTCCCGAGGCGTCGCCGGCGGCGAACATGCCGCTGACCGTCGTCATGTGTGGGTAACCCCAATAGTACTCGTCCTTGGTATCGGCGGTCTGCAGATCTTCCGGACCGGAGACCCAGGCGCCGGACGCGCCAGAGTGCGAGCCGATGAAGTAAGGATCGCAGGCCATGATCTCGGAAGCCTTCTTCTCGGGCTCGACGTTGGTGGCGGCCCAGAGGATCGCCTGCGAAATCGTCATGTCGAGGAAGTCTTCCCAAGCCTCGGCCTCGAGCTCCTTCAACTTCTTCTTCGCCGACTTCTCGTCGGGCGCCGCATCGGCGATCTTCTTGATCGCGTCGGCCGTCTGCATGTAAATCGGGCTCTTGCCCTCCATTACGTCCAGCATCATCAGCCAGTTGCGGATGTTCGCCGGACGCGGCTTCACCTTGCCGTACGGCTCCCACTTGTCGAGCTCGGCAGCATTGTCCTGCATGTAATTGCCGCCCTCGGCGTTGGTCGCGATCGACTTGAACAGCAGGAACCAGGCGCCCACCGGACCGTACGCGTCCTTGAACCGCACGGGGATGAAGCGCACTTCCTGGCAGGTCATCTCGGCGCCGCCGTAGATGGTGAAGAAAGCGCTGGCGCCGGAATTGAAGGGCGGGTACCAGGAGCGGCCGAAGCCCTCACCGGTGGAACGCGGCTTGAACACGTGCACCGCACCGCCCATGGCGACCATCGTCGCCTTGGCCTTGAAGACGTAAACCTTGTTCTCTCTGACGCTGAAGCCGATGGCGCCTACGCATTTGTCTCCGTCGATCAGCGGGTGTGTGATGAACACGCGCTCGAAGTACTCGCCGCCGGCCTCTGCCAAAGCGTTCTTTGCCGCCTCGGCGACGATAACCTTGTAGGACTCGCCGTTGATCATCAGCTGCCAGCGACCCTCGTGGACGTAGTTGCCTTCCTTATCCTTCCAGATCGGCAGGCCCCACTTCTCGAACAGGTGAACCGTCGAGTCCACATGGCGCGCGATGCTGGCCACCAGGTCCTCGCGCGTGATCCCCATCAGGTCGTTGCGCACGTAGTCCAGATAGTCCTTCAGTGTGTTGTTGCCGCTGTTCAGGTCCACGTACTGGTTAATCGCCGAGAGGCCCATCGCCACTGCGCCCGAACGGTCCATGGCCGCCTTGTCGACCACGGTCACCTTTAGTCCG
>JBDHHZ010000296.1:0-4054 GCA_039589115.1 Gemmatimonadota bacterium | reverse complement strand
GACCAGCGCGGCGTGCCGTGGTCGTCGGAAGAGCTCGCCGGCTACCTGGAGACGCTGGCCGTTCAATCCCTTCCCGGTGTCGCCTTTCTCATCGGCGGCCCACTCGGGCTGAGCGACTCGCTCCGCTGCACAGCTAAGAAGATCATCTCGCTCTCCTCCTTCACTCTCCCACACGAGATGGCACGCCTGGTCCTGGCGGAACAGCTGTACCGCGCGGGCACCATCCGCCGGGGCGAACCTTACCACAAGAGCGGATGAGCACGACCGGCCAAGCACCTGAATGGTACCGTGACTGGTTCGGCGCGGAGTACTTGGCGCTCTACCCCCACCGGGACGAAGAGGAAGCTCGAGCGGGCATCGAACTGCTACTCGACGCCTATAGACGGCCCGACGGGCTGGTCCTGGACCTGGCCTGTGGTGCCGGCAGACACATGCTCGAGTTTCAACGCCGAGGCCTCCGAGCGATCGGTCTCGATCTCTCGGAAACCCTTCTGAAGCAGGCGCGAGAGCTGGGCCCCGAGCTGCTTCTGGTGCGGGGTGACATGCGACACCTGCCGTTCGCGGAGGCCAGCTTCGAGGTCGTCGCTAATTTCTTCACCTCCTTCGGGTATTTCGCCGGGCCGGAAGAAGACGCTCGGACGCTGTCGGAGATACGGCGCGTGCTGCGAAGCGGTGGCTGCTTCGCCCTCGATTTCCTGAACGCAGAGAGGGTTCGAAAAGGACTCGTGCGTAGAGACGAACGCCGGTTGGGCTCGCGCCGGGTCGTGCAAGAGCGACGCCTCGAAGAGAACGGCGGCGTGGTCGTGAAGGAGATCAGTATCTTCGAGTCTGGCAGCCCCGAACCGCAGAGCACGTACTTCGAGCGTGTCCGCCTCTACGCGCCTGACGAGCTCGTCGCGATGCTGCGGGATGCTGACCTCGAGCCCGAACACACGTTCGGCGACTATTCCGGAGGGCCGGCTTGTCCCGATTGCCCTCGCTATATCCTACTGGGACATGCCGTATGAGTGTTGAGATAGAACGCGTGCCATTGAAGGGGTCGCCCCTGTGCAGCGCTTACATAGACGAGTACGAGCGCGTGGGTTCCTACTACCTTGCCGGGCCGTCCACCGATCTCGATAGCTACCGCGCTGTGGCGGACCAGATTCGCGCCCGACTCCCCGAGCAGGCCTGGCAGCGGTTGGGCGATCCCGATCTGACAGCCGATCCGGACGTCCGCGCCCGGCTCGACGAGATCCAACAGAGCAGGGGGTTCTTCGTCTCCACCGGCCAGCAGGCCGGTCTCTTCGTCAGCCCCCTCTTCACCCTCTACAAGGCGCTCACGGCGGCCCGCCTCGCCGCCCAGCTCGAAGAGCGGCTCGATGTGCCCGTGATGCCCCTGTTCTCCGTCGCCTCCGAGGACCACGACTGGGCAGAGGTGAACCACACCTATCTAGTGGACGTAGAGAACCGCCTGGCTCGCCTGTCCGCGCAGGACCCCGGACTCGAGGCCTCTGACTCGCCGAGCCCTCCCATAGAGCGGATCGCTCTGACGGGTGACATAGAAACGGTCTTCGACTCGTTGGTCCAACACACTCCAGATTCAGAGTTTAAGAGCTCTCTGCTCGAACCGCTTCGAGATGCCTACCGGCCTGGCCGCTCCTTCGCCGAGGCCTTCCAGATCGCCCTGGCCCATTTGCTTCGCGGCCGCCCCTTCCTGATAACCAGAACCGCACACCCGTATGTGAAGCGCGCGACGCGAGATCTGCTGTGGGCGGACTGGGAGAAGCGAGTCGATAGCCAGTCGGCGCTGCTGGCCAGGAGCGAGGCGCTGAGCGCGGCTGGATTCGAACCACAGGTGCCGGTACAGACGGGAACCACCAACCTGTTCTTCGAGGGCTCGCTGGGTAGAGATCGCATTCTGGATGATGACGGGAATGCACGTCTTCGCAGATCGAGTGAGCGCTACACGGCAAGCGAGCTTCGGCGCGTTTTGGAGGAAACACCCGAGCGCGTCAGCCCCGGAGCCTTGTTGCGTCCGGTCACAGAGGCATGGACGTTCCCCGTGCTCGCCTATGTGGGCGGGCCCGCCGAGGTCGCCTACTTGGCCCAGAGCCAGGTCCTTTTCGCGCTGCACGGCATCGCGGCGCCGGTGGTAGTGCCACGGGCCGCGTTTAGGCTGATCGAGGGCAAAGTCGCGAAGGTGCTCGGGAAGTACGAGCTTGCGGCTGACGATTTGTCCGGCGATGTCACGGCTGCGATCAATCGCATCATCAAAGACCAAACGCCGCCCGAGCTGCGAGCCTCGCTGGATGGGCTTCGAAGGTCTGTCGGGGAAGCCCTGGATCGAGTGGAAGCGCGGGCTCTGGAGTTTGACCCCGGAGCGAGGAGCGCGCTGGAGGTGGGGAAGAAGGCGGTTTTGAGAAGCATCGAGACGCTCGAGTCCAAACTGCAGGCCAGGGCCCGGGAGAAAGACCAGGTGATGCAACGACAGCTCGAGAAGGCGGCGGTGAATCTTTTCCCGAAGGGTGCGCCACAGGAACGTCTTCTCAACCCGTATCCGTTCCTCATTCGGTACGGGGAATCGCTTCTGGACGAAGTATACGAGAGTGTGGTAACTCCGCTGGGCTAGGTTACTTGCCCGGGAACGCGCGGCGTCCTACGTTTGGAAAAAGCGCGATCCCTTCATCGAGGTGTCGATGTAATGGTTTGGGTTCTAGGCGTCGTCGTTCTTTTGCTGATGATGATCCCGCTCACAGCGATTGTGCTGGATTCCGAGGTCGGGCGGGCTTTGGCGCGTCGCCTGGGCTCGGGGGAGTCGACTGTCGAAGACGAAGCCCGCCTGAAGACTCTCGAGGATGAAATGCGCTACCTCTCAGAAACGGTGCAGTCGCTCCAGGAAGAGTCCCGCTTTGTAAGGCAGCTTCTGGAGAAACCCAAGTCCCAAGAGGCGCTACCGCCCGGTGAAGAGTGAGAACGCTGACCGGGTAAGGCGGCGACCCCGCCCCGCTCTTGCGGTTGGAGCGGGGATTTTTTTGAGTCGCCTGGTTGGATTCGGCCGCGACGTCGCGATCGCCGCGTTCTTCGGCACCGAGGTCGCCGCCGACGCCTACGCCGCCGCCCTACGTATCCCCAACGTCATCCGCAATCTGCTGGGCGAAGGCACGCTCTCCGCTTCGTTCATCCCCGTCTACAGCGGCATGCTGCGTCGCGGCGATGACGAAGACTCCCGACGCCTGGCCGGCAACGTCCTCGGGCTGCTACTGGTGCTCGCTGCGGCTCTCACCGGCCTGGGCGTCCTGCTGGCGCCCTGGCTGACCCGGCTGCTGCTGGCCGGCTGGGACGTCCAGCCGCTGGCGCTGACGACACGGCTGGTCCGCATTCTCTTCCCGATGGCCGGCTTCATGATCCTGGCAGCCTGGTGCTTGGGGGTCCTGAACAGCCATCGCCGCTTCTTTCTCTCGTTCGCAGCGCCTGCCGTCTGGAATCTGGCGCAAATCGTCGGGCTACTGCTCGCTTGGAAGATGGGCTGGGAGCCTCTGGTGGTGGCCCTTGCATGGTCGACCCTGATCGGAGGTGCGCTGCAATTCCTCGTACAGTTGCCGTCGGCTCGACGTTACGCGGGTCGCATCAAGTTGTCGCTTGCGACCGGTTGGGCACCGGTTCGCAAGGTGATCGGCAACTTCGGGCCCGTCGTGGTCGGACAAGGCGTGGCGCAGGTTGCCAGCCTGCTGGACGTGTTCCTGGCGAGCTTCCTGGTGCATGGCGCGATCTCGACGCTCTATTACAGCCAGCGCCTTTATTTTCTGCCGCTCAGCTTGTTCGGAATCTCGGTGGCTGCCTCCTCTTTGCCCGAGCTGTCCCGCGAAGCCGATGCCGCCGAGCACGGCGCGCTGCGCCTAAGGCTGAGCCGGGGCTTTCGCAACGTGGCGTTTACAGTACTGCCGTCGGCCGTAGCTCTGATATTGTTTGGCAACTGGATCGTCGCGCTGCTCTTCCAGCGCGGCAATTTCTGGCCCGAAGACACCTTCATCGTGCACGGAACGCTCGCGGCCTACTCGATCGGATTGCTGGC
>JBDHHZ010000295.1:0-4073 GCA_039589115.1 Gemmatimonadota bacterium | reverse complement strand
GAGGGCCCGCGTCGAGATGGAAGCGATCCACGGCCGGTTGTCGGAGGAGTATCCGGAACTGGACGCACGCTACGGCGTGAGAATGGTCCCGATCCGCGCCGGATTGCTCTTCTACCACGACATGATTCGCGGGATGCTCCTGCTACTCATGGCGGCCGTCGGTTTCGTGCTGCTCATCGTTGCCGCCAATGTCGGGAACATCATGCTCGCCAGGGCGATCGCCAGGGAGCGGGAGGTGGCGATCCGCTCGGCTCTCGGGTCGGGCCGCTTGCGTTTACTGCGCCAGTTCCTGACGGAGAGCGCCGTGCTCGCAGCACTCGGCGGAGCATTGGGCGTCCTGCTCGCCGTTTGGGTCGTCAGGCTGGTCGGGCCCGTCATGCCCGAGGATCTGTACCGGGTTGGTGATGCGAGCGTCGACGGCGCGGCGCTCGGCTTCACGGTTCTCGTGTCCGCTGTGGCGGTCCTATTCTTCGGGCTGACGCCGGCGCTCCAAGCTTCGCGCTTCGATGTCACCGCGAGCCTGAAGGAGGGCGGCAGGGGCTCGGGCAGTGGACTGAGAGGCAGGCGACTCCGCAGCAGCCTGGTCGTCTCGCAGGTCGCGATGACCCTGGTGCTGCTCGTGGGAGCGACGCTCACCGTGCAGGCCCTGATACAGATGCAGAGCGTCGATCCGGGTTTCGACTCCGACCGCCTGCTGACGATGAACGTTAGGCTGACCTCAGCGAAGTACCCGGACCAGGAGCGGCGAGCGGTGTTTCAGGAAGAGACGTTGAGGCAGATCGAAGCGGTCCCGGGCGTCGAGGCCGCCGGTGTCGTCCTCTATCTGCCGCTCGATTTCTCCTACAGCGCGCTCGGCTTCGAGATCGAAGGGCGCGAGCCAGCCAGCCCGGACGAGCGGCTGTTCGGCAACGAGAACTTCGTAACGCCCGGCTACTTCACCGCGATGGGGATCCCGGTGCTGCGCGGCCGGCTGTTCAACGCGAGCGATGCCCGCGATACGCCGCGGGTCATCGCCATCAACCAGACGATGGCGGAGCGGTTCTGGCCCGGCGACAACCCGGTGGGGCGCCGCGTGCGATTGGATCCGGACGAGCCGCAGGGCGGCTGGGCGACGGTTGTGGCGGTCGTCGGCGATGTGAAGCATCGCTGGCTGACCGAGGACGTTTGGCCGCAGATCTATGTCCCGCAGAGCCAGTACACATCGCGTGGCTTCCGCGTCGTCGTCCGCGCCGCCGGCGATCCCGCGGCTCTGGGCGCCGCGGTGCGTGAAGCCATCTGGTCGGTGGATCCCGGCCTACCGATCGGCGGAGTGCGAACGATGGACCAGGTGGTCCAACAGTCGCTGGGCCCGATCCAGATCGTCTCCGGACTGCTCACCATGTTCGGCCTCCTGGCGTTGCTGCTCGCCTGCGTCGGCATCTACGGCGTGGTCGCGTATTCGGTCAACCGGCGGCTGAACGAGTTCGGCATCCGCCTGGCGCTCGGTGCCGACGGCGGCGACATAGTGAAGCTCGTGATACGGCACGGCTTCATCCTCACCGGGCTGGGCGTGGCGATCGGCCTGGTCGCGGCCTTTGCCCTGGCGCGGGTTATCTCCGGCGCGGTCGCCGGCGTGGCGCCGCCCGGCGCGATCATGCTGCTCGGCACTGCCCTGCCGCTCGCGGTTGTGGCTCTCATGGCCAGCTACCTGCCGGCGCGGCGCGCGGCGAAGACAGACCCGGTGACGGCGCTGCGCCACGAGTAGGCGCGATTTGTCGGGTAGCTTGCATCACGCTTCCGCAGCGTGCATGCTCCCCCATGCCTGACGAGCGCGGCGACGAGTTTTTCAAGCTCCAGCAGGCCCTGGCGGGTCGCTACTCCCTCGAGCGTGAGCTCGGGCGGGGCGGTATGGGGATCGTATATCTCGCCAAGGAAGTCAGCCTGGACCGCCTGGTCGCCTTGAAGATCCTGCCGCCTGAGCTGGCGGCGCGGCCCACTGCGCGGGAGCGCTTCCTGCACGAGGCGCGCACCGCCGCGAAGCTATCCCACCCGAACATCGTACCGATATTCGCCGTCGACGAGGTGGACGAGTTCGTCCTGTTCGCCATGGCCTATATCGATGGCGAGACGCTCGGTGAACGCATCCGGACGCGCGGGCCACGGCCGCCTTCCGAGGTCACGCGCCTATTGCGCGAGGTCGCATGGGCGCTGGCCTACGCGCACGGCCAGGGCGTGGTTCATCGCGACGTGAAGCCCGAGAACATCCTGCTGGAGTCTAGCAGCGGCAGAGCGTTGGTGGCGGACTTCGGCATAGCGAGCGCTGCCGCAGGCGCTGGCGAGGCGGGAGAGCGAGTGGTCTCGGGCACGGCGGAGTACATGAGCCCGGAGCAGGCCAAAGGCGCGCCGGTGGGGCCGGCCAGCGATACGTACTCGCTGGGCATCGTCGGCTACTACGCGCTGAGCGGAAAGCTCCCGTTCGAGGGCTCGACCCCACCGGTAGTGCTCGCGAAGCACCTCAGCGAAGAACCCCCGCCCATGGCTTCCGTCGCCCAGAGCGTACCCAGCAGGCTGGCGCGGACGATCGATTGCTGTCTGGCCAAGGACCCGGATAAGCGCTTCGCCAACGACGAGGAGCTGATCGAGGCGCTGGGTCGGGCGGTCCCCGAGCGGAGAGAGCTGCCGGTAGCGTTGCGCGTCTTCGTGAGGGGAAAGCCGATCGACAGCGGAGGCGCCATTCTGTACCTGATCATGATATCCACGGCTACAGGCCTGGCAAGCGAGCTGGCGCCGCTGGGGCTGGGGACCCTCGCCGGTTACGCAACGTTCTTCGCCGGCTTGGTGGCAGTTCCGATGGCGGTAGTCGTCACTAAAGTGCGCCGGCTGATGAAAGCCGGATTCGGTCAGGAGGAGCTGGTCGTCGCGTTCAAAGTGGAGATCGATCGGTCGCACGAGGAGGGGGCGTTCGAGTTCGGGCACGGGCCGTCTCTCTACGAGCGGATAGTGCGCGTCGTCGCCGGCGCCGGCCTGGGCGTCGCGGGCATCTCCGGACTGGCGCTGGCTCTGATCCCCGGAGCGGGGCCGCCGACCCTTGCCAATATCTTCGCAGTGTCCATGACCGCGGGAATCGGCGGCGGCGTGCTCACGCTGGTGCGGTTGCAGCGACGACGTGACTACGACGGCCAACTAAAGAGCTGGCTCTGGCGATCGCGCCTTGGCCGCTGGGTCTTCAAGATCGCCGGGCTGGGCCTCAAGCGGATCCCTGACGCTGCCTCCGCAACGTTCCGACCCACCGAGTACGCGATCGGGATGGAAGCGGACCGCCTGTTCGAGGAGCTGCCACGTGAGATGCGAAAGGCGCTGAGCGACCTGCCGGACACCGTGCGCAAGCTGGAAGGCGACGCACAGAAGATGCGCGACCGCGTCGAGGACCTGAACGGGATCCTCGCGCAGGTGAGTCGCGAGCGGCCGCCGAGCAAAGCGCTTGAGGCGACTCCCGACCCCGAAACCAGCCGGCAGATGAGCGAGCGGCGCCAGGAGCTGCAGGACGAACTGCGCGCCGCACGCGACGCAACGCAGCAACGGCTGGCCGATGCCGTCGCCGCGCTGGAGACTATCCGGCTGAGCCTGCTGCGCATGCAGGCGGGATCGGGCAGCGTCGAAAGCGTGACCGGCGACCTCGCGGCAGCGCGCGAGGTCGCCGATGATATCGACCAGCTCCTGGAAGCCCAACATGAGGTCGAGGGGCTGCTACAGCCCGAGTAGACAGCTCGACTCAGCCAACCTAACGGCCTTTCTTCTTCTCCTTCTCGCCGCGAATCCTCGGTTCGGGTTGGACTCTAGGCTCGCGCGCGCGCGGCGAATTCACCTTGAACTCCGTGTCCGCCGAGTCGCCACCGATCTGCACCCGCACGGTGTAGGTGCCCGGTGTTACGTAGAGCGGCCGCTCGAGCCGTATCGCCTCGGCCCACGGAGTGTCGGCAGGCTTGACCTCCTCTTCGTCCTCGACGCTCGCTCGCTCGACGGGCAGGGCGAGCTCGGGATCGAGGAGCAAGTCCCAACGCAGAGTGTTCACACCGCGCACGACGTCCAGCTCG
>JBDHHZ010000294.1:0-6255 GCA_039589115.1 Gemmatimonadota bacterium | reverse complement strand
AGCATGAGCGACGTGACGGCGCTCCTACCGGGCGCGTTCGCGATCGTATTGCTGGGCTACGCTGTATCGCTGAGCGTGGCCGCGGTGGGTGCGGAGGCGACTGGTGAAGAGATCGATCCAAACCAGGAGCTAATGGCGCTCGGCGGAGCAAACCTTGGTGCGGCGCTGAGCTCTGGCTTTGTGGTATGCGGCAGCCTATCCCGGGGAGTCGTGATCCGGCGGGCCGGTGGGAGGACGCAGATCGTATCCCTCATCAACGCTGGCATGGTCCTCCTAACATTGATGTTTGCGTTGCCGCTCTTCTTCAAGCTCCCGAGCGCAGCGTTGGCCGCGATCGTGATCCAGGCGATGGCCGGCTTGATTGATCCTGGCTACTGGCGGCGGCTCTTTCGGATCAATCGTGGCGAGTTCGCATACGCCCTGGCTGCACTGTTGGGTGTCCTGCTGCTGGGCATTCTGCAAGGCGTGGCACTTGGAGTCGTCATGGCGCTCGTCGTTCTCATCCGTCGCGTGAGCCGTCCGGGGACCGCCATACTGGGTCGGTTGCCGGGGACCTCCAGCTACCGGGATGTCGTCGCTTTCCCCAACGCTGAGACGACCCCTGGATTGTTGATCTTCCGCTTCAATGCGCCCGTGATCTTTGCAAACGCTGCTTACTTCGCTGACAGGGTACGGCACCTCATAGCCGAGGCGGCCGACCCTGTGCACGAAGTGCTGATTCCGGCGCAGCAGATCAACCAGATCGACTCCACCGGTGCAGAACAACTGGTGAGGCTCCAGGCCGAGCTGGAGAGGAAGGGTATCGCCGTTTCCTTTGCGGAGGTGAGGAGTGGTGTTCGGGAGACGATGCGCCGCACGAGTCTGGAGGAGGAGATCGGTGCCGATCGCTTCTACGAGTCGATCGAGGACGGCGTGCGGGCGTTCATGAAGTCAGCGGAATGAACTGTGAGTGACACGACAGCTGCGAGGGAACGAGCAACAGACGTCGAACGGATGAGGAGGTTGTCGATCCTCGCCTTGGTCCGCACGTCGTACTCCTCCGAGCGGTCGCTGATGTCGTGGATTCGCACGTCGGTATCGTTGTACACGTTCGGCTTCTCGATCAGCAAGTTCCTCGATTATCTCGAGATGCGGGAGGCTGGCGTCGAGTTCTCTGCCGGGTTACGGCGTCTGGGCTTTGTCTTGATCTGCATGGGCATCGTCGCGCTGTTGCTCGCCGGGGCCGAGCATCTGAAGAGGATCAGGACGATGAGAAGGTTGGGATTGCCCAAGACGTCGCGGCTGTCTTTGCCGCTGGGGGCGGCGGTCGCGCTCGTCGCGCTCGGGATCGTGACGTTGATAAACATTTCAGGCGCGTTGTAGCCATGACTCGGAATTGCACCGCCCGCTGCTGGGGGCGGATGTATGTGAAGGACTGTTTGCCATGAACAGAGACGCCGTATCCGACTCGAGCGGTGCGCTGGCCGAGACTACTGAGGTAAGGGGCCTGCGGGAGCCGGCGGCGCTCGTGCGGACCGCGTTGTCGTCCGAACAGACGCTGATGTCGTGGGTGCGCACGTCACTGTCCCTATCCACGTTCGGGTTCTCGATCGCGAAGTTCTTCCAGTACCTGGCAAGCCAGACAGATGCGCAGGTGTCGGACAGTCCCCGTCGGTTGGGCCTCGCGCTCATCTGCCTCGGCGTCGTGGTGCTCGTGACGGCCCTAGTGGAGCATGTGTTGCGGATACGGAGCCTGAAGGGCCAAGGGCTACCAGCGGACTCGGGATCGTTCCTGCCACTCGGGTCGGCGGCGGTGATGCTGGCGATTGGAGTGGTCGCGTTGGTGAGCGTGTTTCTGCGGTGGCAGTTGTGAGCTTAACTAAGGAGGATCGAAAGATGAGAACGCACTGGATCTTTGCGGTCGGCGCGACCGCACTGCTAATAGCAGGCTGCTCGGCGGGCATGCAGGTGGAAAGCGATTGGGACCAGAGCGCTGACTTCTCTGACTATCGGACGTTCAGCTTGATGGAGGAGACCGAGGCACGGCCGACATCGCAGCAGCTCTTCGCCGCCCGAGTCGAGATGGCCCTGGAGAACACGCTGCAGGAGAAGGGCCTCATGCCGGTGTCCTCGAACCCTGACCTGCTCGTTGTGTGGGACGCTGCCACCGAGGGCAAGATGAGCACCTCCACCTACGGGACCGCGTATGGGGGTGGCTACCGCGGGCGGTACCGTCGAGGTGGTGGTTTCACCATGGGTACTACGCACACCACGGTCAACGAGTGGACGGAAGGCACCCTCGTGATCGAAATCGTCGACGTTCGGAGCGAGGAGCTCGTGTACTTTGGGAGTGCTCAGGCGGATCTCCACGAGGATGTCACGCCGGAGCAACGTACCGAGAATGCCCACAACGCTGTCGCGAAGATTCTCGAGAAGTTCCCGGCGAAGCAATAGGGCTTCAACCGTCAGGACGGTGATGATGTTACCGAGAACCGGAGGCATCTCTGCGCTCGCGCTGGCCTCGCTGCTACTGGGACCGACCCAGAAGGCCCAGGCGCAGGAGACGGAACCGCCCGACCAGAATGCTTCGCCGGCCGAGTCCGACACTACGGGGGAGCCGATCCGGGTGCGCTACAAGGAGGGTCTCGAGCTCACCACCGCCGACGGGAACTGGCGGCTGCACATAGAATGGCGGGTACAATCCCGCTTCTCGTATCCCTTCGACGAGAATGTGGATGCCATCAACGACCTCCCGACGTTGATGCAGGACCCGAGCAGGGCTACGCTCGAGATTCAGCGTGCCCGCTTGCGGGTCGGCGGGCACGCCTATCGGCCGTGGCTGGATTACTACTTCGAGTACGACTTCAAGAACGCCCGGATGCTCGGCTGGAAGTTGAACTTCCGGCGTTGGGAAGAGACCCAATTCCGAGTCGGACAGTGGGAAGCCGACTACAATCGCGAGCGGCGCGCGTCGGACCGCGAGCTGCAGCTAGTAGATCGCTCGATCGTGAACGACTATTTCGCGATCGACCTCCAGCAGGGCCTCATGCTCTTTGGAAGGTTATTCAAAGGCTCAACGGCCGACTCGCGCTACTTCGCCGCGATGTTCTCCGGCAACGGCGCCGGTGAGGGGAACGACGACACCCACTTCATGTGGATGGGCCGCTGGCAGTGGAACTTCTTGGGCGAAGAACCGGGGCTGGGCCAGAGCGATCTCGGGATTCGCGATCGGCCTGCGGCGAGCCTCGCCGTAGCCGGCGTGATCAACCGCAGCCCCTGCACTGGCTTCAAGACCGCCGGGTGCAGTCAGCTGCCGGGCTTCGAGGACGGAGAAGCGGGGCAATACTCAGTTGCGCAAGCTGTGGGAGAGTACACCTTCAAGCACCGCGGCTTCGCCACGCAGGGGGAGCTGCACTGGAAGCGCATCGACGACAATGTGAACGACACGCGAACGGAACTTCTCGGTGGCTACGCGCAGCTCGGCTACTTTCCGCATGCAGCGATCCCGTCGATCCCACAGCCGCTGGAGCTTGCTCTGCGATTCGCTACCGTCGATCCCGAGCGTGCGGTAGGCGACAACGTGCTACGAGAGTTCACTGTCGGCGCGAGTTGGTTCTTTGCCGGTCACCGGAACAAACTCGTCGCCGACGCTTCGCTGTTCTCCGCCGGTTCCGTCGAGGATGACCGCGGGCGAGTCCGTGTTCAGTGGGATTTCTCGTTCTGAGCGGCCTAAACCGCTGGCCGATGCTCAGAAACTGACGGTCAGCGCGAAGTTGAACACCGGCCTGTGGACGGTACAATGCCCACTAAGCGGTACGGGATATCTTCGTGCGGCTCCTTCGGTGCCACAGTCGACCGACTACCGGCCACCGGCCACCGGCCACCGACTACCGGCCAAGCGCCCTTGAATTTCCACCGATGTCCGCTTAACGTACCGAGCGCTCCAAAGTCATCGCGATCGGGGGAACTGCCGGGTAGCAGCGGGTCGTTGCCGCTCGGGCGAACGGGCGAAGTCGCCCCACCGGCTCGGATGGCGGAATTGGTAGACGCGCAGGATTCAGGATCCTGTGGGAGCAATCCCGTGGGGGTTCGAATCCCCCTCCGAGCACTTCAGTGCCCACGTGCTGAAATTGGTAGACAGGCTAGCTTGAGGGGCTAGTGTCCTTCGGGGCGTACAGGTTCGAATCCTGTCGTGGGCATTCCCAGAAGCGGCCGTAACCGCGGATCGCAGCAGCGTGGCGAGCCCCGCGCTTGCGGCCGTGCTAGTCCGGGCCCCGGACGCCTGGAGGGGATACGATGCGAACCCGATATCTGATGTACGTGACAGCGATCGCCGCAGCGGTTTGGGCCTGTTCGACATCGCCCGGCCCAGTGCCTGTCGTCGCCGACGAGGGAGAGCTGCTCCAGCTGGCCGGCGAGTGGCAGGGCTACTACGACAGCCCGGCCGTCGACCGGCACGGCAGCATCGTCTTCAATCTGGAGGCGGGGCGCGACACGGCGTACGGCGATGTGACGATGGTCCCGCGAGGCTGGACCCGGCCCCTGGGGCCGGAGGAGGATCCGGCGGCTGCCGCACGCGGCGCTCCCATCCCGGAAGTGCTGCAGATCCGCTTCATCAGGGTGGAGTACGGGGTGGTGAGCGGGACGATGGAGCCCTACAAGGACCCCGATTGCGGGTGCTCGGTCTATACGACCTTCACCGGCCAGCTGAAGGGCAACGTGATCGAGGGCAAGTTCACGGCACGGCCTGGCGACGGCCCGCCCTATCAGGGCACCTGGATGGTCACGCGAAAGTAGGAGGACGGCCAGCAATCAGAGCGGCTCCCATCCCAGGTGCCCCGCAACAAATAGTCTCAACGTCTTTTGGCGACAGCTAAGTCTCCGAGCCCCCCTCGGGCAGCGGGAGGTCCGAGTTCCAGATCCAGGCCGAGTGCAGCCACGACCCGTCAGCCTGTTTGCGAAGTATCGCTATCCACTTTCCGACGTCGGTGATAGGCTCCGCGTCCCCGAAACTCATCCTCAGCCTATACGTAGCGCGAAAATAGGCCAAATCCCCACGCCCATCGATCTCGGTGGCCGAGACGAGACTTTCCTGTATCTGGAGGCCGCTCTCCTCGACAAAGGCTATGATTGCAGCACGGCCCTCGAGGATTTCTACATTCGGCGGCATCCACACAAAGTCTTCGGTTCCCAGCGCAACTAAGGCGGCCCAGTCGCCGGCCTCTTCCGCTTCTGCGCCCGCCTCCATGACGGTCCTGATCGCTGCCACATCCTCCTCGGACAGGCCAGGGGCTTCCTGCGCAGGCGGCTGACAGGCCGTGCTCGCGAAGGCAAGCGCCAGCACCGCGAGAAGTAAAGTACGCGCTTTCATAGCTAGCTCCCTCCCGTGCGGGATTGATTGGGCGTCTGGTTTAGGTCTCCGAGCCCTCCTCGGGAAACGGCTCATCCGAGTTCCATATCTGGGCCGCGATGAGCCAAGAGCCGTCGGCCTGTTTCCTCCAGATAGCCAGGTACTTGCCAGAATAACTGCCCTCCTCCGTAAGACCCTCTGGAACAAACGAGACCACGTAGGTTGACCATGCGAAGGCCAGATCACCGCGACCGTCGATTTCCAGGCGCGTCACGCTGAAATCAGTCACGGCAAAAGTGGCAACATACTCCTCCAAGGCCTGACGCCCTTGAAAGGCTGGCATGTTCGGCGGCATCAAGACCGCATTCTCGGTTGCGAAAGCAGCTGCGGCGGCATCGTCGTCAGCCCCGAATGCCTCGGCCCACGCCTGGCTGGCACCCGTTACGGCCGCCAGATCCTCCTCGGACAGCGGACCCGCTTCCCGAGCTGGTGGCTGACACGCTGCGCTCGCCAGGGCGAGCGCCAGCGCCGCGAGCAGTACGGATCGCGTACTCATAGTGACCTCCCGGTACTTGGGTTGAAGGGCATTGGAAAGATAACGCCGCACGAGCGCACGCACAGCGGTTCCCAACCCGGGCGGGATCTGATAGTATTCCCGGGTACGCGCCCGTAGCTCAATTGGATAGAGCGTCTGACTACGGATCAGAAGGTTCCGGGTTCGAGTCCTGGCGGGCGCGCTTCAAGCAGCACAAGGAGTTAGAGCCTTTCTCAGCGGTGACTCCGAGCATGAGTTCCCGTGTTCGTGCCGGCTGTGATCAGGATAGTCATGCGGCCTCCGCCTTTCTACGACTACCTTCTGCACCGCGAGCTGGTACTGCTCAAAGCTCGCCTCAAGGCGCTCCCCGCCTATATCAGAGACCGCCGCA
>JBDHHZ010000293.1:0-4104 GCA_039589115.1 Gemmatimonadota bacterium | reverse complement strand
TCAACACGGAGATCATCTTCCGCTTGAACATGCCAGGCCGGGTGACCACGTCGAACTCGCACGATCGGGACGGCACGACGTTGATCTGGAAGTTCAGCCCCGCCGATGCGGCGGGCGCGCCCGTCGAGGTCTTCGCCGAGTCCGTCGTCGGGAGGTGAGCGCCGTCGGTTCGCTTACTCGTATCGTAGCACGTCGCACGGGTCCAGCCGTGCGGCGCGCAGCGCCGGGAATAGCGAGGCCAGGGCCGCGACGAGAAGCAGTAGCACCGGCACGGCCGTGAAGGCGAGCGCGTCCGTGGCTGCGACGCCGAACAGCATGCTCGCCATCAACCGTGTGAGAGCGAAGGCGAGCGCCAAACCGATGGCGGTGCCTAGCACCGACAAGCGAACGGCCTGTCCGACGACCTGCTTCACCATGAAAGCCGGCCGAGCGCCGAAGGCCAGCCGGATGCCGAATTCCCGGACCCGCGCCGACACCGTGTGCGCCATCAAACCGTAGACGCCCATCACCGCCAGGGTCAGCGCTGTGAGCCCGAACGCTCCTACCAGGAGGAGATTCAAGCGTTGTCTGGCGATCGACGTTGAGCGCAAGCTCTCCACGGTCTGTACCCAGGCGACGGGCTGATTGGGATCGATGTTCCAGGTGGCCTGGCGAACTTCGCTCGCCAGATCGGCTGGTGGCGCGTCCGCGTGTGCGACCACGAAGAAATCGCGCGCCACATCCGTATCCTGAAGTTGTGGTATCACGACCTCCGGAGTCGGCGCCAGAGGGAGCCCCATGCGGACGTCGCCCACAACGCCGACGATCGTGTACCACGGCGGGACGGTCTCCAGCTCCGAGGGCAACAGGTGATCGGGGACGCTCAGGCGGATCCGTCGGCCGATCGGGTCTCGCTCTCCGTAGTGGGTCTCGGCAAAGTTCCGGTTCACCAGGGCCACGAACGGAGCTCGGCTATCGTCGCTGGCGCGCAGCGCCCGACCCCGCAGCAGCGAGGCGCCGAGAGTCTCCAGGTAGCCCGGTGTGGCGATGGTGAGATTGGCGACCGGCACGTCTGCTAGCTTCTCCGCCGGCCGCTCCTGCAATGTGACGTGCTTCGTCCAGAACGAACCGACGAAGGGAAGGCTGATCGAGGCGCCGGCCGAGCGGATGCCCGGCGTGGCCTCGAGAAGCTCGGTGAGCTCCTGGAGGAAGGCTCCCACCTGCGCTCGGTCCGCGTATCTGTCAGCCGGAAGTTGGATTCGCATGGCGATCCGGTCTTCGGCTCGGAAGCCCGGGTCGACATCCAGCAGCCGCACGTGACTCCTCAGCAAAAGCCCCGTGCCGATCAGCAACAGGGAGGCGAGAGCCAGCTGGACTGTGACCAGCGCCCTTTGCGTAGGGCTCCGCCTCCCGAGATTGGGCAGGGCGCCACTCTGGCTCAAGGTGTCGCGGAATCGAATCCTCGAGGACCGCAGCGCCGGCACCAGCCCGAACAGCAGGCCGGTTACGACCGAGACGGTCAGTGCGAATCCTAGGACCTTGAAATCGACGGCCAGCTCGCCCATGCGCGGCAACGCTGTCGGTTGCCAGGATCGAAGCGTATCGACGAAGATGACGCAGAGCGCCAGACCCAATGCTCCCCCGATGATGGAGAGTAGCAGGGATTCGGTGAGTACTTGCCGGACCAGGCGCCCGCGCCCTGCGCCCAGCGCCGCGCGGACGGCCATCTCGCGTTCCCTGCCGTAGGATCGGCCAAGGAACAGAGCTCCCAAGTTCACGCAGGCTAGCAGCAAAACGAGTAGCACTGCGCCGAAGAGAACGAGGATGTTCCCGCGTGCGTTCTGCACCAGCTGATCTTTGGCGGGCCGAACGGTCGCGCCGATGCCCTCGTTCCACTCGGGATATTCCTGCTCCAGCCTGGCGGCGAGGGCGACCAGTTCGCCGTTCGCCTGTTCCACCGCGATCCCGTCCCGAAGTCGGGCGAAGACCACCGAATTGTGATTGCCACGGAAGTTCGGGTCGGTCGGGTCGAGGACGAGCGGCGTGAATACCTGACTCGGTTGGAAACCTGGGATCGCGAATCCCGCCGGCGACACACCGACCACCGTGTGACTTCGTCCGTCCAGAATCACCTGCTTCCCAACTAGATTGGGATCGGCGCCGAAGCGACTCTGCCAGATCGAATAGCTCACGATACACACGGGCTCTGCACCGGTCCGTTCCTCGTCCGGGCTGAAGCCGCGCCCAATCGCCGGGTCGACACCCAAGAGCGGAAGCAGGCCCGCGGTCACGTGCACGCCACTCACTCGCAGTGGGTCCCCGGAGCCCGTCAGGTTATACGGACGCACCTGTACGGCGGCCATGTCGTCGAAGACCGCGTTCAGACGGCGCCAATCTTGATAGTTCCCCAGTGAGACCCAGTTCACGCCTCCGTCCTGTTGCCCGCGGTTCTCCCAGGCGAAGACGAGCCGGTCCGCCCCATCGAAAGGAAGCGGATTCAAGAGCACCGAATTGACCACACTGAATAGCGCGCTGTTGGCACCGATGCCCAGCGCTAGCGTCAGGACGACGACCAGGGCGAAACCCCTGTCCTTTCGGAAGATCCGCAGGGCATGGCGCAAATCGGCCAGCAAGTCCTCCAGTGGCCGCACCCCCCGCTCCTCCCGAACCTGCTCTTTCACCTGCTCCACTCCACCGAAGCGGACGAGCGCCACCCGGCGGGCTTCCGCGGGGTCCATCCCCGCTTTGATGTTCTTTTCCGTTTCCTTATCGATATGGAAGTGCAGTTCCTCCTGCAGCTCGCGCTCCACTCGCCCCTTCGAGAAGAGACTCGTGAAGGCTTCCACCAAGGACCGCATCCAATACATGGGTTACATCTCCCCGATCACGTTCAATGAGCTGCCTGAAGGATCCGCTCGACCGCCGCCGATGCCATCTTCCAAGACCGCCGCTCCTCGGCCAGCCGTCTCTGACCGGCCGCCGTCAACGCGTAATATCGCGCACGACGGTTGTTCTCAGTCACTCGCCACTGCGCCTTGATCCAACCCTTCCTACTCATCCTCTGAAGGGCCGGGTACAGCGAGCCCTGGTTCACCTGAAAGACTTCTTCCGACATCTGCTGGATTCGCTCCGAGATCCCCCAGCCGTGCAGCGGCTCTAGCGATAGGATCCTGAGGACCAGCATGTCGAGCGTGCCTTGCAGTAGGTCGGACTTAGCCATTCTCTCTCCTGTAGATGTTCTACAGAAGAATGGAGGCACTCCTGTAGATTGTCAAGAGGAGACGCATCAAGCTGCGCTGCCTGAGTCGTTGAGGATGGCTTGGAAGGCGCGCCGCACGTAGACCGGGACCATGGCGCGGCGCCACTCGATCTCGACGATGAGGTTGTCGAGGGGGTTGCACTGGCGGTAGGCCTGCTGGGCGACCTCCTCGATCACGTCGGGCTCGAGCTTCACACCGGTGGCGATCACATCGAGTCCGCCGACCAGGCGGGGCTTAGCACCCAGCGCCGCTACCACCAGCGAGATCGAGCGGGCCACGTCGCCTTCGTCGACATCCGCCGCTAACGCGATGCTGAGCAGCGGGAAGTCCACCGACTTGCGCTCCCGCACCTTCTGGTAGCTCATGCGCAATCGCGATGCCGGGATCGGCACCCGCACTCGCGCCACCAGTTCGTCCGGTTCGAGCTTCTTGTTCCAGATGCCATCGGCGGTGAAGAAGTCGCGCAGCGGAATCGTTCGTGCGTCGCCGGCGGACGCGATATCGATCTGCGCGTCGAGTGCCATCAGGATGGGCGGCGTGTCGGCGGAGTGGGCGGCCACGCAGTTGGTACCGCCTTTCACGACGTGACAGATATCGCCGTCTTTCTTCAGACAGTAGCCCAGCGCTTTCCGCCAGAAATGGGTCTGGTTGTAGTAGGTGCAGCGAGTATCGAGACAGATATTGCCGCCGATCGTGCCCTGGTTGCGGATCATCGGGTGGGCGATGACCGACGCCGCTTCCGCCAGGGCGCGGAAGTGCCGATTGACCAGCGGATCGCTCGCCACCGCTGTCAGGCTCACCGCCGCGCCGATGACCAACTCGCCGTCGCGCTCGTCGATGCCGTGCAGCTCTTCGATGCCCTTCA
>JBDHHZ010000292.1:0-4113 GCA_039589115.1 Gemmatimonadota bacterium | reverse complement strand
CTACGCAAGGCCATGGACACTGGTGGAAACCCTGGACAACGAATTGGGGCAACGTTTCAAAAACGCTTGAAACGTCGCCCCCTCTGGTCACCATAATCCGTTGGTCCCAGGTTCGAGTCCTGCTGGGCCCACAGCACCCAAATCGTCTTGCTGCAATGAGTTGGGGGTAGTGCCTGCGGTGGCTCTTGCCTGACCATCGGATTTCAGTCCGCGTTTCAGGCTGCAAGTATCGCGACAAACCGCTCGAACCACGGCAGTTGTCTCCGGCCGGGTAGGCTGCGTTCTACGCGTAGGATCTGCGTGCCCTTCGACGGTCACTCGCTCCACGGGTTATCCACAGCGTTCAGCGTTCGGCATCTGTTCAACAGCGAAGTCGAGAAACTGACGAGCCGCAAGGTGGGGACGCGTACGATCGGCGTAGCCTCACTCCCCATGGGTGGGTCATCGAAGTTCCAACTCTTGCCCCAATACTCTCGTCACGAATCGTTGTTCGGACGGCTCTTTCTCCACCAACCGTCGTACGCGCTCTCTCGTCGAGTCGGCGGTCCCGTTCTTCTCCGCTGCCTTGAGCGTGTTCGCGTAGGCGCGGCCTCCGCGCTAACCCCCAAGGGACGACCCGTTCGCAAGCGCTCGATGATCCTCTCATGATTCACGCGAAGTGGCTCCCTCTTGCCAAACCAGGAGCCTTTATTTAAACTTGAGCGCTAAATCTGAATAACGTCTCCGCCTATGAAGCGGCACTGAATAGGGCGGCCAAGGGCTTGAAACGGGGAAAGACGGGCAAATACGAAGCAACCGGGGGCGGCGGCGAGACCGTACGGGCGTTCATTCCTGACCCCCTTCCGCCCGTGCCGCCGTTGGCACTCGAGGGGCCGCTGCAGCAATCGTTGGAACGCGCCCTGCTCGCCCTGGGGCGCCTGGACGGTCTGTCGACGCTCCTGCCGGACACCGGGCTCTTCCTCTACGGATACGTGCGCAAGGAAGCGGTGCTTTCCTCGCAGATCGAGGGGACCCAGTCATCGCTCTCGGACCTCCTGCTGTTCGAACTCGATCAGGCACCAGGGGTGCCCATCGACGACGTTGTCGAGGTTTCGAACTATGTGGCGGCGATGGAGCACGGTCTGCGAAGACTGCGCGAGGAGTTCCCGCTCAGCAACCGGCTCATACGGGAGATCCACGGCGTCCTGCTTGCGCACGGACGAGGAAGTCAGAAGGACCCGGGGCAGTTCCGACGGACACAGAACTGGATCGGGGGTAGCCGACCCGGCAACGCAGCTTTCGTGCCGCCGCCACCCCAGGCCGTCGCGGACTGCATGTCCGACCTCGAGCGGTTCTTGCACGCCGAAGACGATCCCACCCCGGTCGTCGTCCGTGCCGGACTTGCACACGTTCAGTTCGAGACGATTCACCCCTTCCTCGACGGCAACGGCCGCGTCGGTCGATTGCTCGTCACGTTCCTGCTCTGCCAGGCGAAGGTGCTGCGCGAGCCGCTTCTCTATCTCAGTCTGTATCTCAAACAGAATCGCGAGGAGTACTACGGACTTCTCGACCGTGTGCGGAAAGATGGCGATTGGGAATCCTGGATCGAGTTCTTCCTGAACGGCGTGCAGCAATCAGCGGAAGGCGCCGTCTCGACCGCACAACGGCTTGCCGGCTTGTTTCAGGAGGACCGGAACCGCATTCAACGACAAGGACGTGCAGCAGGATCTGCGCTGCGGGTGCACGATGTTCTCAAAGAGCGTCCTGTCATCTCGCTCCAGGACATCACCCGTCGGGCCGCACTGTCGTTTCCGGCAGCCTCTTCCGGGATGGCGCTGTTGGAGGATGTGGGCGTCGCCAAGGAACTCACGGGTAAGAAGCGCAATCGCGCATTTGGGTACTCACGTTACCTGGCGATCCTGGCCGAAGGAACGGAAACGCAATGACCGTGAAAGGGAGCCCGGCGCGCTTGACGCGCGCTACGCAAATGCTACGCGATCCCATGGGATTCCTGGACGCTGGTGGGCCCAGCAGCGTAAGCGCTCGGCGAAATGCCGGACTCCCTGATCGCCCGCGCTCTTCTCGGCGCGCGCATCGACGTAGGACCGCGTCGCCATGCTCAAGGCGATGCAGGCCGCTGCCAGGAAGCGCGCCGCGGGTGGATCGCTCGTGACGCTAATTCAACCCGGCACCCTCGAGAGTCTTGATAGTGGCAAGGACCGGTGCCTCGGGCTGTTCGAGGAATTCGCGCAGGCGATCCAGGGCCCGGCCCAGAGCGGGGCCGGCGTCTCCATCACCTGATTCAGCCGCTGCATGAAGGCCTGGGGACCCCTCTTGAGCGGAACCTCCTTGACGTCGCCCACCCCGTCGAGAACGCTCTCCAGCTCCTTGAGTTTCGGGCAGGTCCGGTTCTCGGGGTCCAGGATGTAGGGGCCAGTCCGCTGTCGAGACAACGCGGATCCGTCACGGAAGGTTCAAGCACAAAAAAACCCCTCTTTCGGAGGATTCCCTATGGCAACTATTGACAATTGATGCCATACATCGAATACTCTACCACAGGAGGATGAGCCAGATGCCCAGTTTGAACATCTCTCTGCCAGCACCCCTGCGCGAATGGATCGAGGCCCAGATCAAAGGCGGCAGATACGGCAACGCCAGCGAGTACCTGCGTGAGCTAATCCGCCGGGACCAAGAGCGTCAAGCCCAAGAGCGACTGGAACGACTACTCCTCGACGGTTTCGAGAGCGGGACGGCCTCGCCGTTGACCAAAGAGGACTGGGTTGAACTTCGTACCGAAGTCGCCGAGCGCCTGGAGAAGCGACGGGGCGGTCGTGGCAAGAAGTCGCGTTGATAAACGCCCACAGGCGATCAGGGATCTCGCCGATTTCGCGGTCTACCTCGCTGAAGAGAGCGGAAGCGACGACCTTGCATTTCGTTTTCTCGACGCTGCGGAAGCCAGCTTCGTGAAACTGGCCACGATGCCAACAATGGGAGTGGCCAGAGAATACCGCGATCCCGAACTCGAAGGTGTACGCATGTGGCGCATCACCGGTTTCGACAGTTACCTGATCTTCTATCGTCCTGCTGAGAGCGGCGTCGAGATTATCCGAGTGATCCACGCAAAGCGCGACATCGAGGGCTTGTTCGGTGGCCGACGTTGATGTGGCCTGACCCTCGAGGACGCAGGCTCACCGGACGACGTGACGGGCATGAGTAGATGACGAAGAAGTTGTCCTTGACGAAATCGTGGCTGTCCGCGAACTCGTAACCGGCACCGGTCATCCAGCCGCGCAACACCTTGGGCGTCAACCCCCAATCCTCGAAGTCGATGATCGCGATCCGACCACCGGGTCTGAGGTACCGACGAAGGGTTTCGAGGTACGCCGCCCGATCCTCGATCTTGTGCAGGGTGTCGCACATGAACACCAGGTCGACCGGCTCGGGGAGCAGCGGATCGTCCTCCGCTGCGAGCACGGTCCGGACGTTGGCGAAACCCGCGGCGGCCGCGGTGCGGTCGATGTGGCCGAGCAGAACGAGGTTGACGTCGACGGCGTAGACGAGGCCGTCCTTACCGACCTCACGCGCCAACGGCCATGAGAAGAGCCCCGTGCCGGCCCCGATGTCCGCCACGCGCATACCCGGCGTGAGGTGCAGGGCCTCGGCCACGCGATCGACCTGCAACCCCTCGACGCGCCCGTCCCACTCCAGGACCTGGAGGTAGACCTGCGCCACCAGCCAATCCCGCGCGAGCCACGCCGTGGCGCCGGCCAAGACGAGCACCACGGCGAGGATCGCGAGCCGGCGTTTCATACCGCTACCGTCATGGGGCCCATCCTTCCACCGTACTCGACCCACTCCTCGCCAGACAGCGTGGGCTCGTCTCCGGGCCGATCGGGTGAGTCCATCATGGGTCTTCTCGAGAGGGATGATAACGTGCCTTGAGTTGCCCATCTGCGATATTCAACCACTGAGTGGTTGATTTTCGACCACAAGCCATGGTACGCTCTCCCTATGATCCGGCGCCATATGGTCGATGCGCTGAGAGCGGCGCTCGATGACACCCCGGCCGTATTCCTCGCGGGTCCGCGACAGGCGGGCAAGAGCACGTTGGCGCAAAGCCTGTGCAAGGGGCGC
>JBDHHZ010000291.1:0-4128 GCA_039589115.1 Gemmatimonadota bacterium | reverse complement strand
TTCAACGTCGGCTTCGATATCGGCATGAACTTCTCGACTCTGAGCGGGCTTGAGAACGCCGAACGAGTCAGCGGGGCGCTGTTCGGGCTCTTTGCAGAATGGCGCTTCCATCCCAACATCCATCTTCAGCCCGGGTTCATCCCCGTATCGTACAAGGGCGCACAGAATATCGATCCGATTGCATTCGATGACCCGGAGCTGGATCCCATCGTGGCCGGCGGGACCATGACCCGTAACCTGAACATGCTGGACTTTCCCATCCTGCTTCAGTACGCCACCGGGCCCGACAAAGGCCTGCGCGTAGGCGCCGGCCCTCAATTCAACATCATCACCGGGGCGAAGGACCGTTACGAAGGTCTCACAGCGGCGGGAACGGCGGTGGTCATCGAACAGGATCTGAAGGACCGGCTCAAGGGTTTCGAGGCGGGCATCGCCTTCGACATCGAATACCAGATTGGCTTATCGCTCGCGATCGGCGTGCGATATTTCCACGGACTGACCGACATGGACGACACCCCCGGGTTTACCAGCATGAGCCGTGTCCTGTCAGGGAGTGGTCGGATTGCGCTGGGAAGGCATCGCAAGGACTAGCACGACTCCCGTTCCAGCTCTCCCGTTCCTTAGATGTACCGCAAAGGTGGTATAGCTCCGTTGTACCACTAAGGTGTAATAGCTCCCTCCCGCCCCAAGACGTATCTCAGGGTGACACTCCGGCTACGCGGGCGCTGCCGGCACCGCGAGCCTCACCCTCGGTGCAGGAGGCAAATTGGAGGTGAAGACATGAAGAAGTCTGGTCTGACAGGTATGCTCGTGATGCTGGTCGCCTGCTATCCCGGTGATGTCAGCAGCATCGCCGAGCTGGACGTCGTGATGACCCGGTACGCGACCGACTACAACTTCGGACAGGTGACCCGGTTCACGATGCCCGACACGATCATCCACGTCAACACGGATGAACCCGACGCCATCCTTATTCCGCGCGCCAACGACCAGCAGACCCTGGATCGGGTCCGTGCCAATCTGGTCGCCCAGGGCTGGACAGAGGTCGATTGGGACGACGCCGCTGGGGGTGACCCCGTGGACGTAGCCATCCTCAATCTGGCCACGGCATCGGAAAACACCCAGTGGTGGGTCTCGTACCCACCCGGCGGGTGCTGGTATTACCCATGCTGGGGCTGGGGTTGGTACTGGCCGCCGTATGTGGGCACCACGTCCTATGACGCCGGCACGTATTTCATGGTGATGGCAGACGCGAATCAGATCACGCCGTCTGACAGTACGCAGGGCGTGTGGGGCGGTGTCGTCAATGGCGTGCTGACCTCGAGCGCTGGGTCCGATTACCAACGCCTGCTCAACGGCATCGATCAGGCCTTTTCGCAGTCCCCGTATCTCCGGGGCTCCTCCAGCAACTAGCGCGCGTCGCGACACGAATACACGGAGAGAACCATGAAGAAGATCGTTATCGTCGCCGTGGTCGCCCTGTTGCTCGGTGCAACCGGCAAAGCGCGCGGCCAAGACTGGTTCTGGGGCGGTGCCTACAGCATGTCGCTGCCCACAGGTGATACCAAGGCGTTCAACGAGGGCTACAGTTTTCGCGGTGTCATTATCGAGGGTCGGAAACTGATGGGCGACAACGCGTCGTTTGGCCTGTCGTTTGGCTGGCAGGTGATGAACGACATCAAGACAAACGAGACCATAGAGCTCACCAGTGGGGCGCTGACCGGTACGTTCTACACGTACACCAACTCGTTTCCCATCTTCATCAACGCGCACTACTATCTCGGGAAGCCCGCATCCGTGCGTCCGTTCGTCGGCCTCAACGCCGGCGGCATGATCGTCGAGCGTCGCGCCGAAGTCGGGCTCGTCGCCTTCCAGGAGAGCAACTGGCACTTCGGTGGAGCGCCCGAGATCGGCGTGGTGTTCCCGCTCGGGTGGTATGTCCGCGGACTCGTGAGCGCCAGGTATCACTACGGCTTCGGGGCCGGCGGGGCGCCAGCGCAGTCGTACATGACGTTCAACATCGGAGTGGCGTCGAACTAGCCCCAGTGACAAGCGTTGACTCCCTGTCTTGGCTGATCCTGTCACGGCGGCTCTGGTGTCGCGGCCTGGTCGAGCGTAAGCTGAAGCACGACAAGCACGAGTGCACCGGAGCAAGGCACGAGATGAGGGGAATGCGCAATGTGGACATATCTCACGGAGTTTCTTCGTAGCAACCCGGTGGGACTGCTGTTTGCGGTCTTGGGGCTTGGTTACCTGCTGGGAAAGACAAAGATCCGTGGATTCGAGATCGGGTCGATCTCCGGTGTGCTGTTCGTCGGCCTGGTCTTTGGGCACTTCGGCTACGAACTCCATCCCACTATCCAATCCGTCGGGTTCGCGCTGTTCATCTTCTCCGTCGGATTGCAGGCCGGCCCCAGCTTCTTCAGCGTGCTGCGCCAGGATGGCGCCCGGTACTTCGCGCTGGCGACCGTAATCTCGGTCACCGGGTTCACGCTCGCCTGGGGCTTCGCGGGCATGATGGGGTTCGAGCCCGGCGCCTCCGCCGGGCTTCTCGCCGGGGGACTGACCAGCTCCCCGACCCTCGCTGCCGCCCAGGAGGCCGTGCGCGCGGGTACCGTCTGGCTCCCCGAAGGGATGTCGACCGAAGCGATGATGACCAACGTCACCACCGCCTACGCCATCACCTACATCTTCGGTCTGGTCGGTCTGATCCTGATCATCCGCCTGCTGCCACGGATGACCGGCATCGACCTCCCCGCCGAGGCCGAGCGCCTCGAGGCGAGCCGCAAGGGAGGAATCGAGGACCGGGTGTATGGCCTCCGGGACATCACGACCCGCGCCTACCGGTTGACCAACCCGGAGCTGGTGGGGAGGGGCCTCGCCGACGTGCGGGACAGACTCCCCGGAAGGATGTCGGTGGAGAAGATCCGCCGCGGCGGTGAGTTGCTTCCTCTATCGCTCGACACCACGGTGGAGCTCGACGATGAGATCTGCCTGGTCGGGTTCCTCGACGAGTTCGTGGACCGCGCGGGGAACGTTGGGCCCGAACTCTCGGACCCGGAGCTGCTGGACGTCCCCCTCGAGTCGTGTCGCATCGTGCCCCTGCGGTCCAAGCTCAAGAAGATCTCGACCACGCTCGGCGATATCACGGCTAGAACCGGCTGTTTCGTCTCCCGGATCCAGCGCCAAGGCGTCGACATTCCGTTGCAGGGCACGATCGAGATCCAGGCCGGCGACGTGATCCACCTCACCGGGCCGGCGGCACGGGTCCAGGAGATCGGCGAGCGGGTGGGTCACATCGAGCGCGCCACCGAGGCCACCGATCTGGTCACCTTTGCCATCGGCATCACCGCCGGCCTCGTGGTCGGGGGACTCTCGGTCTCGATCGCCGGGATCTCAGTCGGCCTTGGCACCGCAGGCGGGCTGCTGCTGGCCGGTCTCGTGATCGGATACCTTCGGGCGCTGAAACCGACCTTCGGTCGTGTGCCGGAGGCAGCGCGCTGGATCTTCATGGAGCTGGGGTTGACGATCTTCATGGCCGGGGTCGGGCTCAGTGCCGGCGCGGGCATCATCGAAACGCTGGCTGACTCCGGGCTCAACCTCTTCGTGGCCGGCGTGGCGGTGACGACAATTCCAGTGGCCATCGGCTATGTGTTGGGTCGAAAAGTACTGCGGCTCAACCCGGTCTACCTGCTGGGTGCGATCACCGGCTCGATGACCAGCGGTGCATCGCTGAGCATCGTCGTCGGCGAGGCGCGAAGCTCGCTTCCGGCTCTGGGCTACACGGGTGCGTACGCGTTTGCCAATGTTCTGTTGACCGTGGCCGGAAGCCTGATCCTGTTGTTGTGAGGCCACATAAGGCGACTAGAGAAAGGGCTGTGTGCCCCGAGTGGAAATAGGAGTCCATGATCGGGGCCCCTCAACGCAAGCGAAGGGTATGAAAGAAACGCTGGGATGGGTGGGAGCCGCACACAGGATATTCAGTCTGCGTTGTCTCGCGTTCACGAGAGCTAGCGGGTGCGACTAGGCAGGAGCCTGCCCGCTATTGTCTACTGCGCCCTGGCCGCCGCAATGCCGATGAGTGCGACGGCGCAGCAACCGGGCAGGGTACGCCCCGTCATCGACACA
>JBDHHZ010000290.1:0-4896 GCA_039589115.1 Gemmatimonadota bacterium | reverse complement strand
TCATCAACCCGTCGAAGGAGAACGCGCCCGGCCAGGCGTTCTTGACCCTGTCCCGGGCCCAGGAGCTGTACGCCCGGCTCATAATCATCCAGGAGATGTTCGCCGACGAGATTGCGGCTTCGGGAGGGATGCTGAAAACGGGCCTATACGACATCGAAGCGGACGTGGCCGATGTGCCGGGGCGGCTCGAACTCGTCGCTGACGGGTTCGAGTCAAATCCGTGGCTGCTCGAGGTGGTCCCTGTAACGCAGGAGGTGAGGGAGGACCTCGCGAGCGCTATTGAATTCTACGCCGACTTCGAGGTCGAGTACATCCTCCAGGACATCGAGCCCCGCAGGCCGAAGCTTCACCTGAAGACTCACATGCTCATCTCCGGCGAGGCTATGGATGCCGTTCTGAGCAGCCCGGCCTTCGCAGAGCTGACGCGAGGCTATATCGAGCAGCGCGCCCTCGACCTGGAGAGCCGGCGCGTGTACCGGGACGTCCGAGAGACAGGGGAGGCGGTGCGGGAGCCGGCGTTGCAGTTGATTACGGATCTACAACAGAACGTTCCCCCGGAGGTCCAGGAGAAGATGTTCGCCTACTTCATGGTGGGCTCGTCCAACCAGGACTACCGCTCGATGCTGATGGACGGTGAGGTCTCGCTGGTGGTCTCCGGCCGCGCCAGCCTGAACGGCCTGTACGACTTCCTGGGCATGCTGGGCGGTGCCACATGGGTGGACGATCTGGACGAGCTGGAGGAGTACCTGCCGCGCCACAGCCGCATGAAGTGGCGGCTGAGCCGCATGATCAAGGACTCGCTGTAGCCGGTGCGCGGGGCTACTGACCGATCTTGGTAGAGTTCTGCGGCCTCCAGGGGAAGACGAACCCGGCCCCGAAGGTGAGCACCCAGCGGTCGCCGGTGACCCCCTTGCCGAACTTGTAGCCCAGGTCGAGGCGGCCGGTGCGGGCCGCCGTGCTCAACGCGCTGCCCTGCCGCAGCCCGATGCCGATATTCCCGCCGAAACGCGGATCCTGGTCGGGATACCACGCGCCCCCGTAGTCGACGAAGCCGGCGAGTCCCACAGAGACCAGGTTGAAGATCTCGTCCCAAACGAACCAGCGGTGCTCGGCCGTGCCCCAGAGCATACGGGTGCCGACGAAGGCATGGGGCTCAAAACTGCGCGGCGGAGTCTCGAAGCCCAGATCGAACTCCTGGCCCGGCGCCGGATTCTCCTGCCAACCGGCCGTCACGTAGAGCACAGTGGAGTGTCGCGGTGCGATCTTCGCTCCGAAGGTCAAGTCCACGACGACTTGACCGGAGTCGAGCCCGGCGCCGCTGTACAGCCCGTTGGCCCTCAGCGATGTCTGGAGGAAGGCATCGGGTAGCTGTAGGCCCGTTTGAAGGTCGAGCCGCGGGCCGAACCCGGTGCGCTCGTATCCCCAGCCTCCGGGCGCCAGGTTGGCGGTGAACCGGATCGTCGTGCTGATGTTGATGTCCTCGCTGCCGAACCCGTTGAAGTTCTTGTATTCCTTGTAGCGTGTCTGGCTGTACTCACCGAACAGGCCGAGCTCGCCGTACAGCGAGTCGGGAACGACCGGCGGCACGCTGTCTTCCTCGATACCGACGCCGTACCCCTCGCGCCGGATCTCGCCTTTCACCCCGACCCGGAAATAGCGTGACGATTCGGCCAGCGGCGCCAGCGCCCCCGTGATCCGGTTGATCAGAGCGTCGCGACGGTAGAACGTGGTGTCAGGAGTGCCGGCCTCATCGACCCTGTACTGCAGGATCCTCCGGTCCGCGGACTCGCCGTCGTACTCCAGCGAGCGCGTCTCTAGAGTTGAGAGGAAAGGCACGCCGAACCGCCAATTGCCATCCGTCCCGTCGTCCCAGAACACCACCTTGCCACTCGCGCCGAGATGCGTACCCCACAGTCTACGGAAATCGGCCGCGAGCTCCGGCCCGTGGCGGTCGGGCTCCTTCAAGTAGATCAGGGAGGCGAGGTTTCCCGTGCCGAGCAGATTGGTCTCGGCCACCCCGAATTGGCCCGCCCAGGTCCCGTCCGAGGCGATGGTCAGCTTGAACTTCGGCTTCAGCGTCCAGCCGTCCTGCGAGTCGACGATGACCGCCAGCCGGTCGCCCAATCGCACCGAATCGATCGAGATACGCTTGAAGATCTCCCGGGAGCGCAGGTTCCGCTCCGATTCCTCGATCTTGATCGAGTCGTACGGCTCGCCGGCCCGGAACAGCAACTCCGCCCAGATGAAATCGTGCTTGGTCGTGATGTGGATGCCGTTCATCACACGGAAGGCGGCGTTCTTCTCGGCGACTTCCGGCGTGAAGACGTTCTGGGTCAGTACGATGACCGTATCGATCATCGGCGGCGAATCGACCGCCTGGCCGCGCAGGCCCGCCGGCAGCCATAGGCCCAGAGCCAAACCCAGCGATAGAATGCCGAACCGTCGTCTCATGCGGAGGCTCATCTCCCGTTGCGTGCGCCAATTAGAGAAGGAATTGTGGCTGGCCGGAATTCTCGCAGTTTGGCCGGGCCGGCGCAACAGCCAGGGGGCCGTCCAGCTGGGGGCTAGCGGAGTCGGCGGCAAGCGGATATCATTTGGCGCCGTTGAACCCAGAAACTCAACCACGAAGAACACCAGGGGGAGCCTGATGGACACCATCAAGCGAATATCCGTTGCCGCGGCGGTGCTGGCAGTCTTTGCGTCGGCCTCCACGGCCTTCGGGCAAGAAGAGGCCTACGTCGAGCTGATGAGGTCGGACCTCAAGACGCAGAAGGTGGCGGTCATCACCCAGGCCATGCAGCTGACCGACGAGCAGTCCGCCGTCTTCTGGCCGGTATACCGGGAGTACGAGTACGAGCTGGACAAGATCGCCGATCAGCGGCTGGCGCTGATCAGGGACTACGCCGAGCACTTCGAGGCCATGACAGACGAGAAGGCCAAGGAGCTGATGGAAAGTTCGCTCAGCATCCAGGACGAGCGGTTGAAGCTGCGAAATAAGTACTGGATGGAGTTCGAGCAGGCCGTCGGCTCGATCACGGCGGCGAAGTTCATGCAGGTCGATAACCAGATTTCGCTGCTGCTCGATCTACAGATATCCGCGAACCTGCCGCTGGTCCAGGCGCCGCAGGAGCCGCCGCCGCCCCAGAACTAGCACGCGCGTATGCAACGAGGCCGCCGGTATGACCGGCGGCCTCGTAGTATCTCTGGATCGGGCGCTCGACTCAGAAGGCGACCGTCGCGGCCGCCGAGACCTCGCCTTGGTAGATCCCCCAGCCGAACAGGCCGAAGGAGCACCCACCGCCGCCACAGAAGACGCTGCCGCCGGTGTCCATGAATATGCTGTTGAAGTGTCCCTGAAGTCGAAGGCCGATGCGCTCTGACATGAACATCTTGGCGCCGAGACCCAGCATCATGGCGAACCGTGTCTCGGAAGAGATCGTCCGGCCTTCGATGTTCTTCTGCTTCGGGTTGAGATACGCTGCGCCCAGAGTGAACGAGACGAAAGGTATCGCCCTGCCCCCCTGCTGCAGCTCCATCAAGCCTCCCGCCATGAAGTACTGGACGGTCATGTCGGTGAGCGTCTCCTTGGGGAGGCCGAACGGGTCGCGCCTCAGCTCGGTGTCCTGCCGGCTGTAGTACAGCTCCACCTGGGTGTTGAACCGCACCGTTATGTCGACGATGGCGCCGTAGTTCATGGCGTCCTTCAGGCTGAGCTCTCCGCCGACGGTGTTCGCGGAGCCGCCGAACTGCCAGCCCACGAACGGTGAGATCTCCACCTTGTGCTGGGACCAGGCGGTGGAGGTCGCCAGTAGGGTCAACGCCAGCGTGATCATTCCCTTACGAATCACGGTATCGTCCTTTCTGATGGTTTTGTGTCCGGGCAGCCACACTCGCCGCTCCCGGCGCGCCTGTCAAGCGTCTGCCCGGAACCCGCTCAACCGCCGGCCAGCCAGCGCGGCTAGCAGCACGCGGCCGTCGCTCAGGAACTCGAGCCGCATGTAACCCATCTCGCGCTCTTGCTTGCCGGCCGCGAACAAGGCGTCGTCCTTGCCGACCTCCTTGAGCCTGCTCCCGGCCCCGCTGACCAGGATCCACCCGGCGCCGTACTCGTAGCCCTCGAAGACCTGAAGGTTGTGGTCGTGGCCGCCGGCTTGCACGAGCGGGTGACCTGAAAACTCCGAGAACACGGATGCGAAGTCTTCTCCCATCCGCGTGTAACGCCGGCTCGACATATCCTGGCTTGTGATCCCCGAGTTGCGCGCTATCGGATAGATGAAGGGGATCGGGATGTAGAGCGGCGACCAAACGTTGGTCAACGGGAAGAACTGATCTTTCAGCCCGTGGTAGCCGCCGTGCGAGCCGTACGTCTTCAGCGGGTGATGGGCCAGCACGATCACGTGCCGGTTTTCGCCGGCGGCGTTCGCGCTCAGCACGCTGCGCAGCGCGCTCAGCGATTCTCCCAGCGATCTGTGTTCGCAGCCCTGGCTCTCGCTCCAGTCGTGATCGCTCAGCCAGAGGTCCGACTCGACCATCACGAGCAGTGCCGATTCGCCGACGGGCAGGATTGCCGGTCCCGGGCAGCCGGCTGGGGGAAGCATCGATACGTCGACGTCGGCGCCCGCCGCGTCGGTGATATAGGCGCCCTGTCGTCTGATCTGCTGTAAGCCGCGCTCACCCCCGTAGCCCCAGTCGTGGTTGCCCGGGACGAAGACGCCCTTGGCGGTGTTGCCTCTCACGATATCGATCTGGGCCTCGAGGTAACCGGCGTCCCGCGCGTGGTCCGGGTGATCGGGCGCGTGCAGGCCGTGCTCGTAAATGTTGTCGCCGAGATACGCTACGACGACCTCGGTCTCTCGGGAGCGCTCTGCAACTTCTTGCCTCAGCTGGGCGATCACC
>JBDHHZ010000289.1:0-4141 GCA_039589115.1 Gemmatimonadota bacterium | reverse complement strand
AAAGGCGCATTGGTCGTCGATCTAGGGCAGATCCGCGAAATTGACGCGATAGCGATGATTCCGGTACATCTGGTCCAGGGAAGTTCCGCCGTTACGCTTCCAGGCAGATCCACAGACAGCTCCCCTATTCGCCAATGAAGGCGACCCCGGCGGGAATCGCAGGATCGACGGTTGGGAACACGACTATGCCAGGGCAGAGGCAAACCAACAGGAAGCCAAGCTCGGGTCGAGGAACCGCCCGCACGAAGGCCTCGGGGGCTCTGGCGGCTTTCTCGCCGGCGGTGGCCGGGTGGTTCCGGAAGGCTTTCGCCGCACCATCGCCCGCGCAGGTCAAGGCGTGGCCCGCGATTCGACGGGGCGACAACACGCTGCTGCTGGCCCCGACGGGCTCGGGCAAGACCCTGGCTGCATTCCTTTGCGCCATCGACGAGCTATGGCGTCAGGCCGAGAAGGGCGACCTGGCCGAGGGGATACAGGTCCTGTATATCAGTCCGCTGAAGGCGCTGGGGAACGACATTCACAAGAACCTGCTCGAGCCTCTGGCGGGCATTCGCAAGCGAACGAGAAAGCGGAACCTGCCGGAGATTCGCGTCGCCGTCCGCACCGGCGACACGTCCCAGAGCGAACGGGCGAAGATGATCCGGCGCCCGCCCCACATTCTCATCACCACCCCTGAGTCGCTCTACATCCTGCTGTCGAGCAAGCGTATGGCGCCGCACCTTGCGTCGATCCGCACGGTGATCGTCGATGAGGTGCACGCTCTGTGCGACAACAAGCGGGGGGTGCACCTCGCGGTGAGTCTGGAGCGCCTGGAGGCGCGCCTCCAGGGGCGACTGCAACGGGTGGGGTGCTCGGCGACATTGAGTCCGCTGGAGGAGATCGCCGCCTTCCTCGCCGGTCGGACCGGGACAGGGCGCCAGCGTCCCTGCAAGATCATCGACGCCGGAATGCGCAAGAACCTGGACGTGCAGGTGCGTGCTCCTCTGCCCGACTTTCTGGAGGCGAGCAACACGGCCCTGTGGTCGAGCGCGTACGAGCTGCTGCTCGAGGACGTTCGTCGCCACAATACGTCCCTGATCTTCACCAACAGCCGCTACAAGGCCGAGAGAACGTCTTTGCGTCTGGCCGAGTTGTGCGACGGCAAGGCGAGAATCGGCGCGCATCACGGGTCGATGTCCAAGGAAGTCCGCCTGGAGGTGGAAGACGACCTGAAGTCGGGGCGTCTCGACGCCCTGGTGGCGACGGCTTCGCTGGAGCTCGGCATCGACATCGGCGCGGTCGACATGGTCTACCAGCTGGAATCGCCGAAATCGATGGCCACGGGGCTTCAGCGTATCGGACGGGCTGGGCACTTGCTCGATGCCACGAGCAAAGGGCGGATTCTTTGTTTCGAGCGCGACGAACTGCTGGAGGCCGCGGCCATCTGTCGGTCGATGATACGGGGCGAGATTGACGCCGTCCGCATCCCTCGGGGGTGTCTGGACGTATTGGCGCAGCAGATCGCCGGAGCCGTGGCGGCGCGCGACTGGCAGACCGACGAGCTGTTCGGCCTGATCCGGCGCGCCTACCCGTACCGCGACCTGCCTCGCGACCAGTTCGACGGCGTCGTGACGATGCTGGCGGGCGAGCTCCCTTTCGAGATGTCGATGGCGCCACGCCCGCTTCTTATGTGGGACCGCCTCACCGACCGCCTGTCGGCGTCGCGGAGCGCGGCGCACGTGAGCGTCATGTGCGCCGGGACCATTCCGGAGAGCTCGGAGTACGACGTTTTCCTCGCCAGCCGCAACAAGAAAGTCGGCACGCTGGAGGGGGGCTTCGTGGACGACTGCCTGCGGCGGGGCGACGTGTTTGTTCTCGGTAGCTCGTCGTGGCGCGTCGTGGGTGTGCGCAAGAATCGGCTGCTGGTCGAGGATGCTCCGGGGTCGACGCCGACGGTTCCCTGGTGGCTTGGGCCCATCGCTTCGCGCACGACCGAGGTCGGCGCGCGGGTCGGCGAGCTGCGGCGAGAGGTGGCGTCTCGCCTCGGCGAATCGGGCCTCGCGGACTGGCTTCAGAAGCACTACCACGTGGGTCCCCACGCCGCGGCGGCCATCATCGATTACGTTCGCGAGCAACAGCTGTCCGCCGGCCTGGTTCCCGATGAGAAGACGCTGCTCATCGAGACCTGGCGTGACGAATTGGGCCGTCTGAACGTGATCGTCCATAGCCCTCTGGGCTCGCGCATCAACAAGACTTGGGGTGTCGCCGTGGCCGCCGCGGCGAAGAAGAAGTTCAGGCAGGACTGGTCGGTCGTGGCGTCGAACGACGTTCTGCTCCTCACGCGAAGAGAGCCAAAGGCGCCGCCGCGCCACAAGGTAACGGGCCGTGAGCTTCTGGGCGCCCTGACGGCCAAGTCCGCCCCGAAGCTGCTGAAGTCCTCCGCCCAGGACGCCGTCGGATCGGGATCGAGTTTCCGCGACGCGGCGGTGTGTGCGTTTCAGATCCTGCGTGCCTGGCAGGGACGGCGTATCCCTCCCTGGCTGCAGAACCACCGCGCCGCCGAGCTGTATGAAGTAGCCGCCTCGCATGCCGATTACCCGGTGGTGGCCGAGGTCCTGCGCGGGTACTTCTCCGAAACGCTCGATGCGCCGGCTCTGGAAGGCCTTCTCGGCCGCATCGCATCGGGCGAGGTCGACCTGGTCTTTCGCGATGTGGAAGCGCCGTCGCCGTTCGCCCACTCGGTGCTGATCGGCGACTTCCATCAGGAGACGGCCGACTCGCGAATGGGGCGCGAGCGCCGGGCCCATCTCTTGCGGATGCATCGCCGCGTGCTTCAAGAGGTGCTGACTTCCGAACAGATGGCCGAGCTTCTGGACGACCGCGCCATCGAGCGGGCGGAGCTCCAGCTCGGTCACCGCTCCGAGACGACCCGGGCGCGGACGGCCGATGAACTGGCCCAATGCATCCGCGATTTGGGAGACCTGCCCGCGACGATGGCCGCGGTTGACGAGATCGTGGAAGGGGAGGCCGCCGCGCTGCTGCGCTCGCTCGTCAGGGGCCGCCGTGTCGTTGCTGTCCGGCTCGAAGGTACCGAGAAGGACCCCGTCCGCCTGGTCACGGTGGATCTCTGGTCGCAATACGCGGACGCCTTCGCGTCGGGACTGAGAAAGAGGCGCCCCCCGGTACTGGTGCCGCGAATCGTGCGGGGCGAGATCGCTGGCTTCGGCTCGGAAGCGGCGACGAAGACGATTCCGGCCCGCCTGCGCAAGAGAGTGGCGCGCGAGGAGGCCCGGGCCGCCATCATCGAGCGTTACCTCAGGTGCCGCGGCCCGGTAACGGAATACGAGATCATGAACCGTACCGGCTGGCCCATCGGCACGGTCGAAGCGATGCTGGACGGGCTTGTGAAGTCGGGCAAGGCGGCCAAGGGCGTCTACACGAACACGAAGCCCGCGCCGCAGTGGGTCAACAAGGCGAACCTCGAAGAGATCCATCGGCTGACGATGGGCTACCTCAAGCGCGAGCTCGCCGCGTGCGAGCCTTACGAGGTGATGGACTTCATGACCCGGTGGCAACACCGCCATCCCACGACGCGGCTGACCGGTGTGGACGGTCTGCGCGAGGCGATCGGTCAGCTGCAGGGCTTCGAGATGCTTCAGGGGCCCATCGAGCCGGAAGTCCTGGCGGCGCGTGTCGAGGACTACCGCCCCGAGATGCTCGACGGACTGATGGCCTCCGGCGAGGTCTGCTGGCGGCGCGTAGGCTTCAAGCGCCTGCGCAGAGGGCTTATCGCTCTTTGCATCCGGCGCGACCTCCCCTGGCTCGCCCACGGCCTCGTCCCCCGTTTCGACGGCGCGAAGACAGCCGATGTCGACATCGCCGACCAGATTGTCGCCGTACGCTCTTACTTTCGCGACAACGGGCCGGCTTTTTTCGACGACATGGTCGCCGCGACCGGCGTGGACGAGGGCGCCGCCACGCGCGCCGTCTGGCACCTGATGTGGTGCGGCGAACTGACCTGCGACACCTACGAGTCCATTCGCCATGCCGGTTTCGAGGCCAGCCTTTCGGCTTGCTACGACCTGATGAACCGCCCCGCCAGCATTCAGGCAGGCCAGGACACGCACGAGCGCGTCCTCGACCGGATGAAGCGGCGCAAACT
>JBDHHZ010000288.1:0-4609 GCA_039589115.1 Gemmatimonadota bacterium | reverse complement strand
CAGAACCTGTAGATCCGCTCCTGCTCATCGATGTCCAGGTCGATCTGCGCTTTCCACCGCACACGGGCCGCGAGCCCGAGCTGCTTTCGGACCCGCTGCCTGTCATGCAGGTGCCGGAAGGTACCTGGGCGACCGTGAGCGGCGTGACGACGCGGCCGATCGAGCGAGCCGCTCTCCAAGATGAGGACAGCCGCGCGATCCCGTTCCAGGTCAGCGAGCTTCGCCGCTTCGCCGCGTCGTTCACGGTACGGTCGGGTGCCTGGGGCTGGGAGATCGCCGGTACGGGAAGTGAAATGTTGGAGGGTGATCCGGATTCACTTCGCTTCGTTACCGTGCCCGACAGCACGCCGCGCGTAGCTATCGCCTATCCCGGCGTCGACACCACACTCGGTCCGAGCATGACCCAGCCGATCTTGGTCGAGGCCGGCGACGACTACGGTCTCTCGCGGGTCCAGCTCGTTAGCTGGCGCGTCTCGGCGTGGGGCGAGAGCTGGCCGGCTTCGAATGACTCGCTACCGCTCCTCGATGCCGGGACGCGCGCCAGCCTTGGCGGCCTGATCGACGCTCGCGGCCGCGGCTTCCTCCCTGGTGACACGCTCCACTACTTCGTCCGCGCCTACGACAACGCGCCCGATCCCCAGATGGGAAAGAGTCGCGAGTTCATTCTGCGGCTGCCGACCTTGGACGAGTTCCGGGAGCGTGCGATCGCTGACGCACGCGATCTGGTCGAGAGCGCCGAACAGCTGGCCGAGCGGGCTCGAGATCATCAGGAGTCGACCGAGACGCTGGAGCGCTCCACCGAAGTCCAGCCGCCGCCCGGTGGGAGCCGCACTCCCGAGGGTGATACGGGCGGAGTGGAGTTCAGGGAGACGGAGGCCGCCCGCCGCGCGCTCGAGGAGGCTGGCGAACTGCTGGAGAGTTCGCGTCAGATCCAGGAGTCGCTCAAGGAACTCCAAGAGGCCATCGAACGTGCCGGCCTGAACGACACGAGCGTGCTCGAGCGGCTGCGCGAAATCGAGGCACTCTACGAGCGCATCCTGACGCCCGAGTTGCAGGAGAAGCTGGAAGCGCTTCGCGAGGCGCTCGTCGAGTTGGATCCAGAGCGGATCCGCGAGGCGATTCGGCAGCTGGCGGAAGGGAGCAGCGATTTTCGCGAGCGCGTCGAGCGTAGTGTCGAGTTACTGAGACGTGCGGCGCTCGAGCAGCAGTTCCAGACCCTGGAGACGCAGGCGGAGGAGCTGACGGAAGCCCAGGAGCAGCTCGCAGATGCCGTCGCCGGGCTCGACTCGCTAGCCGCTGAGCCGCAGGCGGCCGACCCGACCTCGCGCCGCCTTGAGGGCCGTGGCACCGACCTGTCGCAGCGAGCGGGTGAGTTGTCGCAGGATATCGGCGAATTAGCGGCCGAGCTGGATCAGGCCGGTGAGATCGAGGCCACCGACTACGCCGGCCAGGCGGAGAGCGCCGCGGGCGAAACAGCGACCTCCGACCAGCAAGTGGCCAGCGCGCTGCCGGGTCAGACGCAGAGCGCCGCCCGGGCCTCGCAGCAGGCGGCTGCCCAGATGCGGCAGGCGGCGTCGGCGCTGCGCGAGGGGCGCCAGCTAATGCAGGAGAGCTGGCGGCAGGAGGCGGTCGAAGCGCTTCGCCGGTCGCAGGCGGAAACGCTGGAGCTGGCACGTCGCCAGCGCGAGTTGAACGAATCGCTCGACTCGGCCGATCCGACGGCTCGCGGCGCCGCCATGTCGGAGCAGGTGGCGCTCAGACGTGCGGTGGAACAGGTGGAAGAGCAACTGGCCGATGCGTTGCAGTCATCCTTGCTGGTCGATCCTGCCCTCGCACAGGGAGCGCAGCAGATCGGGCGTGCGATGGAGGAACTGGTCGATCAGCTGGCCGATGCCACTCGGCCCGGTGGCGCGGACCCGAAGCTCGCCGAGGCGGCCAGCGAAGGTCTGGCCGATCTCGCCTACTTATTGATGCAGGCCGGCGACGCGGCGTCGGCTGCCCAGTCGGGCACCGGGCTGCAGGAAGCGCTGGAGCGGCTCGCACAGCTCGCCGGCCAGCAGGGTCAGCTCAACGCCGAGGCAGCCGGAATGACGCCCGGCGCTGGGGACGCGTTGCTTGATGAGCTGCGAAGGTTGGCCGGCCTGCAGCGGGCGATCGCGCAGCAGCTGGGTGAGTTGAACCGCTCTTTGGGACCGAGGGGACAGGTGCTGGGCCAGCTAGAGGCGCTGGAGCAGGAAGCCGAAGACTTGGCTAGCGAAATGGAGCGCGGCCGGCTGAACGACGAGATCGTGGAGCGCCAGAACAGGCTGTTCCAAAGACTGCTCGATGCTGGTAGGAGCATGGAGCAGGACGAATTCGAGCGAGAGCGGCGCGCCGAACGACCTGGCAGCCTGGAGATCCTGCGCCCCGGAGAGTTGCCGCCAGACCTGTTGCGGGGCCCGGCTTATCAGCACCCGGGTATCGAGGTGCTGCGTCGCTACCCACCGGCCATTCGCCGTCTCATCCTAGAGTACTTCGATCGCTTGAACGAGCGAGAGGACTCCGGTGGTTCGTAAGCTCGCCCTCTCCGTAGCTGCATGGCTCGTCATCGCCGGCGGCGCCAGCGCTCAGACGAACCGGCAACAGGAGGTCTGGGCCGAGCTGCGGAAGATCGAATCGCTGGAGCGGACGGGCCGTCTGGCAGCAGCGCGGATCGCGCTGGACAGCCTGCTCGAAGAATGGCCCACCGAGCCCAGGGCGCTGATTCTTGCCGAGCGGGTCTACGGTCGCCAGGGCGATCTGGCGGCGGTGCTCCCCGTTCTGGAAAGGGCCATCGAAGTCGATCCTACCGCACCGCTGCCGCGTCAGGTGCAGCTCAGAGTGCTGGTGGCACTGGACTGGATAGACGAGATCAGGGTGGCCGGGGAGAGCTGGCTGCGGGCGACGCCACGCTCGGATATCGCCTACAGGGAATATGCTCTGGCACTCCGCCAGCTTCTCAGTGATGCTGAGGCGGTGAATATGCTGAAGCGCGGACTCGCAGCCGTGGACCAGCCTCATCCCCTCGCCGCCGAGCTTGCCAACCTGTATCTGCAGCAAGGTCGCTGGTCCGACGCGGCGGCGCAGTGGGTCGACGTCACGCGAGCCTCTCCACGGCTGGGACGCGACCTGGTACGCTACACGCTCGAATCTCTCGGACCGGGGGCCGAGCCCGCCGCTCGTGCCCTCCTCGTACATCTGTCCGACGAGGGAACCGATGAGGAGAGGGAATTGGGGGCGATAGCCGCCATCTACGCCGGCAGGCCGGACGAAGCGCTCGAGCGCGCCGACGCGCTGATCGCGGACCTGGAAGGGAAGGATCAACGGGCGTTCGCGGCACGGTTCTCTGACGTCGCCGCGAATCGCAACCAGCCGGCGCTCGTCGCCTGGGCCTACAGGCAGATGCTGATGGATGTCATCGAGGACTCCACTCGCTGGGAGCTGGCGCGGCAGGTCGTGGAGCACGACCTGAGCGCCGGCGACACGGTGACCGCTCATGGGCTGCTCCGGGACGTCTTGGCCAGGGCGGAGCCCGGGATGGCCGCCCACCGCTGGGCCAGCGCTCTGCAGATCCGAGTCTATGCCGCCGGCGGTAGCCTGGACGACGCCCAGGCGGCGCTCGCCGACCACGCGAGCGCTTACCCCGACGACCCGGAGATCTCGTCCCTCGCCTTGACGGTCGGAGTGGCTAGTCTGCGTTACGGACGGCTGGAGGAAGCGGCTCGCGTCCTGTCGCTCGCCCCCCGGTCGGGGATGAATCGCGTCGAGCGGGCACGACTGGCGGCGGCGACCGGGTACCTGGCGCTGTACGAAGGCCGTTATGAAGAGGCGCGTGCCGGGATCGAGCTGGCCGGAGCCGAGCTCAGCGGCTGGGAGCGCAGCGAAGCGCTTCGCGTCCTCGTGTTTCTGAAGAACGGCAACGAAGTCGAGTTGCGGGCCGTCGCCGATGCACACCGCAGCGCGTTGCAGGGACGCCCCCTGGACGCCTACCGCCGGCTTCGCCAGGCGCTGGATGGTGTGGCGCCATCGAGCCATCGAGCGCGCGGCCGGCGCTTCTGTTGTGGGCGGGTGAACTGGCGATGGCGGGCGGTGCCGTCGCGGAGGCCGAGCAGGTGCTTCGCCGTATCCCGGAACGCTATCCGCGAGCCGGAGAGGCGCCGGTCGCGATGATGACGCTGGCGGAAGAGCTGGCGGTAAGCGGGAGATTGTCAGAGGCCATCGCATTGCTGGAGGACCTGATACTCGATTACCCCGAAAGCGCTCTGACGCCCATCGGGCGGCGGAGATTGGCCGAGCTCAAAGAGGAGATACCCAGGTCGTGAGTTGGCGGTTGTCTCTGGTTCTGTACCTCTGCTTGGCCGGTCCGGCCGCGGCTGAAGCACAGTACCTGCTGGCGCCGATGGACGAAGCGCAGGCGAACCATCTGCGTGCCTACGGGCTGGCTTACTGGGTCCTGCAGCGCGGCGAGCGGGTCGAATGGTTGCTCAACTATCGTGGCGGCTCGTTCCTGATCCCGGACGCGCCGGCCGTCAGGCGCGAGGCGGCGCTGCGCGGGGTCACGCTCGAGCCGCTCGCCGCCTCCGCGCTCGCC
>JBDHHZ010000287.1:0-4156 GCA_039589115.1 Gemmatimonadota bacterium | reverse complement strand
GACACACCCGCTCCTCTTCCTTGCGGAGCGCCATGGCCGCGTCCAGCTCGCCGCCGTACTGAAGAATCTGGGCCTGACAGTGGAGGCAATAGGCCAGAATGTTCAACTGTCCGACCTCCCGACAGAGCCGCTCCTGTTCCTTCAGGAGCTCCAGGGCCTTGCCCAACTCGCCGCGGGCGCTATGGATCACGGCCTGGTTGCCGAGGCAGAACTGCAGGCTTTCCTTGGCCCCGAGCTCCCGACAGAGTTGCTCCTCCTCCTTCATGAGCGCTATGGCCGCATCTAGGCCGCCGCGGGCCTGAAGGATCACGGCCTGGTTGCCGACGGCGGCAGCTAGTCCTGTTTTGTCCCCCAGCTCCCGACAGATCCGCTCCTGCTCCTTCATGAGCGCTATGGCCTCGTCCAGCTCGCCGCGCTGCCAAAGGATCCCGGCCTGCTTGGCAAAGGTATTAGCCAGCCCGTCTTTGTCTCCAAGCTCCCGACAGAGCCGCTCCTGCTCCTCCAGGAGTTTCATGGCCTCGTCCGGCGCGCCGCGCCTGTGATGGATCATGGCCTGACCGCGGAGTGAGTCAGCCAGGTCTTGCGGGTTCCCCAGCTCGCGACAGAGCCGCTCCCGCTCATCGGCAAGCGCCATGGCCTCATCGAGCTTGTCAAAAACTTGAAGGATTCCGACCTGGTTGCCCAGGGAATCCTGCAGCCCGGCCGTGTCCCCCGACTCGCGGGCCCGATCCGCGAGGTGTTTCCACAGCGCCAACGATTCCTCGAGATGACCGGTGTCGCCTAGCAGGTGCGCGACCACGGAGACCGAATAGCCTTCGCGGCGCGGGTCCTCCAGGACCGGGCGATACGCGTCGAGGAGGCGATGCTGGGAGTTGCGTTCGACCTGAGCCCAGCACGCCTTGACCTCTAACCGGTCGTGGTCCCAGGCGCTCTGCAAAAAATCTAGATCGGCGAGCAGCGTCGAAAGCCACGCCCAGGACCGCGCCCGGGCCAGCTGCCAGGGGAGCTCGTCGACCTTGCGGCGCATCAGCTCTCGGGCCTCGAAGTAGTCGGCGAGTCGGAGGTGCGCGGCTGCCTGGTCGGCCTCCTCGCGCAAGTACTCTTGCTGCACCGCGCGGCGGAGATAATCGTGGAAGAACCCGATGAAGCCGGAGCGGCTCACCAGGGCCTTGTCGGCCGCCACGTGCAGCGGCGACCAGTGCCCGGCCGGAAGCGGCGTTCCGTCGGCGCCCAACAGGTCGAGCAGTTCCGCCTCGGCAAGGCCGCGCCGTGCCGCCCACAGGAGCGACATGGCCTCCTTCACCAACCCGGGCCGCTCGCGCTCGTAGTCCTTCTCGTAACGGGTGAGGATCTTCGCGTACAGGTCTTCCGGATCGGTGGCGGACAGGTAGTCGTCGATCGGTTCGTCGAGCGTGTCGTGGTCCCCCCAGAACGTCAGTTCCTCTAGGGTCGCACGCAGGAAGAGAGGGTTCGCGGACTGCGGGGTCGCAGCGATCCGTTCGACGCGCTTCGGGCTCAGCTCTCTGGAGGACTGGGCCAGGTACTCAGCGATCAGCCGCTTCCGCTCCTCGGGCTCGAGCGGCTCCACAGCGAGAGTTGGCCAACCGCGCCTGGACAGATCGTCCAGCGGTCGGCCCGGTAGCGTAGAGAGAATCAGCCGCACGTTCTCGGGGATCACGGGCGGCAGCCAGACGAGGTCGGGGGCCTGATCCCGATCTTCAAGCTGGTTCAGGGCGTCGAGGATCAGGACGACGCGCCTCCGGGCCGCAGCCTGATGGAGGGCGTTGGCGAAGGTTGCCCGTAGCGCCTCCGGCTGGTCGGGAATCTCGACTTCGACGCCGAGTTGCCGCCGGAACTCGCCCAGAATGCGCCGCAGCATCGCCGCCCAGTCGGCGCTGGCCGGCGTCGCGCCGATGAAGTGGAACAGGAAGAGCTCCTCGTCCGGCTCCTTCGCACCGGCGGCCCGGTGGCGCTCGGCCCAGTTGGCCAGGAGCGCCGACTTCCCGGAACCCGATTCGCCCAGCACCACGAGCGGCGGCCCCTCCCCTTGCACGTGTGCATCCAGCCGCTGGGAGTACTCTTCCCGGCCGATGTACACGCCGAACCTGCTCTGGGCGAAGATGTCGTGCTCGGCCGCCTCGCGGTCCAACGGCTCGAGCTCCGAGCCCTCCGGATAGAGCGAGTCGATGACGGCGGTGAGGTCGGCCAGGACGAGCTTCCCCAGCGCCTCCGGGTCGGCGTAGTCATCGGGCACAGGGAAGCTGCTTGTGATGCGCTCCTTGAGCGCCGCCAGCTTGTCGCGCCGCTCGTCGGCTCGCCGCGCGGCCTCGTCGGCACCCAGTCGCTCGACCTCATCGGGGGCCGGCGCCTCGCGGAACGCCGGCCGGTCTTCCGGGGGCAGCGTACCGATGTAGGAAGGGCTGCGTAGATAGAAGAACGCGTGATCGGCCAGCGCCGGGTCGTTGAGCACGCCGTGCAGCATCTCCAGCTCGGTGACCGAGCGACCCAGCTGCTCCGCCAGCCACGACTCGCGCTCGACCAGCGCCTGTGGGAGTTCGTCCGGCACCCAGCCGTACCGCTCGCCCAGCATTCCTATGAAGAACGGACGACACCGCTCGACCTCGTCGAGACAGGTGCGGAGTACTTTCTCCTCCGCTGCCGTCTCGTCACTCGTATCGATGCCCCAGCGCAGGTCGAGCTCGCCCCACGTCACGCCGCGACTCTCACAGAGCCTGCGCAGCTGAGGAAAGATGCGCTTGCGCAGCTCGTCCCGTTCGGCCTGCATGTCGCGGAAAGTCGAGGACAGGAACACCCGGATGGCACGTGACTGCGGACTGCCTACTGCCATGGCTGAGGTCTCCCGGTGCTTGCTACTCCGGCTTCCCGACCCCTCAGCACCTACTCCCGCATTGATCCTACTATGCCGTCGCGCCGGGCGTCAACCAACGCTGACGCTGAGTCCCCGGCCGACGGACAGTCAGCCCTCACCGCGGCCGGCCGCGAAGGCCTGCTGATTCAGACTCAAGAGGCGCTCGGGGACCCGCTCTTCCAGCGTCTCTTGCCACACTTGCTGCGGAATGTCGAGGGATGCGGCCAGCGCGCCCAACAGTACCACGTTGGCCGCACGGTGGTTGCCGAGCTCGATAGCTTTCTCGGTGGCCTTGATGACGACCACATCGAAGCCCTTGTCGCGCAAAACATCGATCGCGTCATCGGGGTACGGCCGCTGGTCGCCAACCCGGATGGGCTCGACCTTGTGGTCGTTGATGATGATCGTTCCGCCCGGTCTTACGAAGTGCGCGTAGCGCAGCGCCTCCAACTTCTCCAGCGCCAGCAGATAGTCCACCTCGCCGCGCCTGGCCATCGGCGAATAGACGCGGTCACCGAACCGCACGTGGCTGAACACCGCACCGCCCCGCTGCGCCACGCCGTGGAACTCGCCTTGCTTCACATCCTTGCCCGCCGCTACTGCGGCGAGCGCGAGGAGCTCGCTGGCCAGGACGGCGCCCTGTCCGCCGACTCCTGCGATCAACACGTTGGTGACAGCCATGGCTCAGGCCTCCCCGGCCGCTACGATGGCATCGACGGGACACACCTGGGCACACATCGAACAGCCCACACACTCCCATTCGCGGATGTACGGGTAGTCGTCCTTGTTGACCAAAGCCGGGCAGCCCGTCTCGAAGCAGTCCTCGCAGAGAATGCAATCTTCGTCTACGACGACGTACGGGACGTGCTCCTTCGCTTTCTCTTCCGGCAGCAGCGTGCAGTGCCGGCGGGCGATGACGACGGCGGGCCCCGGATGGTCCAGTCCGGCAGTTATAGCTTTCTCAGTAGCGTCCAGGTCCCACGGGTCCACAACCTCAACGTGCTCCACGCCCAACGAGCGGATCAGCATCTCGTAGTCCACCGCCGGGGCGGCATCGCCCTTCAGAGTGTGGCCCGTGCCCGGGTGCTCCTGATGACCGGTCATCCCGGTAGTACCGTTGTCCAGCAAGACCACGGTGGTCGGGACCTGATTGTAGGCGGCGCTCACAACACTTGGCAGACCACTGTGCAGGAAGGTGGAGTCGCCGATCACGGCTACGACCCGGTCTTCTCCCGCTCTGGCGAATCCGGTAGCGTTACCGATGCTCGCTCCCATGCAGAACGTGGT
>JBDHHZ010000286.1:0-4157 GCA_039589115.1 Gemmatimonadota bacterium | reverse complement strand
AGGGGCAGCTATGAGCGAGTCGGAATCCCCAAAGGGTCTCGATAGGAGAGATTTCCTCAAGATCTCTGGTGTAGCTAGCGCGGCGCTGAGTGGGGTCGGGCTGGGTGTGTTCGGGTACGCGTCCGGGAAGGACCCGAAAACGTACCTGGGCTGGCAGAACGAAGAAGGCGCCAGCCAGACGTTCGACCGCGAGCGCTATGCGGTGGACGAGCCGACCTACGAGAAGGTAGGCCCCACGAGCCGGCCGGACGCCCGGGTGGAGAACATCTTCGCGCGCCGCGGCCGCTTCATGCGGCAGTACCGCCAAGTACGGGAAGGCGGCGAGTTCGATGATCTCCTCGCGGCGTACTACGAGAAGTATCCGGAGGATCTCGAGCTAGACCGGCTGATGATGGAAGAGATCTTCCCGAAGATGCGTGCGGATCGCCAGGAATACGGCGAGCGCTATCTGCTGGCGGAGGCCTGGTCCGACGCCATGTTCGCGGTCGGCCCGGAGCGCGTGGACGGCCCGCCGGATGTCGCCGACTTCCCGGAACCCGACCGTATGGGGAACGTGCGGGAGCCGGTCGTAATGAAGGATCCGGCCAGTACCTCAGAGCTGATCAAGAAGGTCAGTCACGAGCTCGGTTCGACGCTGGTGGGAATCACCCGGCTCAACAGCGATTGGGTCTACGGCTATCCCCTCCCCGGCCGCGGTTTCGAGAGCGTGGATGAGCCGCTCGATGTGCCGGAGCACTGGGAGTTCGCCGTAGTCGTCGGCACGCCGATGTCCTGGGACCCGATGTACGCCAACCCGACCTACGGAACATCAAGCGACGCCTACGGTCGCTCTCGCATCATCGCGACGCGGGTCGCCGCCTTCATCAAGAGCCTCGGCTATGCCGCGCGGACGCACATCCCGGGCAACAGCTACGACCTGATGGTGCCGCCGATCGCGATCGACGCTGGACTCGGCGAGCAGGGCCGGCACGGCGTGATGATCACTCCGGAGGTGGGCTGCAACATCCGGCCCGCGGTCGTGACCACCAACCTACCTCTGCAGCCGGACAAACCGATCGACTTCGGTGTGCAGGACTTCTGCGCGCATTGCAAGGTATGCGCTGAGAATTGCCCCAGTGGCGCCATCCCAATGGGCGACAAGGAAGAGGTGCGAGGTTACCGTCGCTACAAGATCGATACGGCCAAGTGCCTGAACTTCTGGAGTTCGAATCTGGGAAACATGGGGTGCCGGATTTGCATCGCCGTATGCCCCTACACGCGCAAGGCGAACTGGCTGCACAAGCTTGCACTCAAGGTGAACACCAACGACCCCACAGGGCTCTCGGAGCGGGCGCTCACCGCCATGCATAAGGCGTTCTACGAGGCGCCCGGCCCGCAGGACTACTACATACCCTCGCTGGGCGGAGAGAACGCGTCATATCGCGAGCCGCCCTGGTGGCTGAAGACCGAAGACTTCATCGATCTCGGGTGAGGCTATCATGCAGATATTCAACAGCGGCTTTTTCTGGTTCGTCGAGGGAGCGCTGGTCGTCCTCATGTTGCTGGCGGTCCGGGCCTGGGCGGTCGATCGCTCCATCCGGACCACCTGGTGGAAGTGGCTCGCCTTGGTCGTCTGGATGCTGTTCGCCGGCTTCACTTTCGCTTTCATCGGCACTAGCCTCGGCGAGAACGAGCCGACGGCCGCCTTTCGGGGCGGCCTCCTCTTCGGGGTCGTCCTGATCCTGTCGGGCGTGGGTCTCTGGCGGTTGTGGCTGATGCGAACCCGATCCGACGAGATGGAGAACGTTGCGGAATCGTAAGCGCACGTTCTATCGCCTGCTCGTCGTCTTCGTCGCGCTCGGGCTGGCGGTGCGCTACGGCCACACGCGAGCGGCGCCCGACCTGACGGTCCCGATCGGCGAGATCTTCCCGCAGGCCGCCACGTTCGTACAGGAAAGCCACGTCTTCTACGTCTACGACGACGATGAAGCCCTATTGGGTTGGGCTGCGAGCGGCAGCGCCTCCGGTTATGGGGGCCCGATGTTGCTGGTTGCCGGGATCGACACGCTGGGTCAGGTCGTAGGCGCCCGGATCGTCGAGCAGCGAGAGACACCGATCTTCTGGCGCATGGCTCGCGCCTCGGAGTACCTGAGCGCGATCGGCGGCGCGCACTACGACGCGATCGACTACGACTACGAGCGCGTCGCGGGAGTGACGGGAGCGACGATATCGTCCGACGCCGTCGTAGCCAGCGTCAGGGAGTCGGTGGCGGAGGTCGCGGGCGCAGCGTTCGATGTCCGCATGCCCCTGCCCCGCCAGCCGTTCGAGTTCGGCATCCTGGAGATCACGGTACTCGTCCTCCTCACCAGCGGCATCCTGCTGCATCGTGCTGGCGGCCTGCTCCGCCGGCGGCTGCGCTGGGCCAGTCAGATAGCCGGTCTGATCATCATCGGATTCTGGAAAGACTCGCCGATAACGCTGGCGAAGATCACCGCCATGCTCTCCGGTTACTTCCCTGACGTTCGAACCAGCCTGGCGCTCTACCTGCTGATCGCCGGCTTCGCGCTAACCTCGTTCTTCTATAGCAGGAACATCTACTGCCTCTACGTCTGCCCGTTCGGCGCGGCGCAGCGCTGCGTGGGACTCATCGGCGGTTTCGGCGTCAAGCTGCCAACCTGGTCGGTTCGCCTGATGGAGCGGCTACGGAACCTGATCGTCTTCGCGGCCATCATTATGGCGCTGATCACGCTGCAGCCCGTTCTGGCGAGCTATGAGCCCTTCGCGGCGCTCTTCTCCTTGAGAGGTACGAATCTGCAATGGCTGTTGCTGTTCATTGTGCTTGTCGTATCGCTGCTGATATCCACACCCTGGTGCAGCTTCTTCTGCCCAATGCGTACGATCGAGGTGGTGCTGCACGACATCGGCAAGACATTTCGGAAGCGGCCCACGGTGACGACCGATGAATGACCAGCCGAGGGTGCCGACCAAGCTACGAAACGCGGGTGCGTTGCTTTTCGTACTCCTGGTAAATGCGGTCATCGTCGGCATCCTGCTTCAGAACTTCCTCTCTGGAGACTAGCGATTGCCCGTTAGCAGCGGCACGCTTACTCCCCCGAGAGGCGCGTAACGTACAATTCGGGAGATTGCCAAGATGAGCACCGAAGACGCATCCCGTCCCGCCTCACCCGTCACTCTCGCTCTCGCCCTCGTCCTCGCCCTCGGCTGTTCACCTCAATCGGAAGACTCCTTCCCAGCGCTCAGCGGCGAGTACTTGGGGCAAGCGCCGCCCGGCGCCACGCCCGAGCTCTTCGCGCCCGGCATCATCTCGACCGGGATATACACCCGGGACGTCGCCATGACGCCCGACGGGAATGAGCTCTATTTCGGCGTCACCGTCGGCCCCTTCACCGAGATCCTCGTCACCAGGCAGGTGAACGGCCGCTGGACGAGACCGGAAGTGGCCCCGTTCTCGGCGAACCCCAGCTACATGAACCTCGAGCCCGCCATATCGCCGGACGGGGGTAAGTTCTACTTCCTCTCCAATCGCCCGGCCGACGGAAGCGAGTTGCCGCCGGAGGAGGTGGGGAGCTGGACGAACCAGGATATCTGGGTGATGGACAGAACGGACCGTGGTTGGGGCGAGCCGTACAACCTGGGCGCGCCGGTCAACTCGGATGCCGCCGAGTTCTTCCCCTCCGTCACCGAAGACGGGACGATCTACTTCACGCGGCAACCCAACAACCAGGAAGGCTACATCTATCGATCGCGGCTGGTCGACGGCCAGTACCAGGAGCCGGAGCGGCTGGGCCCCGAAGTCAACTCGACCACCCTGCAGTTCAACGCTTTCATCGCCCCGGATGAGAGCTATTTGATCCTCAGCACCATCGGCCGGGCGGACAGCCGGGGGAGCGCCGACTACTACATCGTGTTCCGCAGCGAGGACGACGCATGGAGCGAGCCGGTCAACATGGGTGACGAGATCAACACGCCACACGGCGGCGAGTGGTCTCCCTATGTGTCACCCGATGGCAAGTACTTCTTCTTCATGTCGTCGCGGCGACGCCCGCCGGGAACCTACCCAGCGCAGCTGACGTACGACTTTCTGGTGGAGGTTTATGAAGGCCCGCAGAACGGCAATGCAAACATCTACTGGGTCGACGCCTCGTTCATAGAGGATT
>JBDHHZ010000285.1:0-4347 GCA_039589115.1 Gemmatimonadota bacterium | reverse complement strand
CCTCGAGAACCCGGATGAGTTCGCAGATGCCTTCGCCAAAGCGTGGTACAAGCTGACGCACCGCGACATGGGGCCTCTCTCGCGGTATCTCGGCCCAGAGGTTCCGGCCGAGCCGCAGTTGTGGCAGGACGCCGTCCCTGAGGTCGATCATGAAATGATCGATGCGAAGGACATCGCCGCTCTCAAGGGCAAGATCCTCGCATCCGGACCGTCCATTCCCCAGCTGGTCTCGACCGCCTGGGCGTCGGCGTCGACGTTCCGCGGCAGCGACAAGCGTGGTGGAGCGAACGGGGCGCGCATTCGTCTTGCGCCGCAGAAGGATTGGGACGTGAACCAGCGCGGCCAATTGGGAATGACGCTCAAGGCCCTGGAGGAGATCCAACAGGGCTTCAACAGTTCGCAGTCCGGCGGCAAGAAGGTCTCGCTCGCCGACATGATCGTTCTGGGCGGGTGTGCCGCCGTCGAGCACGCCGCGAAGAATGCAGGGTACGACGTGGCGGTTCCCTTCGCACCGGGGCGCACGGACGCGTCGCAGGAGCAAACCGACGTGGACTCCTTTGTCGTCCTCGAACCCACCGCAGACGGGTTCCGCAACTACCTGCGAGACGGACACAGCATCCCGGCAGACGAGCTTCTCTTGGATCGGGCGCACGTGCTCACGCTGACAGCTCCCGAGATGACGGTGCTCGTCGGCGGCTTGCGCGTCTTGAACGCGAACGTTGGACAGTCAAAGCATGGCGTCTTCACTGATCGGCCCGAGACGTTGACCAACGATTTCTTCGTGAACCTGCTCGACATGGGCACGGAGTGGAAAGCGTCCTCCGAAGGCGTATACGAGGGGCACGATCGTGCGACCGGCAAGCTCAAGTGGACCGGCACCCGCGTTGATCTCGTGTTCGGTTCGAACTCCCAGCTACGGGCCATCGGAGAGGTCTATGCATGTGACGACGCGCAGGAGAAGTTCGTGCGGGACTTCGTGGCCGCCTGGAACAAGGCGATGAATCTCGATCGCTTCGATCTCACCTGAACTCTTGGAACAGGAGGTAACATGTCTGACCGTTTGCCCGCTTTGCTTGGTTTTGGGATTCTCGCGGTCGTTTGCGTTTGCGCCACACCCGAGCCTTCCTTCGCCCAGTACGGCGAAGCTCTCACACTGACCGAGACAACGAGCATCTCGGCCATTCTCGCCGACCCCGAGGCCTTCTTGGATGAGCACGTTCTTGTGGAAGGCACGGTGGTCGGCGTATGCGAGAAGATGGGTTGCTGGATTGAGCTAGCCGGCGAGAATGTCGGCGAGCAAATCAGGGTGAAGGTAGAGGACGGAGTCATCGTATTCCCCATGACCGCCATGGGCCTGCACGCCCGTGTCGAGGGGGTCGTGGAGAAGATCGAGCTCACCATGGAACAGGCCCTGGAGCAGGCTCAGCACCACGCCGAAGAGCGCGGGGAAGAGTTCGATCCCGCCACCGTCACGGGGCCCGAGACCATCTATCAGATCCGCGGGTTGGGGGCTGAGATCGAGGGCGCACAGTAGACCTGCTCATAGCAAGAGACCGTCAAACGAGGAGGAGATTTCGATGGCAAGATTTCTCATTGAAGTGGAACATGAATCGGACGTCCGGGATGCGGGCCCGCGAGGCTCCGGCGGTCCAGTGCATATGAACCGATCAAAAAAAGGACGAAGCTAAGACATCGCAAGGGCGGCGGCTCAAGGACTTGCGCCACTTGACCACACGCGGCGGTCACATCTCGATTCTGGTGGGGTTCCGCCGATCGGTCGAAAGGCCGCGCGGTTATTAGTCGGGGCGCCGGGATTTGAACCCGGGACCTCCTGCTCCCAAAGCCGAAAACCAGCGCTCACCAGCGCTGATGCGCGCTGATTCCGACCATTCTGCGCTGACTGTTGGATACCAGCGCTGACTGTGTTGGCACTACGTTTGACACTACCCAACGGGCCTTCAGCCCCCGTGCAGCCGAGGCTGAAGTTAAGGAACAGTCAGTCCGTTGCTCTAGAGCGCCTCGGTGACACACCGGATACGCCCGAGCGGGCGTGTCCACCGCTTCGCCGCCATAGCGAACCTGTCTCGTGTTAGGCCGTAACTCCCCTATTGCCGTCACTCCAAATCGGAGCTAGTGGACGTTGCGGTCCCATTGCCCTTTACATACTTGTCGAACCACCGGAGCTGCTCCCAGAGCACGTGCTCCACACTCTCTCGGGCACGGTAGCCGTGGTCTTCGAAGGGCAGCAGAACCAACCGGGCGGTGCCGCCCGAACCGCGCACGGCCTCGAAGAAGACCTCGGACTGGAACGTGAGGGTGCCCGGGTTGGAGTCGTCGTCACCGTGGATGACCAGAACCGGCTCGTTGACCTGGTCGGCGAAGAAGGTCGGCGAGACCTGGATATAGACATCCCTCGCCTCGAAGAGTGAACGACGCTCCGACTGGAAACCGAAAGGCTGGGTGGTCTTGTTGTACGAGCCGCTGCGGGCGATGCCGGCCCGGAACAGGTCGGTATGCGCCAGGAGGTTGGCTACCATGAGCCCGCCGTGGCTGTGGCCGATGATGCCGATCCGCTCGGGATCGGTCACCCCCATTTCGATGGCCTTGGCCACCGCGGCCTCCGCGTCGGCCACCAGCTGGGGCACGAAGGTGTCGTAGGTGGTCTCGGGATCGCCGAGCATCGGCATGGCGGTCTGGTCCAGCACTGCATAGCCCCGGAGCAAGAAGTAGAGGTGGGAGGCGCCCCAGATACGCATGAAACGCTGGGTCGAGCCTCTGACCTGTCCCGCGGTAGTCACGCCGGAGTACTCGAGGGGATAGGCATAGAGCACCGTGGGCAGCGGTGTGCCTTCCTCGTAGCCGGGTGGCAGATGCAGGTGGAAGCTGAGGGGTACACCGTCCTCGCGCTCGTAGCGCACGAGGCGCTTCTCGATCTCGCGTAGCTGGGGCGTGGGGTCCTCGAAGCGCGTGATCGGTACACGAGTCAGAGTCCGGGTGGCCTCGCCCTCGGCCGCCTCGATCTCCCTGCCGAAGGTGGCCAGATAGTAGTTGGGCACGTCGACGGGTGACTCGGAGCTCAACACGAAACGGTCATCCTCACCGGCGAACGCCACGAAGGTCTCGTAGCGATCCGGATCGCAGCGGAACAGACGCTCTGTCTCGCCGGTGACCAGGTCGCGCAGGTCCAGAAACGGCCGGTCGCCTTGATCGGTAGCGCCACTCCCGCGGAAGTAGACCGCGTCTCCCTTCTGGCGCAGCACCCAGTGACCGTTGGGCAGCGGACGGAACAGGGGATAGCCTGGATTTCCGTAGCGGTCGCCCTCGTCGAGATCGAACCACAGGCGCGACGTGCCCTCGTCTACGTCCAGGAGCCAAACGTAGCGCCAGCGGCGTATCCGCTCGCGCTGCTGGAGCATCAGGGTACCGCCGTCGGCGCCCCATGCACTCCCCTGGATCCGGTGCTCGGCTCGGAAGACCTCCTGAGGCTCTCCTGCGAATGGCGCGCCCAGACGCATGAGCCGGTCGCGGTGGGGCACTTCGGCCACGGGATTTCCGCCGTCGAGCGCCTCGACCCAGAAGAGCGTGTGGGGAGCGGTGGGACGCCATGAGATCGAGCGCGGGCCCAGCGGCACACCGTGGGTCGGCACGTTGTCGGCCACGGGCAGGGAGGCGATGTTCGCAACCAGCTCCCCCTGATCGTTCCACACCTCGATCTCGCTGGCGAAGCGCCACCAGGCCACCTCGTGAGACCACGGACCGACCAGATACTCGACCAGGAGATACTCGCCGTCGGGCGAGAACTCGGCGCTGTAATACGGAGCGGGCGCACCGACGACCTTCACCCTACCTGTCGCCGGCTCGACGATAGCAAGCTCGGAAGTCATGTGGTACTCAAAGAGAGCGTCGTCGTATGCTGTCACCAGCAGGTTTCGGGCTTCGTAGGTGGAGCGGGCCGAGGCCCCCGCTCCTTCGACGATCTCCGGACCCGCGGGTATGGCCGGCGGCTCGGGAGCCGCTAGGCGTTCCTGATCGGGTAGCCAGCTCACGGCGGTGCCCATCAGCGGGTTGAGAGCCATGTCCTCGATCCTAGCCACATGGCCGTCCACCGAGCCGACCCACAGGCCGATGTGATCGGCGTGCCCGACGGTGAGCGCGAAGCGCTGGCCGTCCACGGTCCATGCCACGGCGAGGACCTCGGCGTCCGCTGGCAGATCCAGCGGTGTTTCGGCTCCATCCTCGACCCTGACCAGGCGGGGGGAGGTGCCCCCATGCTGGCCATGGCGGCCGTTGGTGGCGGGATTGACCCGGATGCCGGCCAGTTTGTGCATCGGCGCGGCCAGCTCGGCG
>JBDHHZ010000284.1:0-4197 GCA_039589115.1 Gemmatimonadota bacterium | reverse complement strand
TTCGCGAGGTCAGGGACGCCACGGTTATCCGCTTCGCCGGCGACTCCGGCGATGGCATCCAGCTAACCGGCACACAGTTCGCGATGGAGAGCGCCCTTGCGGGCAGCGACGTCGCCACCTTCCCCGACTATCCGGCGGAAATCAGGGCGCCCGCCGGCACCACCTACGGGGTGTCCGCCTTCCAGGTCCACTTCGGCTCCGTCGACATCCGGACATCGGGCGACGAGTTGGACGTACTGGTCGCATTCAACCCTGCGGCGCTCAAGGTGAACCTCGCGGACCTGCGTATCGGTGGGATGGTAATTGTCGACGCGAGCTCGTTCACCGAGCGCAACCTCAAGAAAGCGGACTACGAGTCGAACCCCCTCGACGACGACACGCTGGCACCGTACCAGCTCATCAGGCTCGACATCACGAGGCTGACCGAGGAGGCGGTCAAGGAATTCGGCTTGTCCTCGAAAGAAGCCCGCCGCTCTCGCAACCTCTGGGCGCTGGGGCTGATGTTGTGGATGTACGGACGCGACCGGTCAGCGACGGTCGAGTGGCTGAATCGGAAGTTCGCGAAGAAGCCGGAGATCGCCCAGGCCAACATCGCGGCCCTAAATGCTGGCCACGCCTTCGGCGAGACGGCCGAGATGCCTAGCGACATCGTCGGCTATACGGTAGCCGCCGCCGATGTGGAGCCGGGCCTCTACCGGACGATCACCGGTACGGAAGCCATGGCTTACGGCCTGCTGGCCGGCGCTCGCGCCGCCGGGCTGGGACGGATCGTCTTGGGTTCGTACCCAATCACGCCGGCCTCGCCGCTGCTCCACGCCATGGCCCAGCTCGCCGACTACGGCGTAGTGACCTTCCAGGCGGAGGACGAGATCGCGGCCATCTGTTCCGCTATCGGCGCCTCCTACGGCGGAGCCCTCGGCGTGACGTCCAGTTCCGGCGCCGGTGTTGCGCTCAAGACCGAGGCGGCCGGCCTCGCCGTCGGTACCGAGTTGCCGCTCATTATCGTCAACGCACAGCGGGCCGGACCGTCCACGGGCATGCCGACCAAAGCCGAGCAGGCCGACCTGCTTCAGGCCCTGCACGGCCGGCACGGCGAAGCGCCTCTGGTCGTCGTCGCCGCGGCGACGCCCGCCGACAGCTTCGAGGTGGCCATAGAGGCCGTCCGTCTGGCGACAAAGTACATGACGCCCGTGATCCTGCTCTCCGATGCCTACCTGATGAACGCGGCGGAGCCGTGGGCCATACCCGACGTCGATGCGCTGCCCGACTTCCCGGTCGAATTCCGGACCGATCCCGAAGGGTTTCATCCCTTCCTGCGGGACCCGGACACGCTGGCCCGGCCCTGGGTCCGGCCCGGCACGCCGGGGCTCGAGCACCGGGTCGGCGGTCTCGAGCGGGACTACGACACCGGCGACATCTCGTACGACCCGGAGAACCACGCCCGCATGACGGAGGTGCGCGCCGCGAAGATCGCGGGGATCGCCAAGGACATCCCGCTCCAGCAGCCAGAGCTAGGCCTGGGCAAGGGCCCCCTGGCGATAGTGGGTTGGGGTTCCACTTACGGCCCAATCTATCAGGCCGTCCATCGCGCCCGCGCGGAAGGCTACGACGTGGCCCACATCCACCTGCGCTACTTGTCGCCCTTCCCCAGGAACCTGGGCGATTTGCTCGAGGGGTACGAGCGAATCCTGGTCCCGGAGATGAACTCCGGACAGCTCGTCGCGCTCCTGCGCAGCGAATATCTGATTCCGGGTGAGCCGTTCACGAAAGTGCGCGGCCAGCCGTTCAAGATCGCCGAGATACAGGAGGCGATCACCACTAGACTGGACATGTGACATGAGTGCAGAAACCACAGCCACGCAGCTAAAGCCGGCCCATTTCGAGTCGGACCAAGAAGTACGATGGTGCCCCGGCTGCGGGGACTACGCCATCATCAAGGCGATCCAGAAGACGCTGGCCGAGCTGTGCGTGAAACGCGAAAACACGGTGTTCGTCTCGGGGATCGGCTGCGCTTCGCGATTCCCTTACTACATGTCGACCTACGGTTTCCACACGATCCACGGCCGCGCGCCGGCCTTCGCCACCGGGATCAAGCTGGCGAACCCCGAGCTCGACGTCTGGGTCGTGTGCGGCGACGGGGACGGACTCAGCATCGGCGGCAACCACACGCTCCACATCCTGCGCCGCAACGTGGACGTGCAGATCTGCCTGTTCAACAACGAGATCTACGGGCTGACCAAGGGACAGTTCTCGCCGACATCGAAGCAGGGCACACTGTCGCCGTCGAGCCCGAAGGGCTCGCTCGAACGCCCGCTCTCCGCTTGCTCGTTCGCGCTGGGCGTCGGCGCGCGCTTCGTCGCCCGCTCCGTCGACACGCTCCAGAAGCACTTGATCGGAGTGCTCAAACGCGCGAAGGAGCACCACGGCGCCTCGTTCGTCGAAATCTTCCAGAACTGCATCGTCTTCAACGACGGCGCCTTCTCCGAGTTCACCGACAGGGCTCTGGCCGCCGATCGCCAGGTCCATGTCGAGCACGGACAGCCCCTCCTCTTCGGTAAGGACAAAGAGAAAGGGCTTCGCCTCAAGCCGGGCAGCCTGCAGCTCGAAGTGGTGACCGTCGGTGCCGACGGTCTGAGCGCCGATGACCTCCTCGTTCACGACGAGACGGACCGGAACCTCGCATCGCTGCTCGTTGCCATGGAGCCGCCAGATCTGCCTGTCGCCCTCGGCGTCATCTACTGCAACCCGGCAACGGCCTACGAAGACCAGGTCCAATCGCGACTGGACGCGGCGTGTTGCGGTGATCTCTACGAGTTGGTCAGGTCCGGCCGTACCTGGCGCGTGTAGTTGAAGTAGGGCTCTCAAGCCAAGGCTGGAAAAGCGAACATGTCGGCATTGCCCCGGCAGTGCCAAGTCGCCTTTCAGCCCCTTGTCCCGAGTGTGAGGTCTGGTAGGTTCCTCACGATCTCAAGCAGCGTGTTTTTCGTCTATCCCAGCCGGAGGGTACTAGCTATGCGCAGGAGTACAGTCGGTGTTCTAGTCGCATCCCTTTCCTTCATTGCCACAGCGGGATGCGATAGAGCAAATACGGAGCAGGTGGCCGAGGAATTCCAAGGCAGGATCGGCCGTTCCTACGAGGAGAGCGAGGAGTGGTGGCCGGAGACTTTCACACCGGCGCCCGAGGGTGCGCCCAACGTGCTGCTCATCCTGCTCGATGACGTCGGATTCGCCCAGATCGGTAGCTTCGGCGGCCTGATCGAGACGCCCAACATCGACCGTCTGGGCGAGAACGGACTGCGGTACAACAACTTCCACACCACCGCGCTCTGCTCCCCGTCACGAGCCGCGATCATGGCCGGGCGCAATCCCCACTCCATCGGGCTCGGCTCCCACTCGCTTACCGCCATGGGCTTCCCCGGCTACAACGCCATCGTTCCCGAGGACGCCAAGTCGGTTGCCAAGGTCATGCAGGGGAGCGGCTACGTGAACTACGCGCTCGGCAAGTGGGACCACACGCCGCTGAACGAGGTCTCCCAGACCGGCCCGTTCACGCGTTGGCCGAGCGGTGAGGGGTTCGATCACTTCTATGGCTTCATGGCAGCGGACGCAGACCAGTATCGTACGGTACTGTTTGCGGACCACTACCCCGTAGAGCCGTGGAAGGACAAGGAAGACTACCACCTCACCACCGATCTTGCCGACCGGGCGATCGAGTTCATCACAGGCCACGAGTCCACCGCTCCAGATCGACCCTGGATGGTGTTCTGGGCACCCGGTGCCATGCACTCGCCGCACCAGGTCTGGCAGGAATACATCGACAAGTACAGGGGTGCGTTCGACATCGGCTGGGACGAGGTCCGCGAGCAGATACTGGCCCGCCAGAAGGAACTCGGCATCGTGCCGGAGAACACCCAGCTGAGCGCCAGGGCCGATGCCATTCCAGCATGGGAGTCACTGTCAGACGAAGAGAAGCGACTCTACGCGGTGCAGATGGAGGTGTTCGCGGGGATGATGGAGCACACCGACATGGAGATCGGTCGCATGCTCGAGGCAATCGAGCGTGTCGGTGAGCTGGAGAACACCATCATCCTGGTGACGTCCGACAACGGTGCCAGCGGCGAAGGTGGGCTGGCCGGCACGTTCAACGAGACCTACGTGCTGAACGGCCTGCAGACCGCCTTCGATGCCAACATGCGA
>JBDHHZ010000283.1:0-4210 GCA_039589115.1 Gemmatimonadota bacterium | reverse complement strand
CTGCAGAAGCCAAATCTTGTTGACCCGAAAGGATTTCGTCGCACCGTCGGCATGCGCAACCGTGGTAACATCGCCCTCCCCCACGCCAAGGATCCAATCGTCGTCGATCCGCAGTGCGTCGAGCGCCCTGGATTGAACGGTCCACTTGGCGATGTCATAGTCCCTTTGTTCGCCTTGCCCGATTTCGTCTGGGCCGTGTTCTGGTTCGGAGCCCGGCGGTATTCGGATGGCATCTTCGGCAAATAGTCTGCGGTAGGCGCCGGAGTCGTTATTGCTGACGGCCGTCTGATAGCGTTCGCATAGCTTTTCCACAACTTCCAACGGGTCGGTCATAATCCTCTCCTTTTCAAGTGATGTGTAACTTATCGCGGCCGGTCGGCCGGGGGTCCCGCCGAGCGCCGTCGGAGCGCCACTGAGAGGGACGGGACCCCGGGCTCTCCTCAGCCGGCCGGCTCGACGTTCTGGTTCACCCGGAAGAAGTTGTCCGGATCGTACTGCTTCTTGATCTGGGCCAGCCGAGCGTAGTTATCGCGGTACGTTGCCTTAACGCGACCTGCCCTTCGTCCATCGCCGTGCAGGCTCGCCTTGAACGCTCCGACGTCGTTGTTGGCTGGCATGGCATCCTCCCGAGGGACCGATGGATGAATAACCCTGGGGTCGACCGGCGCGCGGTGCCGTGCGGCTGCGTCGACCTCAACCCGTATGTGGTGAAAGGAATTATCCTAAGCCCGGTCGGGCGGATGGGCGCTCGGATAGAAGAGAACGCCAATTGGAGGGCAAACGAGCCCTCGAGGCTCGACCAGGGGCTATCGCACGTGGCCCCTATTATAGGACGAAAGGCGAGGAGCGGAAGGGGGGTCTTGAGTCAGCCCTCAGGGCGCCTGGCGGTCCCGGGAACCATTCCCCCTGACGCCCCTCGACGCCGATCGATGATGGCGACGACCCGCGCCGCCCAACGACAGAACCTTCAAGTGCCGGAAAAGAGCAGCACAGGCCGCTCGAGCTGCACAGCGGAGATTACCGTATCCAATGTGATGGCCTCCAAATCCATGGCCGCCCAAACGCCGAGCCCGGAGGACCATTCCTCCAAGCTCTATTAGATGCGCCGAAACCACCGGTTACCGGCCAGCCAAACGCTTGCCCCCGGTTCAGACCGAGGTAACGCGGGTGATGTTCTGTGAGCGAAGCGCAGCGTTGAGGGCAGCCATCGCCTCGGCGTCCGATGTCGCTTGAATCAGTCGCTCCCGCGCCGGCGCTTCGGCCAGCCCGTGCGCCAGGGCGGCGAGGATCTGGAGCTGGAGACCGCTCTCGCGCTCGGGACTCAACAACAGGAACACGAGATGCACGGGCAGCCCGTCGGGCGCATCCCAGTCTATCCCGGCGATCGATCGGCCGAACACCAACACCGGTCGCCTCAGGTCCGGCAGCCGCGCGTGGGGGATCGCGACACCGTTGCCCGTCCCCGTCCCCTGGAGCTCCTCTCGTTTCCACACCTCGGCGGCGCACACTTCGAGGGCGGGCGTCCCTGCGTGGGTGGTCAGACCGCCGCACAGCTCGTGGATCACCTCTTCACGTGTCGTGCCGCGCAGGTCGGGCACCGCCGCCGAGCGCACGAAGAAGGAGAGCACGTTGACGGCCTTGCGCCGGTGGATGGACCAGGACAGCCAGGGCGATACGAGCAGCGACGATACGATGGCTGAGACGACTATGCCGACGAAGACCTCGGTGGTGAGGATCCCGTGCTCGAGGGCCAGATCGGCGACGACGATTCCGGTCACTCCGCTGGGCGTGAAAGCGATACCGATGGAAAGACGGTCCTCAGGGGATAACGCTTTCCCTAGGGCTCCCAGCCAGGCGCCGCCGAACTTGGCGGCGATGGAGATCACGGTCACGAATGCGACGATGAACCAGTCGAAATCCGCCAGGAAGTCGAATCGCAGACCGATGCTGGCGAAGTAGAGCGGCACGAAGACCGAGTGCACCATCTGGCTCACGACGTTCCGCGTGCGCTCGCTCAATGCTTGTGACTCACCGGCCATGATCCCGGCGAGAAAGAAGCCGAATAGAGCCGTCAGGCCGACACGGTGCGTCAGCGCTCCACACGCCAGACCCAGGCAGCAGACCAGGCTGAGAACGACACCGGGCTGATCGGGCAACCGTTCGGTCACGTACGCGATGGCCCGGTCCACCCCTCGCAATCCCCAGGTCAAACAGAACGCCGTAAACGCGATGGCGACGACCAGCGACAACGCGACCGGGCCCAGGCGCACGCCGAGGGGCGTAGCCATTCCCACCACGACGCTGAGGATGACCCACGCCAAGATATCGTTGACCGCGTATCCAGTTAGCGTCACCAACCCCAGATCGCTCTTCACCAGATCCAGGTCGTGCAGGACACGGGCGATGATCACCATGGCGCTGATCGCCATCGTGGTGCCGAGGAATAGCGCGAAGGGGAGGCGGACGCTGGGGCTGGTCAGATACTGAGGGGGCAGCAGCCAGGACAAGCCGAACCCGACGGCGAGGGGCACCAACACGCCGATGACACCGATCCGCAGTGCCGGACCACGCTGTCGCCAGGCCGCCGACACATCTACCTCGAGTCCGGTCTCGAGCAAGAGAAACAGCACACCGAACCAGGCGACGGTGTCCAGCATCGCCAACTGGATCGGGTCAGGCGGGAAGAGCGCGGCCTGCAGCGCCGGCCAGGCCCGGCCCAGCAGTGTCGGACCCAGAAGAAGCCCGATGGCGATCTCGCCGACCAGAGGCGGGTGCCCGAGACGACGCAACACCTCACCGAGGCCGCGAGCAAGCCCCAGCAGCAGGAGGACCTGGACTAGGAAGATCCCAAGGTGTTCCTCGGTCACGCGCTTATCCTGTCTAAGAAGCCGCCCCCGATTAAGGCCGATAGGACGACTTGATGGTGATAGCGGATTGTCGAGATGAAATTGGAGACGAAGGGCCGCCCGCGAAAGACGCTACTCTTGCCCGGACGGCCGCTTGGCAGCCATCTCCAGGCAGAGCCAGACACCGCAGGCGATAGAGAGGATGAGAACGATGCTGCCGAGCGCCGCAACCGAGCCGGCGATCCGAGTGTCGAACCGCAGCCAGCCGTAACGCTCGCCCAGCATTCCTATGAAGAACGGACGACACCGCTCGACCTCGTCGAGACGTGCACACCCCCGGTTAGAACCGATCAAAGAAAAGGCGCCTATCACTAGACGCCGCAACGCATTCAGAGTGGCAGGGGGGAGACTCGAACTCCCAACCCACGGATTATGATTCCGCTGCTCTGCCGATTGAGCTACCCTGCCAGAATCTGTAGGGAAATCTAACCTATTCGGCGTGCTGAGGCGCGTCAATCGCGGTCGCCGAGGTCACAGTCCCCTGTCTCGAGCCAACCACGGTGGGACCGTGAAATCGTGACCTCGCGGCGGCAGTCGATCTCACCACGGGACCCCTTCTGCCCGAGCGGTACGCCGAGCCCCAACATGAATACTCTCATCAGGCACCCCCTCTATGGCAGCACGACATGCGTGGCCCCGAGGGCCCCGTATCTCGTCCTCGACATCAGAACAACAGGATCACGCTTCCGGCCACGGTCAACAGAACGTTGGCAAACGCGTACGCACCCGTGTAGCCCAGAGCCGGAAGCGAGCTTCGTGCCTCACCGGTCACGATGCTGAGAGACGCGCCACTCGTCATCGAGCCGGTGATCCCACCCAGCAGGTAGACCGGGTTGAGCGACAGCACCTTGCGCCCGAACAGGTAGCCGAAGGCCACGGGAATCGACGTTACGGTCACGCCGGCCACGAAGAGGCTGGGGCCCGATTCGGCCAGCGTCTCGATGATCCCCGCGCCGGCCCGCAGCCCGACCCCGGCCATGAAGATCGTCAACCCCAGCTCCATGAAGATCCAGCGTGCCGCCTCCGGCACGCGACCGAAGGTCGGATGCAGCGCCCGAAGGTATCCGATCACGAGACCGGCCAGCAGCAGCCCGCCTGCGGTGCCGAGGCCGACGGAGATCCCGGCGATCGAGACCGCGAGTCCGCCGACCAGCAGGCCGGCGGTGATGCCGATGGCGAAGGTGACCAGGTCCGTGGCCTGGGTGGCGCGTTCGATGTGCCCGACCTGCTCGCCGACCTCCCGGACCCGTGCCGCCGGCCCGGTGACGTGGATCACGTCGCCGGCCTCGATCTCGATGTTGCCC
>JBDHHZ010000282.1:0-4211 GCA_039589115.1 Gemmatimonadota bacterium | reverse complement strand
TGACACGGCGGCTATAACGGCTCTCGAGTTGCGAGCCAAGGCGCGCCGACTTCGCGCCGAAGTTGATCTCGGGTTGATCGTCGTCGACTACCTTCAGCTCATGCGCGGGCCACGAGCCGAGAACCGTGTGCAGGAGATCAGCGCCATATCGGGCGCGCTCAAGGCGGTGGCCAAGGAGCTGGACGTGCCCGTGATCGCGCTCTCCCAGCTGTCGCGAGCGCCCGAGCAGCGTGGCGAGCACCGGCCGCAGCTCTCGGACCTCCGCGAGTCGGGCGCCATCGAGCAGGACGCGGATCTTGTGCTGTTCCTCTTCCGCCCGGAAGTCTACCAGCGTGAGGGCGCCGAGCTGGACGGCGAGTCGCTGGAGGGTAAGGCGGAGCTGATCATAGGGAAGCAGCGCAACGGACCCACAGGAGTCGTCCACCTGTTCTTCCGCAAGGAATTCACCCGCTTCGAGTCCGTCTCGCGTGTGTCGCGGGAAGGTGCATGACCCATTGAACACTCGCCACCCGCGATGTGACTCCTAACGCCGATGGCGCCTAAGGTCCGCACCGTCTATCTGTGCACCGAATGCGGCGGCGAATCCCACCGCTGGGAGGGACAGTGCCCTCACTGTAAGGCGTGGAATTCACTCGCAGAGGAACGCGTGCGCGCCGCGGCGGCGGCGCCGCGGATCGACCGCAGTACCTCCAGCCAGGCGCAGGTCGTCTCGCTCGCCGATGTGGAAGGGGCCGATCGATCGCGCTGGAGCATCGGGCTGGCGGAGCTCGATTTCGTGTTGGGCGGTGGCGTCGTGCCGGGCTCGCTCGTGCTACTTGGCGGTGAGCCCGGGATCGGCAAATCGACGCTGGTTTTGCAGGTCTCGGCGCGGCTCGCCGCTGCGGGCCATAGGGTGCTTTATGTCTCCGGCGAAGAATCAGCCTACCAAGTGAAGCTTCGCGCGCAGCGCCTGCCCGAATCGACTGGCGATGTTCTGATGCTCGCCGAGACATCGGCCGAGGCGGTCATGGATCGAGTCGAAGACCTCGAACCGGGTGTTCTGGTGATCGATTCCATCCAGACTCTCTACACCGACAGGTTGGAGAGCGCTCCCGGCAGCGTATCGCAGGTCCGCGAGGTTGCCGCCGCTCTGCAGCGAGTCGCGAAGCAACGCGAGATGGCCACTTTCATCGTCGGGCATGTGACGAAGGAAGGTGGGATCGCGGGCCCCAAGACGCTCGAGCACATCGTAGATGTCGTGCTCTACTTCGAGTCACCCACGGGGCTCGATCACCGCATCGTTCGCGGCACCAAGAATCGCTTCGGCGCCGCTGACGAGATCGCGCTCTTCCGGATGGGTGCCGCCGGGCTCGAACCGGTGGACAATCCGTCGGCCCTCTTCCTGCAGGGGCGACAGGATCGAGCAAGTGGGTCGGCCGTCGTCGCCGCTCTGGAAGGTACGCGTCCGGTTTTGGTCGAGGTACAGGCTTTGGTCAACAAGTCGGTGTACGGTTCGCCCCAGCGCGTCGCCACGGGGTTCGACGGCCGGCGACTGGCACTGCTTCTGGCGGTGCTCGAGCGTCGCGCGCGGCTTCGCACTTCCGATCTCGACGTCTTTCTCAACGTGGTGGGTGGATTGCGGCTGGGAGAGCCGGCCGCCGATCTGGCGGTGGTGGCTGCCGTCGCCTCGGCGATCCGCGACGTCGTCCTAGAGCCCGAGGCTGTGTTCATCGGCGAGGTAGGTTTGGGCGGTGAGATCCGACCGGTCCGGCAGCTGGATCGCCGGCTCGGCGAGGCGGGCCGGCTCGGGTTCAAGCGCGCGTACGTGGCAGGCTCAACGGAGATCTCCGGGGGGAAAGTAGCGGTATCGATGGAGAAGGTGTCAGACGTCAGTCGGCTGATCGATGTCCTCTTCGGCTAGAACCTGGGCCGTCATCGTCGCGGCCGGACGGGGGGTTCGCTTTGGCTCGGGCGAAGCCAAGCAGTTCCTCCCGCTGGCGGGCAGGCCGACGGTACTGTGGGCCATCGATGCTTTCCTGACTCATGAGTCGATCGCCGGCCTGACCGTGGTTCTGCCGCGGGAGACTGTAGAATCAGCGCCGGATTGGTTGGAACGGCTGATGGCGGAGGGTGTGACCGCCGTGCCGGGTGGCGCCGAGCGTACCGACTCGGTTCGGATGGGTCTCGCGACAGTGCCCAATGACATGGAACTGGTTGCCGTGCACGATGGTGCGCGTCCGCTGATCAGCTCTGAAGCGATAAGCCGGGTGATCGACGGAACAGCTGCCGGCCGCGGCGCCATCGCAGGCCGGCGGGTGACCGATTCGCTGAAAGAGGCGGACGGGGAAGGGCGGGTGCTGCGCTCGGTGGATCGCGAGAGTCTGTGGCGCGCTGAGACACCCCAAGCCTTCCCTCGCGAATTGATAGTCGACGTGTATCGCAGGGCAGAGGCGGATGGGGTGGTCGAGTCCGACTGTGCCGCGCTCTGCGAGCGCTACGGCATCGAGGTCGTGCTTGTGGAGATCTTCGGACCGAACCCAAAAGTCACCCACCCGCGGGACCTGCTGCTCGTCGAGGCTTTGCTCGGGCAGTCGGGCCGGCAGGTGAGGGAAACGCCGGACAGCTGAGCGGTGGAAGTCCACATCGTTCCCGCTCGCGGTGCGACCGATCTCGAGCGTGCGGTGAGCGAAGCGGTGCTGGTACTTGGGGAGGGTGGCCTCGTGATCCACCCGACCGAGACCGTCTACGGTATTGGCGGGGACGGGTCGGAGGAGAACAATCAGCTCATCGCCCGGGTAAAGCGACGCGAGAAGGATCGGCCGCTGATCCTACTGACGCCGAGCGTCGGAGCCCTGAGTGCTTCGTTCCCCGGATTCGAGTGGCCGGAGGGTGCCGATATCCTGGCGCGGCGCTTCTGGCCGGGACCTTTGACGCTCGTCGTTCGCTGCCCGGGCGCGCCGGGCGGCTTACTGGGACCCGGGGGTGGCTTGGCGCTGCGCGTCAGCCCCGACCCCACGATAGCGGCGCTGCTGGCGGACTGGGGTCGACCGATGACGTCGAGCAGCGCGAACCTGAGCGGTCGGGAGCCGGCACGAACGCTGGAGCAGGCGCTGGAGATCGTCTCCGATCGTGTCGACCTGTCGGATGTGAAGCGGCCGGTCATAGCCATCGATGCTGGTACGACGGGAGGCGTCGGTCCGTCCACGATCGTCAGCTTCGTCGGGTCGCAGCCGAGCCTGCTGCGGGAAGGTCCCGTCAGCCGGGAAGAGATCGAATCCTGTTTGCCACAGCTGAGCTAGCTGACTGACGCACGATGTCGATGGACAAGCCGACGACCTACAACATCCTCTTCGTCTGCACGGGCAATACGTGCCGAAGCCCGCTGGCCGAGGTGATCGCCAGAAGCTTGCTGGCACGTCGTGGCTGGGATCACGTGGCGGTGGACTCGGCGGGTACCGGGGCCGTCTGGGGAGCGCCTGCCTCTGAGGGTTCATTGCTGGTGGCTCTCGAGATAGGACTCGACCTTTCCGGCCACCGCTCCCAACCAGTCACTCGAGAGCTGGCCGGTCGCGCCGATATCATTCTGGCGATGACCTCAAGTCATGTGCAGGCGGTCGAGGCGCTGGGCGAAGACACGAAGGTCGCGTTGATCTCCGAATTCATGGACGGCTCCGAGGCGGGGGAGCCTATCGCCGACCCCATAGGCGGCCCGACCGAAGAGTACGTAGAAGTCCGCGAGCGGCTCTCCCGGGCCATCGAGGGACTGCTCGACCGGCTCGAAGCTATCCTGTCCCCGTGAGCGGATTGAATCTATACGCTCTGCTGGGCGAGCCGGTTCACCATTCTCTATCGCCCGCGCTGCATAACGCCGCTTTCAAGGCTCTCCAGATAGATGGGCTCTATGTCGCGCTCCGGACCTGGGACGAGCTCGTCGGTCCGCTGATGCGCTCGCTGGCTGTGAGCGGCGGAGGCGGAAACGTGACGCTTCCGCACAAGCGCGCCGCCGCGGATGCGCTCGATCGCGCCAGCGAGGACGTCCGGGCCACCGGCGCCTGCAATGTTTTCTGGTGGGAGGAGTGCGTCGGGCTGTGCGGGGACAACACTGACGTCGAGGCGTTCTGCCGGGCCGCCGAAGCTGTCCTCGGCTCGAGTCTCGAGGACCGCCGCGTTCTGGTGCTCGGTGCCGGTGGCGCCGCCCGAGCTGTGGTTCATGGCTGCGTGCGGGAGGGTGC
>JBDHHZ010000281.1:0-4223 GCA_039589115.1 Gemmatimonadota bacterium | reverse complement strand
GCCCACCACCCGGATGACTGTCCCGCGCTAGAGGCGCCCAGCTGGCTTCTCGAGTTCGTGCTAGCACGGCCTGCCGCTCACCGCCGTGAGGAACAAGGTAAGGAACAGAGCGATGACGTGTTTCGGGAGGGCCATCGGAATTCTGCCCTTGCGAGCCTCGGCGGAACCATGCGTCGCCGAGGAATGAGCCGGAAGAGCATAGCCCTGGCTCTTCATGAGGAAAATGTCCGGCGGTGCCGTCCTCAGCTCGAACGTGGCGAAGTTGAGGCGATTGCAGCGAGCATGTCCCGATATCAACCCAGCGAAGTCCCGTCACACGAAATCGTTGTGCGCGAGGAGCTACACGCTGTCACCAATGAAGCGGAATGTGCGCTGGTGTCTGCGGGTAGTGTGGGCATCTTCACGCGAGGTTCGGCGCTTGTGAGGATAGTCCGGGCCCCTTCGACAGAGCTGAATGACGCAACACGTCCGCCAGGCTCTCCTATGATCACTATGATTGACATCGCGTGGTTGCGCGAGTGTCTTGACAGATCTGCACGATTCGTGAAGGTGGTCGCACTCGACGCCCAGCATCAAAGGCGCAAGCGAGTTCTGCCGCCAGAATGGGTAGCAAAGACGCTCGCGGCCCGAGGCCAGTGGCCGTTCCCCGCATTGGAAGGTGTCGTTGAGACGCCGACACTGCGCCCAGACGGCTCGATTCTGGAAACAGCGGGCTATGATAACGAAACCGGATTGGTCTTTGATCCGGGATCGTCGGACTTTCCGACGTTTCCCGCCAACCCCAGTCTCGCCACGGCGCGAAAGGCTCTCTGCGTATTGGCAGAACCCTTTGACGATTTTCCTTTCTTGGCGAACTCCGATCGATCGACAGCTCTTGCTGCCGTTCTCACAGTTCTGGCCAGGCCAGCAATTGTCGGGCCGTGCCCCATGTTTGCTATTCGAGCCCCATCGCCAGGAACCGGAAAGAGCCTGCTTGCAGACGCCATAGCGACTATTGCAACGGGACGCCCCGGCGCTCGGCTCGCTCCACCTAGAGATGACGACGAAGCGAGAAAACTCATCCTTGCCCTGGGGCTGGACGGGACCAGCATCGCTACGATCGACAACGCCAGCGGAGCATTTGGCTCGCAGAGTATCGCTGCGGCTCTCACGGCCACCGCCTGGACGGATCGCCTGCTGGGAGTCAGTCGGGTGGCAACGGTGCAACTTCGAACCGTGTGGCTGCTTACCGGCAACAACACCACGTTTCGCGGGGATCTCGGGAGGCGAGTGCTTCCATGCGACCTGGACGCCGAGTGTGAGCATCCGGAAGATCGCACCGGCTTTAAGCATCCGAAGCTATCGGCTTACCTTTCCTCGCATCGCAAGAAACTCGTGATCGCCGCCCTCACGATTCTCCGCGCCTATCATCTCGCAGGGAGACCACCGCATCAGTCTCCCCCGAAAGGGAGCTTTGAGGCCTGGGATTCGTTCATACGCGGCGCACTGATATGGACTGGCGCCACAGATCCTCTTCAAGGGCGGGAGCGACTACGCGCTGACGCCGATGCGGACCTTGACGCTCTCCGCCAAGGGCTGTCCGCCTGGGAGTGTGCCTTCGGCAACGAACCGACTACGGCAGCTGAGGCTGTCGTGCGAGCCAAGCAAGACGGTGAAATGGATCTCGCGACAGGACTGGCTGCGCTTATCGGGTGTACGACCGCGCAGCTCGACTCTCGCCGTTTAGGCTACACGTTGCGCCGCGTAAAGGGACGTCGAGTGCAGCGTCGGAGGTTCGAGCCAGGTCGGCCTGCTCGAAACGGCGTGCGTCGGTGGGTCGTCGTGTGTGAGCCCAAAGCAGATTCGAAGGTCTGATACGCAGGGTATGCAGGGGATAGACGGGTCCCGCCCCCCGTGGGCTGTTACTTCCGCATCGTTTGGGACTGAGGCCCGTCTCAGTCCAATGCGTCCCCGGCGTCTCCTGCAGGAATGCTTGACGGTGGATTTCGCTGGGAGTAGGGTTGCAGTGAATGGAACCGGCCGGCGCCGGGGAGGTGGTCCCCGACACCGACCTGACCCACTAGCGAGAGGGAACCTCGCCAATGGGCTATCGCGATTCTACCAGCGTTTTCCCCGACAGACCGATGCCCTGACAGCGGGATTCCTCCGCACCGGAGGATCCATGCGACACACTGCCGAACGGCGGCGAGTCGTCACGATCCCTCGTTTCGAGTCGAGGGAGGACTGACATGGCGTTGAAACTGAACATGTATCGCCGCGGCGCAATCTGGTGGACGTCATTCACAGTCAACAAGACACGCTATCGCCTCTCCACGAAGAAGAAGGACAAGGACGAGGCTCAACGCAAGGCCGCCGAGCTCTATCTCAAGAAGGGGGGCGAACCCGCGCCTCCACCGAAGCGACCCCGCGGCGTATTGGGTAACCCACCCACGTTCGCGGTGATCGAGTCCTACGTGCAGCACCGGACGGACGGCGGCTGCAAGGTCGGGAGTTACCGTCTGCTGGAGGGTCCCCTGGTCGAAAAACTAGGGCCCTATCCGGTCCGATCCGTGACGAGTGAGGTGGTGGCCACCACGATCCGCGAGCTGGCTGCCGAGCGAGGGTGGGGCGCCTCCACGCGGGCCAGTGCCCTCGCACAGCTGTCGGGTGCCTTGAGCTACGCGCTGCGTCGGGGGTGGATCACCGAACACCCGATCCGAGACGGCCGTGTCGCCAAACCCGGGGTGGACAACGCCCGGGAGCGGTGGCTGCGGCCAGCGGAAATCGACGCGGTCAAGGCCAAGGCACCGCCGTGGCTCCAGGACATCATCGACTTCGCGGTGCGGACGTGTCGCCGGGTGGGTGAGATCGCGGCGCTGACCCGGCGGAACGTCCACCTGGACGTGCACGGGCGTCCGTTCCTCGTCACGGAGCAGACGAAGAACAAGAAGCGGGTCCGCATCCCGCTGCCCGGTGAAGTCGGCGAGTTGGTCAAGCGGAAGATGGTCGAGGTGAAAGCGTACGCCGAGGCGCGGGCGGCGAAGGGCCGGGAGGTCGACGCCGACGCGCTCCCCCTCTTCCCCGGCCCGCGGCACGGCGACGCGCGGATGTCGATCCGGCGGTACTTCAAGAAGGCGGTGGAAGCCGCGGGACTGCCCTACGGCCGTGGCCGCGACGAGATCAGCTTCCACACGCTCCGGCATTATGCTGAGTTCCGGATTATGCGGAGTGAGTATCGGGGATTCTGGGAATTAGCGGCAGCGACCGCTTGAGTACTCGGCATAATCCTGATGTCTTCTCCTTCCGGCCTCGACGCCGGTCAAGGAGGAGACATGAAGCGAGTTTTCAAGCCTGAAGATCTCGATCTCGACCACTATCGGGTCGGCCCGCTCGCGCCCTACATCCACCACCTTGCGGCGCGCCTGTCGAAGCAGCGGTACGGCTACGAGACGGCGAGGCACAAAGTGCGGGTTGTTGCCGACTTGAGTCTCTGGCTCGAGGGGCGGCGTCTCAAAGCATCCGAGCTCGACGAGCAGATCATAGGTAGGTTCCTTCATCGTCGTCGACGCTACGATCCGGCTCGTCGGGGGGATTCGTCGGCCTCGACGTTGATACTCGAGCTGCTGCGGGAGCTGGACGTGGCTCCACCGCCGCCGGCAAGACCCAGTCCACGCCATCCGATCGAGAGAAGCTTCGAGCGCTACCTACGCGAGGAGCGTCGGCTATCTCAGGCGAGCCTGGACAATGCGCTGCCTTACGTGCGACGGCTGCTGGTCCACTGTTTTGGCGACGGGCCAATCGTGTTGGATGCACTCCAGCCGTCGGATGTCATTGGATTCATACTGAGCACCGTGCACACGATGAGCCCGAGCAGAGCCAAGCTTCTGGTCGGGGCACTGCGATCGTTCTTCCGCTTTCTCCTGTCCCGTGGAGAGATCGCCAAGGATCTCACTGGAGCTGTACCGAGCGTGGCCGATTGGCGGCTCTCATCCGTGCCCAAGGGGATTGACCCAAAGGATGTACGACGCCTCCTGAAGAGCTGCGACAGACGCACACCGACAGGACGACGGGACTACGCCGTCCTGTTGCTGCTCGCCCGCCTCGGTTTGCGCGGCGGTGAGGTTGCAGCTCTGACTCTGGACGACATCGACTGGGAGGCAGGCGAGCTGACCATACGGGGGAAAGGGCCGCGCTCCGATTGCCTCCCGCTTCCCAAGGACGTAGGCAAGGCCATCGTCGCCTAC
>JBDHHZ010000280.1:0-5335 GCA_039589115.1 Gemmatimonadota bacterium | reverse complement strand
CGAGGGCGGTAGATTGGGGCGTTCCCAAAGCACCGGAAAGAGGTTTCTCCTGGCTCTCCACGACACACAGGGGGTGTATGACATGGCCGGTTTCACGGAGCGAATGATCGGAGCGGCCACACTCAACGTACAGACGTACGAGGAGGTGGAGCACGATCAGTCGGCGACGGGACAGGCGGCGGGGGTCGTAGTGATGGTGGCGATCGCCAGCGCGATCGGCACGTACGGGACGGGCGGGATGTACGGCGCGCTGGGCCAGCTGGGCGCCGCGTTGATCGGCTGGCTGATCTGGGCGGCGGTCACGCTGCTGATAGGCACGAAGGTGTTCGGCGGGACCGCGGACATGGGTGAGATGCTTCGGACCCTGGGCTTCGCGCAGTCGATCGGCGTGGTCAAGGTGCTGGGCATCATACCGATCCTGGGCTGGATCGCCGCTCTTGTTGCGGGCATCTGGATGCTGGTCTGCGGCGTCGTAGCCGTCCGGCAGGCGCTGGACTTCACCACGGGCAAGGCGATCGGGACGGTGGTGCTGGGCTGGCTGGCGATGATGGCCGTAGGCTTCTTAGTGGCCGGCGTGCTAGCCGGTTTCGGCGGCTTGTCCTAGCGCGCCACAGAAGCCGGATCAGCTGTCAAACGGGACCCGGTGGCGGGAACATTCCACCGGGTCCCGGGCTTTCTTTGGGTGTACTCATGAAGATGCAAGCAGCCGCCGTCGTAGCCATGACATTGATCGCAGCGCCGCTGGCGCTGGCCCAGGACGGATCGACCGCTCAGCCGGCGGTCTCGATGGATACGGCGTCGCTGGGCAGCGGTCCGTACTCCCGCATGCACCTCCTCCTGGAGAAGACGATCTTCAAGGTGGACGTGCTGACGGTGGAGGTGTGGCTGGGCGCCGATGACGTGCGGCGGATCGAACAGTTCGCAGGCGACCGGCCTGACAGGAGCGAGCTGGCCGACTCCATAGCCGAGATCGCCATCCATTCGCAGGACGCCCTGGTGCAGGTCGAGTTCGTGCGTGACATCATGCTCGAGCAGTTTCTCGAGGGGGTCCAAGAGAACCTGAGCCTCGTCCCCCGGTATCCGAGGGACTACCGCGCTGGTTCGGTTTCCTGGAGGAGCGCGGCATCTACGACGGCGATCGGATCGTCTACCGCATCCACGGCGACGCCCTGCGGACCCAGTTCATTGCGGTGAGCGGCGAGCTGCTGCTGGATCAGACGGATGCAGGCTCGTCACCGCGTCTGTCGGTGCTGGGCAGCTACTTCGTGCGTGGCTCGGAGTTCCGGGAAGGGCTGATCGGGTCTTTGTTTGAATGAACCGGTTCCGGTCATTTCAATATCCAACACTCCACACTCATTCATCAAATCCCAAGGATTATTCAATGCTCCAGGGGTCAAACGCCAATGGCCAAGTCTCAAGGGCGCGGTGTGGCTTGATCACTGGCCATTGGATCTTGGGACTTGGTCGATGGGGTGTTACTTGGCAACGGGGTGTTGGATGTAGGCTATTGGATATTGCTCTAACAAAAACTCCGCGCCGGCCTTTCGACCGGCGCGGAGTCCCGCAAACGAACAGATGCCGAGCTGGTTAGTACACCTCGCGGAACGAGGCGCGCAGCACGTAGCCCACGTTGGGCGTCGCCGGCGGCAGGTTCCTCGGGTCGACCAGATCGGTGTCAAAGCTCCAGTCGCGCTGCGGCGCCTTGTAAGACTGAACCGATCCTGGGAAGTATCCCCAGGGCGAGGCGATCTGAGGCGCCCAGAAAGTGACGAACGAGCCGATCATCCTGTGCAGGCACCTACCGCCACAGGCTCGCCAATCCTCGAGCATCTGGACCGTGACGCCAGGCGAGTGATCGGCGGGCACGTCGGTACAGCCGGGCTCGGGATTCTCGTGATAGCACCCCATGTAGCCTTCGCCCTCGCCGGTGATGATCGAGAAGAACATCTCGGTGTCCTTCGCCCCCGGCATGTAGACCTTGCCGTCGGGGAAGTTGTCGGAGAGCGCGGTGAGGCGGTCGCCGAAGATCGCAGCCGGCTGCTTGTTGTCTTTATTGTAGTCGCCCATCACGTAGAGGGGCAGCTCGCTACCGATCGTCAGCGGTCCGTGCAGCTGGTTTCCCCGGCGAAGCCGCAAGACGGGGAAGTAGCCGTTACCGCTGTTGTCGGTCTGTGCGACCGGGCTGCCGGCTCTCGGAACGACCTCTACATAGATGACCTTGGTCGAATCGCCAGGACCGAGAATCCAGTTCGTGATTTCATCCATGTTCACGTTGGCCACATCGACCCAGAACAGCTCATGGTAGTCGTAGAATTGCTCCCAATTGAACTGGAAGATCTTGCACTTCGTGGGGTCGTCTGGGATGACGCCGCCCTCGGGCCGCTCGATGGTGATCGTCGGCAGCTGAGGCGGAGAGCCCGGGAAAGGACTTCCGCCGCAGACGACGTTCTTATCTCGAAGGTCGTTGAGGTCGATGGTCACGTACATGTCCGCCTGCCAGGCGAACTTGGAGGCGCGCTCCGCTTCCGTATCGCTGCCTTCGCGGGGCCGAATCAGCTCGCGCGGCTCGATGCCAGAGGGCAGCGGCGGTACCAGGCTGTCGACGCCCATGGCGCCGGTGCGCAGGTGGCCGGCCACCCTGGTGTTGCTCTTGTTCTCGAACTGCTCCGGATCCGGAGTGTCCTCGCTGTCCCAATTCACCTCGACATCGTTGCCGTCCGCATCCTCCATGTAGAAGTGAATCAACCCCTTGTCTTTGTGCGAGACGCGTCCGTCCCTGATGAACCTGCCCGGCGTGGTCAGTACATCGTGGAAGTGGGTATCGTTGGTGGCCATGAAGACGTCGCCGTTGACGTGCATGCGGCCGTAAGTATCGGCGCGCGAGCCGGTCCAGGCCTCCATGGAGCCGTTGCCGAAGGCCGCGAACTGGAACAGGGGGATCGCCTGCGCTTGGGCTCCGACGACCACGCCGCTGTGGGCGCCGGTGAGATCCGTCGCCCGCGAAGTCACGATGATGTTCTGAGTGATGGCGTAGAGCCCGGCGAACGGACCGTCAGAGATCCACGTCGTGTCCCAGGTGCCGTCCTTCACCACCACGAACTCCGTGAAATCGAAGCCCTCCAGCGGCGGTGGCGCGATGTCGGCTAACTCTCCATCGGACAGGAACCCGTCCTGCAGGGCTAGCTCGACCTGGGCCAGCGCGTGCTCGGCGCCGGCCTCGGCGGCGTAGAAGGCGCGCGTGCTGTAGTAGTCGGCGTTGGCGCTGCGAGTCACGCTCATCGCGGCGTTCACCGCCGCTGCCACCACCGCGGCGATCAGGACGACGACCAGCAGCGTGGCGACGAGTGCTATCCCTCCCTCGCCAGCTATCCTCGCGCCCGCTCGGCGGCGCAACAGATGTCCGTCTATTTCACTCATTTGCACACCCTGCCAACCGTCGTTGGGGTTGTTCTGTTCGGCGGGATGTCTCCGGCTAGTGGAGACCGGGCGGGGTCCGGCAACGACGGAAGGTGCAAAAACCGGACCGCCTGAAGGCAATCGCGACTAGTCCTGTAACTCGTTGAAAAATAGTGAGCTTAGCCGCTGTACCTCCGACGCCGTATTCCGAAACGGTAACGAGGCGGAATTTGGGGATGGCCAGAGTGTCACCTGGCCCAGTCACAATGACTGAAATCGTCTCTGAAACCCGCCGTGAGAGCAGGCGGTGTGTACACTTAACTTGTTGCTACACAAATAGTTAACGGTCATGACGAGTCTCGGCATGGGGAATGCAACAGGAGGGGGCGCAGGGCTGCGTCCGAGGACGGCCGCGGCTTGGGGCTCGAGAGGACTTGATGGACGTGAGACTGACCAGACTAGAGAGCAACCGGGGTGTCACGCTGATGGAGGTGATAGTCGTATGCCTGCTCATCGGGGTGGCGGCTTCGGTGGCGCTGCCGCGGGCACTGAGGAGCACCCCGCGCCAGGAAGTCGTCCGTGTCGCCAGGCAGCTGACGCGCGACCTGGAGCTGGTACGGACGCGTGCGGTATCGGCGAAGCGGGTGGTACGGGTGCGGTTCGATCCGTCGGAGGACTTCTATACCGCGTTCATGGACACGAGCGCAACGCGCAGCGGTTCGATCCTGGAGGAAATCGGCGAGGTGCACGAGAGCAAGCTGCTTTCTCGTGGGTCTTTCGCGGGCCTCCCCGGAGTGAATCTGCCGAAGCGGGTGCAGTTCGGGGCCGGCGATGCGATAGCCGGGCCCTTGGGCGAGGCGGTCGATGACCCGGTGCTGCTGGACAGCGATCGGGTCGAATTCAACTCGCGCGGGATGGTGACGCCGCTCGGTACGACCGGCGTCATCTACGTAAGGCACCGGGATGATCCGTTGGTGGTAGCGGCAGTCACGGTCTCAGGCGCAGGCGCCTTCCAGACCTGGCACTACCGCAATGGTGTATGGGAGCGATGAAGCAGCAGCCGAACGACGAGAGTGGTTTTACGCTGGTCACCGTGATGGTCGCGGTGGTCCTGGTCAGCGTCGCAGTGGTGGCGCTGTCCGGCACGAGCGTCTACGTGATGTCGCTACAGACGGAGAGCACCGTGCGCTCGGCCGCGACGGGCATCGCCAGCGCCTACATGGAGGAGGTCAAGACGCGGAAGATCAGCGCGTTGGCCTCGGAAGCCGAGACCAACGTCAACGAGCTGGGTGAGGACGACGCCGGGCCGGTCTCCGCTCGGCCGTACGTGCGTACGCTCGTTGTTCAGCAGGGTCCGGCTCAGAGCTCGAAGCTGGTGACGGTGACCGTCCATTATCCTCGGGGCCGAGCCGATATGGGCAAGGTGGAGCTCGTCACCATCATCTACCAAGGGATCGAGTAAGGTGGCCTGGCGGATGCGGTATGCAAGGGACGGCGGATTCACGCTGCTCGAGCTGGTCATCGGGCTGTTGCTGGGAACGATAATCGTCAGCGCGGCGATCAGCTTCTTGATCACTCATGTCAGATCGCTAGAAGGCGGCGACATCCGAGAGAACGTCGCGCGCAACGACCGCTATATCGGTGCGCTGCTGAGGCACGACCTGCACATGGCGGGCATCGGTATCGAGAGCGAGGAGTTGTACGCCACGGTCGGCGTGTACCCCGGGACGTACGGGGATACGTTAGTGCTTCTCCACGTACCGTACGATCCGGGCCTGGCACCGATCCATCATTACGACCCGACGGAGAGCAGACCGCCGAGAGGCGAGGGGACGTGCGGGATCCGCTGCGTCGAGGTGTTGTTCGATGACAGCGAGCCGATAGAGTTGCAGCCGGGCGATTTGGCGCGCCTTCAGTTGGGCGCTACGCGGCGCCTGAT
>JBDHHZ010000279.1:0-4476 GCA_039589115.1 Gemmatimonadota bacterium | reverse complement strand
CAGGCGGCGGAGCTGGTGCGCACGGCCGGCAAGCTACGGCGCGACAACACCGAGTGGGTGGTGACGATCCGCAACGACGTCGAGGCGCCGCACGAGCTCGAATCGCTGATCGTCGTACCGGACACGTTGGGTAGAGGAGACGTCGTGCGCGTCGCCGACGTCGCACGAATACACGACAGCACCGCCGATCCCATTCAGTACTACCGAGTGGGCACCAACGCGCTACGCGTTGGCGACGCGGTCAAAGCTGCCGTCGAAGAGATGCGCGGCGAGCTGCTGCCCGGTACGCAGCTGACCCTCGAATACGACGGCAGCCGCGAAGTCAGGCGCCAGCTGACCGACCTCAGGCTGCGGGCGCTGGCTGCGGCGATCGTCATCTTCCTGGTGCTGCTCGTGTTCCTCGGTTCGTTCCGCACCGCCGGGATCGTGTTCGCCACGGTCGTCTTCTCGGTGCTGATCGCGGTCAACCTGCTCTACTTCGGCAAGTTCAGCCTGAACGTGCTGACGATGGCCGGGCTGGCCATGGGCTTCGGGCTGATGGTGGACAACTCCATCGTCGTGCTGGAGAACATCTACCGGCGCCGGCGCGCGGGTGGCGAAGAGGCACGGGACGCGGCGGACAAGGGCACGCGGCAGGTCGCGTTACCGATCGTCGCCGGTACGCTCACCACCGTGATCGTCTTCCTGCCGTTCCTCTATCTGCAAGGCGAGCTGAGGCTCTATTACCTGCCGTTCGCCTACGCGGTGGGCTTCAGCCTGCTGGCATCGCTGTTCGTGGCGTTCAGCTTCGTGCCCGGCCTGGCGGCCCGGGCGCTGGCCGGTAGCGGGCCGGGAACGTCTATGACCGCGGGCACCTCGCACCCCTTCTACGTGCGCCTTTATCGCGGCGTGCTGAAGTTCGCCCTCGACCATCCGATCATCATCATCCTGCTGACCGCGGCGGCGTTCACCGGGAGCTACAGGCTGTTCGACAAGCATGTCGTGAAAGGTGCCGTTTGGGGTCGCGGTTGGGGGCAGGAGACGTACATCCAGATCATCTTCAACATGCCGCGCGGAGCGGAGCTGACGCGTACGGACGAGCTGGTTCGCAGCTTCGAGGCGAAGCTGAAGACGATCCCGGAGATCGAGCGCTTCACCGCCAACGTGATGCCCGAGCGCGGCTTCATGCGCGTCACTTTCCCCGACTCGCTGGAGAACACCTATGTCCCGGTGGCCATCAAGGAGCAGATGGTGGCCTACTCGTATCTGTTCGCCGGCGCCGAGGTGCGCGTCTACGGCTACGGGCCCTCGTTCTACGGCGGCGGCAGCTCGCCGCCCACCTACACGGTGAAGCTGCTGGGCTACAACTACGAGATCGTCCGCGACATCGCCGAGGACCTGGCGCGCCGGCTCAGGCGCTTCAACAGGGTGCGCGAGGTGGACACCAACGTCAGTAGCTGGTGGTGGACCGACAAGGCGCACGAGTTCTTCCTCAGCGTCGACCGACCCCGGCTGGCCGGCTTCGGCCTGTCGGTCGAGGAACTGCTGCGCTTCGTCACAAGCAATGTGCAGGGGCAGGTGAGCCTCAACCGCATCAAGGTGGGCGGTGAAGAGGTCGTCTACTCGGTCAAGCTGGAAGGCTATCGCGACTTCTCGTTCGCCGATCTGCGAGAGCTGTTGGTTCCGACGGCGACCGGCGAAACGGTGCGCCTGGCCGATGTCGCGGAGGTCGGGCGCCGCGAAGTGTTGAACCGCATCGTGCGCGAGGACCAGCAGTATCAGCGGCTGGTCGGCTGGGAGTTCCGCGGGCCGCGCAAGCTGGGCGATCGCATCCGCGACGCTGCCGTCGATGCGAGCGTATTGCCGGCGGGCTACTCGATAGAGAAAGAGCGGGACCTCTTCTGGACCGACGAGGAGCAGCGACAGATCTACATGGTCCTCATCTTCGCTGTGCTCCTTATATATATAGTCACGGCCGCGCTGTTCGAGTCGTTGCGCGCGCCCTTCGTCGTGCTGCTGACCGTCCCACTCGCATTGATCGGCGTCTTCCTGGTCTTCTTCTATACGGGCGCGTCCTTCACTCGCTCCGCCTATATCGGCGTGATCATGATGGCGGGCATCGTCGTGAACAACGCCATCCTGGTCGTCTATCACATCAACGAGATCAGAAGGGCGGGGAAGGAGCTGAAGGAGGCGATCATCCAGGGCACGCTGGAGAGGGTGCGGCCCATCCTGATGACCACGCTCACCACCGTGCTGGGCCTACTGCCGCTCATCCTGTTCAGCGAGACGATGGATGCGACGATCTGGAACGCGCTGGCCCTGGCGACGATCGGCGGACTGATCGCAAGCACCATCTTCGTGCTCACCAGCATCCCCGTCCTCTACTACCTGTTCGAGCGCAGGTCGGCGGCAGCTACCTACCCTGCGCCGGCCGCCGAGCCGTCCGCTCCTTGAGGATCTGTTGACCCTGATTCCCTAGATACGTGGCGGTGCGAGAGCACCGGGCACGCTTGTCTGCCGAGGGCGCACTAGGGGGACCAGTTAATAACGCTTGACGTTATTAACGCAGTCCGTTATTATATGATGTGATTAGGAGCTTCCGGGATAGGGATACGGAGCAAGTGTTCAACCGGCTCCCGTCGCGACGCCTCCCGAGTGAGATTCTTAGGGTCGCGCGCCGCAAGCTCCTGATTCTCAATGCTGCCGAGAAGCTGTCGGATCTGCGGATTCCACCAGGCAATCGTCTTGAGAGGCTGTCAGGTGACCGCGAAGGACAGCACAGCATTAGGATCAACCAGAGGTGGCGGATCTGCTTCAGGTGGCGCGACGGAGACGCGCATGATGTAGATATCGTCGATTACCACTAGGAGGAGTTGTGGCCAAGAAGAAGGCGCCGCCAATCCACCCAGGCGAGATACTGCTTGAGGAGTACCTCGAGCCTCTCGGAATCAGTCAGTATCGGCTTGCCAAGGACATCAGCGTTCCTCCGCGGCGGATAAACGAGATAGTGCATGGCAAACGGTCGATTAGTGCCGACACGGCCCTGCGACTGGCGCGCTACTTCGGCACGTCTGAGCGTTTCTGGCTCAACCTTCAGACGCACTACGCTTTGGAGGTCGAGAAAGACCGGCTTGCTGACCGCCTTGAGGAAGAGGTGGCTGTGCTTCGGTAAATCGCTCCGTGATCACGAAAGCAGACGGAAACAGGACCAGGTTCCTGACGCAGGTGCGACACGCGCTGCGCGTACAACACTACAGCCGGCGCACGGAGCAGGCGTACGTAGGTTGGATACGGCGCTTCGTCCTGTTCCACGGCAAGCGCCACCCGCAGGAGATGGGCGAGGAGGAGATCGCGCAGTTCCTGACGAGTCTGGCCGAGGAGGGCCACGTCAGCTCATCGACGCAGAGCCAGGCGGCCAGCGCTCTGATGTTCCTGTACAAGAAGGTGCTGCGCCGCAGGATCGGCTGGGTCGACGGCGCGACTCGGGCGAAAGCGCCGCGGCGCATCCCGGTAGTGCTGACGCGGGATGAAGTGAAGGTGGTGCTCGAGCGGTTGGACGGCGCGAAGCAGTTGGTCGTCATGCTGCTCTACGGGTCTGGGCTGCGCCTGCTCGAGTGTCTGAACCTGAGAGTCAAAGACCTCGACCTCAAGCGCGGCGAGATTCGCGTTCGCCGCGGCAAGGGAGCGAAGGACCGAATCACGATGCTGGCTTCCTCGGTCAAGGAAAAGCTGGCGGCGCACTTGACCGAAGTACGGGCGCAGCACGATCGAGACCTCGCCAGCGGTGCCGGCTTCGTGGAGCTGCCGGATGCGCTGGCGCGCAAGTTCCCTTCCGCGAACTGCGAATGGATCTGGCAGTACGTCTTCCCCGCATCGCGGCTGAGGAGTGACCGGAAGACCGGCCATCGGTTCCGCGACCACCTGCATGAGACGGCCGTTCAGCGTGCAGTCAAAGATGCGGTGCGCCGAGCCGGGATCGCGAAGCGAGCTACATGCCATACCTTCCGCCACTCGTTCGCGACGCACCTTCTGGAGGACGGTTACGATATCCGCACCGTCCAGGAGCTTCTGGGCCACCGCGATGTCCGCACCACGATGATCTACACGCACGTACTGAACCGGGGCGGGTTCGGCGTGCGAAGCCCGGCCGACACACTCTGAGCCAAGCGAAATAAAGTCCGCACGAACGCGGCATGCGCGTTAGGCTGCACAACCCCTTAGGCTGCATCCCTCGCAGCGTTGTCCCAATCATCTCTTTCTGGTCTTCAAGCGCTATCGGGTTGTACTATGGAGACATAGTGAGCTGCTATGGCAAACGGTTATCGCTATTAGGCTGCGGCGTTCGCAGGCCACTAGGTGGCGCCCCGCAGCTGAAGACTAGTTAGAAGGCGCGCTGGACGTGGCACAAGCCTGATGAGGAGCTCATAATCAGACAGCCAATACACTTGACCGTCAAGAACGATTCCATGGCCCGATCAGCGACACTGCCTTTTG
>JBDHHZ010000278.1:0-4275 GCA_039589115.1 Gemmatimonadota bacterium | reverse complement strand
GCTGTCGAGCGACTCGAGGTGCTGGCCGTTCAACTCGCGATAGCGCGCGACGCCCCGATTCTGGACCGTTCCGTCGAGCGCCGACTTCACCTCCACGCGACCGGACCAGTTCTCCGGCGTCAGCGTCCACTCGATCGCCGCCAGGTGCATGTCGGCCATGTGCACGATGCGCCGACTGTGTATCAAGGTCACCCGGTCGTCGCTGTCCTTGAAGCGGCAGACCCGCTCCATGACGCCGCCCCGCATATCGAGCTCTTGCCGATATTCCAACATCTCGACCGAATCGACGGCGAACCAGTCGCCGCCCTCCGGCCGGAATGCGAGGCAGAGCCAATTGGGCCAGTTGACCAGGTCCTCGTTCTCGATGACGCGACCGGCGACCTCCGTCTTCAGCCGGTTGTAGCCGCCGGCGAGATAGGTGCCTGGGTAATGGGAGCCTCCGGCGTTGACCAGCTCCATGGCACCCCGAGTAGCGAAGTTCCCGTTGCCCAGCGTAGTCAGCGCCTCGCGCAGCGGCTCCTGCTTCGGATCCCAACCATCGTAGACCAGCTTCCACCCATCTGTGGTCATTAGTCTCTCAACAGGTCGATTAGCTGATTGAGAAAGACTCCCACTTCCTCGGTGTTCTGCAAGCTGTAGCTCGCGTTCGTGCGATAGGAAGGAGCGCCGACGATAATTCCGATCCCAAGATCAGTCAACATGGCGAACGCGTCCTCATCTGTCACGTCGTCCCCCAGATAGAACGGCAGCACGTCGGGTGCGCCGAGGCCCAACGCCTCCAACAGCCAGAGCACGGCACGCCCTTTGTCCCACTCGATGTCCGGCCGAAGCTCGATCACCTTCTTGCCATGCGACAACCGCAGTTGCGGGTGCAGGGCCAGCACTTCGCGCACCGCTTCGTCCACGCGCGGCACGTCCTCGTCCGCCACGTTGCGGTAATGATTGGCGATAGCGAAGCGCTTGCGCTCGACCCGCGCGCCGGCGATCGCGTCGATTCGCTCATGCAGCTCGCGCTCGGCGGCGTCTAGCTCCGGCAGGCGGTCCCTGCCACCCTCGAACTCCATGCGCAAGCCGCGGGGGCCCGCGATATCGAAGCCGTGGCTGCCCGCGAAGACGAGCCCGTCCAGGGCTACCAGCGGTTCCACATCGCGCCGGTCGCGCCCGCTCACTATCGCCACCGTGCAGAGACCGGCCAGTTCGCTGAGCACTTCGCGCATTGCGTCCGACAGGACCGCATCCTCCGGCTGCGACACGATCGGCGTGAGCGTCCCGTCGTAGTCGAGGAACATCACCGGCCGTTTGCCCTCCAGCCGCCGGGCGATCTCATCCGCCAATCCCAACGCCGACGGCAGCTCGCTCGCCAGTCGAGTTCCTTCCGGGTGGCCTTCGATCATACGTCAGCTCTCGGTTGGGATCTCTCTGAGATCGCTCACAACGGTGTCGGCACCACTCTCCAGCAGGACCTCCCTGGCGCCGACCCGGTCGACTCCTATGACCCATCCGAAGCCGCCGGCTCGTCCGGCCTGAACGCCCGAGACCGCGTCCTCGAACACGACGGCCCGCGCCGGCTCGACGCCCAGCAGCTCTGCCGCCTTTGTGAAGATGTCGGGATCGGGTTTCCCCTTCAGCCCAAGACGTGCCGATTCCACTCCGTCGACCCGGACATCGAAGAGATCGGAGAGGCCGGCCGCCCGCAACACCGGCGCGCAGTTCTTGCTCGAGGATACGATGGCGGTCTTGAGCCCCATCTCGCGCCACGCCCGGATCTGCGCCACGGTGTCCTCGAAGACCTCGACCCCGCCTTCCGCGATCAGTTCGTTGTAGAACTCGTTCTTCCGGTTGCCCAGCCCACAGACCGACTCGACATCCGGCCCGTCGCTGGGATCCCCTTCGGGCAGCTCTATCCCACGCGAGGCAAGGAAGTCGCGAACCCCGTCATAGCGTGGCTTGCCGTCCACATGCTGTGGATAGTCGGTCTCGATGTCGAAGGATTGGCTCGAGTCGCCGTTGCCCCAGGACCACCTGCCCAGGAACTCGTCGAAGACCCGCTTCCACGCCTGGGCATGTAGGCTCGCCGTTCTCGTGACGACGCCGTCGAGATCGAAGATCACGGCGTCGAAATCAGCTCTGTTGATCGTCCGGCCACTCATCATGTATCGCGCTGTCCTTACCCGGCAGACCGCTGTCGTAGCAGACATGCCACGGATGTTGATAGTGAATCTGTCTGAGTTCGTGGGCAATAATATCTGTATGCTACTCAGATGCAATTCTCGTGCAACAAGCGCCTCGTAGCACGGATTCGCACCTCGCGCCACCGTCAGTCCGGAGCGAAGCGCTCGAGGAACGCCCTCTCATCCGGCGTCAGACTGGAGATGCCCGACGCCTCGATCTTCTCCATCACCCGGTCCAGTTCTTCCTGGTTCACGGGGTGCATCTCCTCGCGCTTGATCCGCTGCCAGCGCGCCATCGCGGCGGCGTCGCCACCCGGGCTCCTACGTACGGGAGCGTTCATCTTCTCCTTGAACTGCCGGGCCGGCGAGCGACGCTCCATCCATTTCAGGTAGAGGAATCCGCCGACGAAGCCGCCCAGGTGTGCGAAGTGGGCGATGCCGCCTGCGGCGCTACCGAAGCCGCCATACAGCGAGAGCGCCGTCATGACGCCGACGAACAAGCGAGCCTCTACGGGTAGGATCCCCCAGATGTAGATCCTATCGCGAGGCCAGAAGTAGGCGAACCCGAGCATCACGCCGTACACAGCCCCCGAAGCGCCGACGATCGCCGCTCGCGGTGTCGCTAGCGAAAGCAGCGCACCCACGATGCCGCTGACGAAATAGAGCCCGAGGAAGTGCCGGCCACCCAGCCGGACCTCCAGCCGCGGCCCGAAGAAGAACAGCGCGATCATGTTGAAGAGGATGTGCATGAAGCCGCCGTGGAGGAACATGTAGGTGACGATGGTCCACGGGCGATAGGGGATCGCGATGGGCACCAGCATCAGCGCCTGGAAAAGCTGGTTCGGCGGGTAGGTGAGGAAGTACATCACCACGTTCGCGAAGAGAAGAGCTGATACTCTACGAGTCATGTCTCATAGTTTCAGTTAAACGTGTATTCTCGCGCCGGGAATATACCCTGCGGGAAACCCCCCGGCGAGCGCCTCCCGCATCCTCCGCGCGAAGGCCAGTCACTAGAGCTTCCGCCCACGATGACCCTACGGTTCTCGCCGGGCAAAAGCTTCGAGCGCTTGCATCGCTCGGTGAAGCCGCACCTATTAGGAACTCGACCTGACAGCCCATCTATGATCGAGGTGAGAGATGAGAGACCTGGCCCGGCGTACCGCCATCATCACAGGCGCCTCCCGCGGCCTCGGAGCCCATATCGCCCGGGCGCTGGCCGCCGAGAAGATGAACCTGGTCCTGGCAGCCCGATCCCGGGAAGGACTCGAGCGAGTCGCCGGAGAGCTACGGGAGGGTGGCACCAAGGCCATCGTGGTGCCCACCGATGTGACGGATCGGAGCGCCCTGGAGGCGCTGGTCTCCGCGGCGCGCGAGGAGTTCGGGACAGTCGACGTCCTGGTCAACAACGCCGGCGTCCTCACGATCTTTCCCTACCACAGGATAGGCATCGAGGACATGGAGCGCGCGGTCAGGGTCAACCTGATCTCGGCGATGATCCTCACGCGGCTCTCCCTGCCGGGCATGTTGGAACGCGGGTGCGGCCACATCGTGAACATGTCGTCCATAGCCGGGATATGGGGTCCGCCTTGCGACGAGGTGTACGGCGCCACGAAGGCCGGGCTGATCGGCTTCACCCAATCGCTCAGGGCGGAGTACCACGGCACGGGCGTCAGCGCGTCGGTGATCTGCCCCGGCTACGTGGAGGAAGCCGGCATGTACCACGACTCGCAAGAGGCCAGCGGGATCACCGCGCCGGCGTTGGCGGGCCGCACCACGCCAGGCGCGGTGGCGAAGGCCGTCGTCAAGGCGATCAAGAACGACCGCCCCCAGATCATCGTCAACGCGCCGCCCGCCCGGCCGCTCGCCGTGTTCTCGACCTTGAGTCCTTCGTTCGGCGAGTGGGTGATGCGACGAACCGACGGATACAGGCCCTTCGTGTTGGGAGCCGAGGCCAACCTGAAGGCGGGAGGACAGTTCACGGGGCTCGTGGCGTCGCCAGCCGAGCGATAATGCACGCGGGGAGAGGGTGACTGCGACCCTCTCCCCGCTCCTTGGCTCCGACCGCCCCTCACACCTCGCCAGTGCACCTTGCAGTCGACGGCCC
>JBDHHZ010000277.1:0-5653 GCA_039589115.1 Gemmatimonadota bacterium | reverse complement strand
AAGAGCCATACGCTAGTACCCGATCAGGAGTACAAGGAGATCCTCTATGAGCTGCGCCCGGCAAGAGATTCTAAGGGCAACGCGGTGGACGGTCTGTTCAATGCTTGGATCTCCCTCAACAATCCCGAGCAGCTCAACAGCTACACCACAGGGGCGATCAAGGAAGTCATCTTGGCGTTCCGGCAGGCCAGTATGGACCGCAGCGTGGTCTGCTGCGTTTTCACGGCGGTGGGTGACAAGTCGTTCTGCACCGGCGGGAATACGAAGGAGTACGCCGAGTACTATGCGGGCAACCCGCAGGAGTACAAGCAGTACATGCGCCTGTTCAATGACATGATCGATTCGATACTGCGCTGCGACAAGCCGGTCATCAACCGCGTCAACGGCATGCGGATCGCGGGAGGCCAGGAGATCGGCATGGCCTGCGATTTCACCGTCGCGGCCGACACGTCGCGCTTCGGTCAGGCCGGTCCGAAACACGGGTCGGCGCCGGACGGAGGATCCACGGATTTCCTCCCGGTATACGTGGGCTTCTCGCGAGCCATGGAGAGCGGTGTGCTGTGTGAGATGTGGAGCGCGCATAAGGCGATGTTCATTGGACTGATCAATGAGGTCGTACCGGTCCTCAAGGTCGATGGGGAGTGGATCCCCAACCCGATGGTGGTCTGTGACCGATTTGTAGACGAGTTCGGCAACATCGTGTATGGAGCTTTCAAGACCGGCGCCGAGCGCGATGAGGCGAAGGGGATTCTAGGCAAGGCCGAGGTGGACCTGAGCAAGTTGGACGAAGCGGTCGAGATCCTCTGTACGAAGATACTCCTGTTGATGCCCGACTGCGTGTCGAAGACCATCAACGGTCTCCGCAAGCACAAGCAGTGGCGCTGGGACAATACGAACGTCACGAACCGCGAGTGGTTGGCCCTCAACATGATGACGGAGGCCAAAGCCGGGTTCCGCGCCTTCAACGAGGGCCCGAAAGGCAAGCGCGAGGTGGACTTCATCAAGCTGCGACAGCTGCTGGCCGAAGGTCACCCGTGGGATGACGAGCTACTGCGGGCGGTGTCCCCGCAGTACCAGCAGGAAGGCTGAAGCTCGCCGTTCTCGGCGGCATCGCAAGGAAGGAAGAAGTCATGGATCTAGGTCTAGAAGGCAAGAACGCCATCGTCACGGGGGGGAGCCTCGGCATAGGGTCGGCGATCGCCCTCGGCTTGGCGCGCGAAGGCTGCAACGTGGCGATCAACTACCGCCGCCACGACGCGGAAGCCAGAGAGGTGGTGGGCGCGATCGAAGCTATGGGCCGCAGGGGCCTGGCCATCAAGGCGGACGTCTCGAGCTACGCCGACGCCCAAAACATGGTCCAGACCTGCAACGCCGGCATCAACTGGGACGGTGTGATCTGGAAGATGACGGAGGAGCAGTGGGACACGGTGATCAACGTGAACCTCAAAGGCTACTTCAACTACAACAAGGCCGCCGCCATCGTCTTCAAGGACCAGAAGGGCGGCAAGATAGTGAACATCTCTTCGATTAACGGTCTCAGAGGCAAGTTCGCGCAGGTCAACTATTCGGCCTCGAAGGGCGGCGAAATAGCGATGACCAAGTCGCTGGCTCGAGAGTTGGGCAAGTTCAATGTGAACGCCAACGTCGTGGCGCCGGGCATGGTCATGACCGAGATGGCCGAGAACATTCCGCCCGAGTTCCTCACCAAGGCCATGGACGAAACGGCGCTCGGCCGGTTCGCCACATCAGATGAATGCGCGGATCTCGTAACCTTCCTTTGCTCCGATCGGGCGCGCCACATCACCGGTGAAGTGATCAAGATCGATGGCGGCCAGTACATGTAGGCGGTGACTATGACTAGAGTTGGAATCGTTGGAATTGGGCATGGCGTGTTCGGGCGTCGTAGCGACGCTACCGTGCAGGAGCTGGCTTTCGAGGCCTTCAGAGAGGCGCTGCAGGACGCCGGGATCGACCGCGATGCCGTTGACGCGTCGGTCATCGGCTCCGTCCCCGAGTACCACAAGCAGCGCTCGCTCGCCGGCGTCGTTCAGGAGTATCTCGGTCTCGTACCGAAGCCGACCTGGCTGACGGAAGTGGCCTGCGCGTCGGGCAGCGCCGCGATGCGGACCGCCTGGATGTCGATCAGGGCGGGCGTCCACGACATCGTGGCGGTGATCGGGTGCCAGAAGATGACCGAGCTCTCGACGCCCGAGATCCTCGCCTTGATGGGCCGGGTGGGGGAGGTGCAGTGGGAGTCCGGGTTCGGCACGACGTTTCCCGGTTACTACGCGATGTTTGCCAAGCGGCATATGCACGAGTTCGGCACGACCCGGGACCAGATGCTCGACGTAGCGGTCAAGAACCACCACTACGGCGCGATGAATCCGCTGGCGCTGTTCAGGAAGGAGATCACCAAGGAGAAGGCCACGGCCTCCGAGGATGTGGCGACTCCATTCCAGGTCTACGACTGCTGCGCCAACGCCGACGGTGCCGCGTGCGTCATCCTGGCGAGCGAGCGGCGCGCCAAGGAAATCTCCGATAAGCCCGTCTGGATGGACGGCATGGGGTGCGCGACGGCCAGCATGTCGGTGCTCAGGCGACCGAATCTGGTCGGCCTGCCCAGCGCCGCGCAGGCGGCGGCTGACGCCTACGCGATGGCGGGCCTGCAGGCTGACGAGGTCAAGGTGGCGGACGTTCACGACTGCTTCACGATCGCCGAAATCATGGCTTATGAGGACCTCGGTTTCTGCGAGAAGGGAGAAGGTGGGCCGTTCGTCGCCGACCGGCAGACTTACGTCGGCGGGAAGGTCGCGGTAAACGTCGACGGTGGCCTCAAGGCGAAGGGCCATCCGATCGGCGCGACCGGCGTATCGATGACTTACGAGATAGCCAGGCAACTTCGGGGCGAAGCGGGTGAGCGCCAGGTGCCCGACGCAGATGTCGGCCTCACCCACAACGTCGGCGGAATTGGGCAATACTGCTTTGTCCAGATCCTCAAGAGGGATTGAGCAATGTTCAAGTGGTTTGGGAAAGTCAACTACACACCGTACACCAAGGTGACCGGCTTCGCTCAGCATCTGAGGGACGGCTACCTCATGGCGTCCCGGTGTGTGAGCTGCGGCGCGACGTCCTTCCCTCCGCGGGCCGACTGCCACGCCTGCATGAGTGGCGATTTCGAGTTCCTCGAAGTGAGCGGGAAGGGGAAGCTCCACACCTTCACCAAGATCGTCGCCGCTCCCACCGGCTTCGACGACGTGGCGCCCTACGTCGTTGGAGTGGTCGACATGGAGGAAGGTGGCAAAGCGCTCGCCTGGTTCGGGGACACGATCGACGAAGAAAAGATCGAGATCGGCATGGACGTCCAAATAGTACCACGGATTTTCGAGGAGATGGAGGAGATCAAGGTCTACTACAGCTTGGAGCAGCCCGGTACGACGTGGTCGAAGGCAGGCTAAGCTCGACGACGGACACAGCTAGAGAGGCAGTGTAGGTGATCATGGCGATTCACGTATCTGTGGAAGACGGTCTTGGGCGGCTCGTCCTGAGCAATCCGCCGGTCAACATTCTGACCCGGGAACTGCTGGGAGAGCTGCGGAACGAATTGGCGGGCCTGGCGAGCGAGAAGTCGCTTCGCGTGCTGCTGCTGTCGGCCGAAGGGAAGCACTTCTCGGCGGGGGCGGACGTCGGCGAACATCTTCCGCCCACGTATGAAGAGATGATACCCGAGTTCGTCGACACGATCGCCGCCATCGACGCGTTCCCTCTCCCCGTCGTGGCTGCGGTGCAGGGCCGTTGTCTGGGCGGCGGGTTCGAGGTGGCGATGGCAGCAGACATCATCGTCGCCGGAGAGGGTGCCAGCTTCGGACAGCCCGAGATCCTGCTCGGCGTGCTGCCTCCAGCTGCCTGCCCGCTGCTTCCCGACATCTGTCCGCCCGGCGTGGCCGCCGAGCTGGTATTCACCGGCGATCCGCTGAGCGCAGAGGAGGCGTTGCGCGCTGGTATCGTGACGCGCGTGGTTCCCGATGCCGAGCTGGAGGGTGCGTCGCTCGAGCTGGCCGGGCGCATCACGCGCCACAGTGCCGCGGCGCTGCGGCTGGCCAAGCGCATGCTCAAGGGGGGCGGACAGGATGCTCGTGCCGCCGCGCTTTCACGGGCCGGCGCGATCTACACCGACGAGCTGATGAAGACGAAAGACGCTCTGGAAGGCCTGAATGCCTTTCTGGAGAAGCGCCAGCCGACGTGGAGCCACGAATGACCTGAGCTGGCCGGCCTCGTAAGGAGGAAGCGGATGTTCGAGAAGCTCCGGGATTGGGAAAGAAACCGCCACGAGTACGCGAAGGCCTGGAAAGAACGCACCGGCGGAAAGGTGATGGGGTACTTCTGCACCTACGTCCCCGAAGAGATCCTTCACGCGGCGGGGGTGCTGCCGGTGCGGATCCTGGGAAGCCACGAGCCTCAGGATGTCACCGAGCCTCACATCTTCGGCATGTACTGTCCCTTCTGCCGCGATTGCCTGGCCCAGGGACTCAAGGGGCGGTACGACTACCTCGACGGGATCATGATCGCCCAATCCTGCCTGCACATCCGCCAGGCGTACACTTCGTGGCAGAAGCACCGGCCGACGGAGTTCGACTACTACCTCTGCATGCCCCACCACGTCCAGAGTCCGCGAGCTTTGCCCTACCTGACGGGAGAGCTGACCCAATTCAAGACGGCCGTCGAGGAGTGGACCGGGGCGACGATCACCGACGACGATCTCGATGACGCCATCGAGGTATACAACGAGAACCGGCGCCTGATGCATGCCGTCTACCAGTTGCGCAAGGATCCCAACCCGCCGCTCACTGGTGAGGACGCCATGGAGATGGTTATTGCCTCCCAGATGACCGAGAAGGCAGAGCACAATCAGGAGTTGAAGAGGGTGCTCGAGCAGCTTCCCAAGCGAAGCAACGACCGGGAGACGGGCGTCCGCCTGATGATCATCGGCAGCGAGGACGACGACACCGAGTTCATCAATATGGTGGAGTCGTGCGGTGCGACGTTCGTTGTGGATGAACACTGTACCGGGACGCGCTATTTCTGGAACGAGGTGGAACCGCGGGAGAACCGGCTGGAGGCCATCGCCGCACGCTACATCGAGCGTGTCCCGTGCCCCACCAAAGATTGGGTGGAGCGGACGAGGATCCAGCACATACTCGAGCTCGCCGAGCAGTGGAACGTCGAAGGGGCCATCGTCATGCAGCAGAAGTTCTGCGACCCGCATGAGCTCGACACTCCGGCAGTACGCGCGGCTCTCGAGGAGAAGGGAATCAAGACGCTCTTCCTCGAGTTCGATGTCACCGTGCCCGTGGGACAGTTCAAGGTGAGGGTGGAGGCGTTCCTCGAGATGTTCAGCGACGAAGATCTCTTCGACTAACGGGATACCGAATGGCCAACCAGATCTACGAGACCAAGCCCCTGCAGTGCTGGAACAAGTCGAAGGAAATCCGGCAGCGCTACTACCAAGATTATGCGCAGGCACACGAGAAAGGCGCGATCAGATGGGCCGGTGGGGCGTGGACCTTCGGCGCCGTTCCGTGCGGCCTCGGGGATGACGTCTACAGCCTGACCAGCGAGCCCTATGCCGCGTCGATCGCCGCCGACAAGCAGTTCT
>JBDHHZ010000276.1:0-4313 GCA_039589115.1 Gemmatimonadota bacterium | reverse complement strand
ACGGCCGAACGAGGGAGTGAACGCGGTGCGCGACTTTACCCAGGTGGTCAAGGAAAACGTCGGCGGGTATCGTGGAGTCTTCTATAGGTTCGTCAAGTGGGCTCCGATTTATGTCGCAACTTTGATGACGCTCTCTCAGGATCCACGGCTTCAGACTCGCCATCGTTCGATGGTCAACGCCGCTCTGGCCTACTTCGTCGGCTCGGATGACGCCATGCCCGTGGAAGAGTACGGGCCCTCAGGGTACCTGGACGAGAATCTCGTTAGCGCCTACGTGCTCGAGCAGATCGCTCACGACGTCGGGTGGCCGGTCATCGAGGACGCCTGGGACGGGGAGGAGAGAGCGCGCGAAGTGGCTCGCGAGATCCTGGATCGCGAAAACGAGCTGCTCGGCCATCTGGGCGAGGAGGCGCTTCAAAGAGCCGGTGTTCTGGACGAGCGGCGCAGGCGAACGACCGATGCTGGCGACGCGCCGAAAACCGTGGGTCTGGCCTGAGGCGCCACGACCTTCCCCAGCGAGTGTAGACGCGATAACTTGAGGTTGAGGCTCTTATATGCAACATCTTGGAGTATTAGCATTCGGTATCGGCAATCTTGGCTGGATGGAAGGCTTGCTCCTCGCCTTCCTCTTCCTGTTGCTGTTCGGCGCTCGACGGCTGCCGGAGATCGGACAGTCGCTCGGTAAGGGTATTCGTGAGTTCAAGAAGTCGCTCACGAGCCTTGGAGACGACGAGCCCACGGTTGGCTCGGGCGACAAGGACCCTGCTCAGGTCGAGGCGAAGTCCAAGCAGGAGGAAGTCAGCTAGAAGTCGCCCCTCTCACGCAGGGCGCAGTGATCGGTCGATCGGCCGGCAGAGCGCCAGCCTGCGCCCGCGCGTTTACCACACAAGCTGACAGTTACTCGAGTCTAGGCGTCGCCCTCGCCGAAGCTGCCGACTGTTGGCTTCGCCAGCCGCTCGAAATCGGCGTAGCTCAACCTGACCGCTTGCGTGTGGTTGCCCGCATTGAAGACGATCGATTCGTCCTCGGCCAGCCGCTTGTCCACGAACACCCTCTGACCGTAAAGGTTGCCTAGCGGCGGCATGGCGCCCGGCTCGCAGTTCGGGTAGAGCCCGGAGAACTCCTTTTCCTCGGCCAGCCTGAGTGGGCCCGACCCGACGAGGTCGCCTAGCAGGCCTTGGTTCACGTGATACGACGCGGGCAGCACCGCCATGATGGGCTCGTCACTCTTTGTGAAGAAGATCACGGTCTTGGCCCACTCGTATCCCGAGATGTGAGAGACCGCGGCCTCTTCCGCTGCTGTATAGGCGGTCGGGTGCTTGATCACCTCGTACTTGACGCCCTCGCCCTTCAGCAGCTTCTTGACTTCCGGCGCGACTGACATGGCACACCTCCGACTGCATGGATTCGACTTCCAATATCCAACACTCGGTACCGGATGATCAAGCGGCGCGTTATTTCTCCAGCATCTTCAGGAATTTCTTCAGCGGGTGCGTGTTGGCTACGTCTGCCTTCTCGAGCCAACCGCGACGTGCTTGATCGACGCCGTAGCTCATGTAATCGAGTTCCCGTGTTCGATGCGCGTCGGTACTTATGACGATCTTGACGCCTGCTTCCCGGGCCATCTGCAGATGAAAATCGCGCAGGTCGAGCCGGTCGGGTTGGGCGTTCAACTCCAGCATCACCCCGGTGTCCCGAGCCACTTTCACCAGCTCCTCGACGTCGACCGGATAAGGCTCGCGGCGATTGATCAGCCGGCCCGTCGGATGGGCCAGGATGTTCGCGCGCCGATGTTGCATGGCCTTGACGATGCGGCGCGTCATGTCGGCGCGACTCATGTTGAACTTCGAGTGCACAGAGATCACGACGACATCCATCAGGTCGAGCAAGTCGTCAGCCAGGTCGAGCGACCCGTCATCCAGGATATCGACCTCCGCCGACTTCAGGATGCGGATGTCCCCGTACTTTCCCTGTACCGCCTCTATCTCTTCGTACTGCCGGACGAAGTCTTCAGGCTTGACGCCCGCCATCGCTAGCGCCGGCGAGTGGTCGGTGATGGCCATGTAAGCGTAGCCGCGCTCCCGGCAGGCCGCTACCATCTCCTCGACGCTGTTCTTCCCGTCGCTGTACTGAGTGTGCATCTGGAGATCGCCGCGGATATCCGTGCCCTCGATGATCTCCGGTAGCCGGCCCTCCCGAGCTGCATCGATCTCGCCTCTGTCCTCGCGCAGCTCCGGCGCGATCCAGGGCAGATCGATCGCTCCGAAGACCTCACCCTCCGTTGCCCCGCCGACCAGCTCGGTTCCCTCGAATACTCCGTATTCGTTGATCTTCAGACCGCGCTCGCGGCTGATGCCGCGGATGACAATGTTGTGCGCCTTCGAGCCGGTGAAATACACCATGGCGGCGCCGTAGCTCTCGCGCGGAACGAGTCGCAAGTCGACCTGCAGTCCCGCCTTCAGCCGGATCGAGCTCTTCGTGGCACCCTTGGCCAGTACCTCGGCCACGTCGCGGTAGGCGACGAAATCGTCCATTACCGGCGACCCACCCGTCGTCGTCGCCAGAATGTCGATGTCGCCCACCGTCTCGGAACGACGACGGTAGCTGCCGGCCACCTCGAGGTCGGCGGTTCCCTTCGATTTCTTCAGGTAGGCGATGAGCGGCTGCACGTAGATGTCGGCGTCGGAGAGCTTGAAGCGTCCGGCACGAGCTTTCAGCTCCTCGATGCCCTTGAGTATCCGTTTCTGCAGGGTCTGACCGAAGCCGGGTAGGCTCTCGATCGAGCCGCTGCGCGCCGCCTCCTCCAGCTCCTCCACCGATGTGATCTCCAGGCTATCCCATAACTGGCGCGCGCGCTTCGGTCCCAATCCCGGGATGTGCATGACCTGGACGAGGCTGGCGGGAACCTCCTGGCGCAGCTCGGTCAGGAAGCCGAGCTCGCCCGTCTCGTAGAGCTCGCGGATCTTGGACGCCAGATCCTTGCCTATCCCGGGCAAGTCCTCCAGGCGCGCGTTCTCATCGGCGAGCAACGACTCCAGTGGTTGGGAGAGCGTCTCTAACGTGCGCGCGCCGTTCCGGTAGGCGCGTATCCTGAAGGGATTGGCCCCCTGGATTTCCAGCAGATCGCCGATCTCCTCGAAGATCCGCGCGTACTCGATGTTCTCCACTCAGAGCGCCTGCTTCGGGAGCATTCTCAGGAAGTCGTCCTCGGAGAGGATCGCGACACCCAACTCCACGGCACGGTCGTACTTGCTGCCGGCATCGCTGCCCGCGACGACGTAGTCCGTCTTCGCGCTGACGCTGGACGACGTGCGGCCGCCCAGCGTGCGTACCAGCTCCTGCGCCCGGCCGCGAGTGATCGACTCGAGCCCGCCGGTGAACACGAAAGTCAGCCCAGCGAACGGGGCTTTGTGCGAGACTTCCGTCTCGACGAGCGCTAGCCCGCGACTCTTGAGCCCCGAGATGATCTTCCGCGTGCTCCGGCTGGCCAGGAAATCGAACACCGCTTCTGCCACTATCGGGCCCACGCCCTGTACCGCTTCGAGGTCGTCGCGTGATGCGCTCATGACCGCGTCGAGCGTGCCGAAGTGCTGGGCCAGGTCACGTGCCGTCTGGGTGCCCACCTCGGGGATTCCCAGCCCATAAAGAAAGCGGTCCAGACCTACTTTCTTGGAGCTCTGAATCGCCTCGACGAGGTTCTTTGCCGAGAGCTGTGCGAACCCCTCGAGACCCAGAAGACCTTTCTCCTCGAGAGTGAACAGGTCCGTGACGTTGCCCACCAGGCCGGCTTCCAGCAGGTCCTCGACGGTGCGCTCGCCGAGTCCGTGGATATCGAGAGCGTCTCGTGAGGCGAAGTGCAGGATGCGGCCCTTGAGCTGGGCGGGGCAGGCGAGTCCGTTGGTGCAGAAGTCGAGGGGGCCATGGCTGACCACCGGCGTAGAGCAGACCGGGCAACGCTTCGGCATGCGGAACCGCGCCCCGCGCTTCCTCCCCGGCTCGTCTATACGCTCCAGTACCTGCGGTATGACATCGCCGGCGCGCTGGATCCGGACTTTGTCGCCCTTCCGCACATCTTTGCGCTCCACCTCATCGCGGTTGTGAAGAGATGCTCGCGAGACCGTGACCCCTCCGACGTCGACCGGCCTGAGCATGGCCACAGGGGTCAGCTTTCCCGTGCGCCCGACTTGCACCACGATCTCGAGGATTTCGGAAACCTCTCGGCGCGGCTCGAATTTGTAGGCGTAGGCCCAGCGTGGGTGGTGTGCGGTGACGCCCAGTCTCTCCCGCACGGTCAGGTCGTTCAGCTTGATAAC
>JBDHHZ010000275.1:0-4314 GCA_039589115.1 Gemmatimonadota bacterium | reverse complement strand
AGACGCCGCGTGACATCGAGGAGCTGCCGGAAGGCGGCGGGTATATGCTGCTTCGGCAGGCGGTGGTGGACGCGATGGAGGCCGGTGCGATCCGGGCAACCGATCCGGATCTGGTGGTGCTGTACCTGTGGACGCAGGTGCATGGGCTGGTATCGCTGTTGCTCACGTGTGAGCCGGACGCGAGGTGCGAGCACACGGGCAGGCGACTGAGCGCGCCGGAGCTGTTCGCCAGGTTCAGCCAGTTCATGTTTGATGGACTGCGCCCAGACGGGGAGTCGCGATTCGAAACGGGCGCTGCGAAGGGCTCGTAGGAAGGGGTGCGGCCCCAATGACAAATCATGAGAACAGACGCAAGGAGACTGCCGTGTCGGGCATAGCCAGATGGCAGGGCCGTGTTCTCGCGACGGGCCTGGGCCTGCTAGTGGCCGTCGGGAGCTTGAAGGCGCAGGACGATCGGAGGCCGGCCTACTCGCTCCAGGAGGCCATAGCAGTAGCCCTGGAAAACAACCGCGAGCTGCAGGACGCGCAATTAAGCCTCAGGTCGGCGAACGAGCAGGTGCGCGAGGCGTGGGGCAGCATCCTGCCCACTATCGATGCATCGGTGAGCTACCAGCGGAACCTGAGGGTGCAGGAAGCCTTCCTACCGGCGTTCATCTTCGATCCCGACGCACCGCCGGACGAGCTGATACCGGTGCGCTTCGGCGCGGACAACGCCTGGTCGGCTCAGCTGAACGTCACGCAGCCGCTGTTCGATGCGGGCGCCTTCATCGGTGTGGGCACGGCGGGCCGGTTCAAGTCGCTGCAGGTGGAGGCCGTACGGGGCGCGGCCCAGCGAACCACCTCACGGGTACGCCGTGCCTACTACGTAGCGCTCCTGACGGCCGAGGATGTCAGGCTGATCGAGGAGAGCATCCAGCGTACCGAGCAGACCTTGGCGGAGACGCAGGCTTTGAATCGCTCGGGGCTGGCGAGCAACTACGACGTTCTGCGGCTGGAAGTGCGGCTGGCGAACCTGCGGCCGAACTCGCGTCGCGCCGCCAACGCTCTGGCGAAGGCCGAGCGCGACCTGTCGGTGGAGATGGGATTTGACGAGCTGACGCCGGTGCGCGTCGCCGGCGAGCTTCGCGGGATGAATCTCGCTTCGGCGGAGGCCAACCCGGGACCAAACGGGGAGCTCTTGCGACTGGTGGGGTACCAGGACGCCCTGGATTCCTCGATCGAAACTCTGTACGAGCTGGCACGGACGATGCGTTCCGATCTACGGCAGGCCAGACTCAACTACGAGCTGGAGAACGCTCGCGTGCGGTACGAGCAGACCAGCTACTACCCGCGATTGAACGCGTTCTTCAACGCGGGGTTGATCGCGCAGGAGAACGGACCGCCCGACTTCTTCGGCGAGAACTCGAACCAACGCTCGACGAGCGCCTTCGTCGGCGTGGAGCTTGAAATCCCGATATTCCAGGGGCTGCAGCGGTCGGCGCGTGTACAGCAGCGAGTGCTGGGACGGCGTCAGGCCGAGGTGCAGATCGAGTTGTTGGAGCAGCAGGCGGCGAACCAGATCCGTACCGCCTACGAGGCGCTGGACGAGGCGCGGCAGCGGGCGGAGGCGCAGCGCGGGGCAGTGGGGCAAGCACGGCGTGGCTTCGAGATCGTGACCGCCCAGTACGTGGCCGGCGTCAGCTCGCAGCTCGATGTCACCGAGGGAGAGGTTCTGCTCCGGGAATCGGAGTTTAATTACGCACAGGCGGTATATGACTATTTGATAGCCCAGGCCGTGCTGGACGAGGCTGTGGGCGTAGTGCCGCTGGTCGATGTGGCTCGCGGCGATGCGGGAGTGAGCGTTTCCGAATAGGACGAACAAAAGGAAGGGCCTGGCCCATCATGATAGGAACGAAAGTCAGCGGCGGTAGCTGGACAGCCCTGGGGCTCGTGGCGCTGGTGGCGGCTGCCGGCTGTAGCCCCTCAGGACAGGCGAGCGAAGCGGCGGAGGCGGGCGACGAGTTCGTGAAGGTCGTCAACGTCGAGGTGCTCGTCATCGCGCCCTCCGACTTCACCACCTTCATCCGGCTGACCGGCCAGGTGGAGGCGCTGAACGACGTAACGCTCAGCGCCGAGGAGAGCGGTGTGATCGAGCGGTTCTTCGTCGAGAAAGGCCAATTCGTGCAGAGGGGCGCGGCGATCGCGAAGATCCGCGACAGCGTTCTGCGGGCCCAAGTGGAGGAAGCCGAGGCGGCGTCCCACCTGGCGCAGGAGCGCTACGAGCGGCAGCGTCGTCTCTGGGAAGATGAGCAGATCGGCAGTGAGATCGCCTACCTCGAGGCCAAGTATCAGGCGGAGCTGCAGGATGCGCGCCTGGCGATCCTGCAGGAGCGTCTCGGGCGCACGACGCTGCAGGCGCCGATCTCGGGCGTATTCGACGAGCGCTACGTCGATGTCGGCGAAATGGTTTCGCCGGGCACGCCGGTGGCGCGGGTCGTCGAAGTCGACCAGGTCAAGGTGACGGGCGGCGTGGCCGAGCGGTTCGCCGCGGCGGTGCAGCCGGGCAATAGCGCTCGAGTGAGCTTCGACGTGTTTCCCGGCGAGGAGCTGGCCGGCACGATCGGCTACGTTGGGAGTGTCGTCGACGAGCGGAACCGGACCTTCGCGATCGAGATCGTCATGGAGAACCCCGGTCGCGTCATCAAGCCGAAGATGGTCGCGAATGTGGAGATCGCCAACCGGGAGATCGAAGGCGCGATGGTGGTGCCGCAGTCGGCGCTGATGCGTACGGAGGACGGCTATCAGGTATTCGTGGCGTTGGAGGGTGATGGTGGTCTGGTCGCCGTGGCGCGGCCGGTCCGCCTGGGTCCCCTGTACGCCAACCAAGCGGTGGTCGAGGAGGGGCTCGCCGAGGGCGATCGCGTAATCGTTCGCGGCCAGCAGCTAGTGGAAGCCGGGAATAGAGTGCGCGTCGTGAACGCGGCCGAGTTAGAGGCCAGTTGAGATAGAGGACTAGCACATGGGTCATAAGAGTTCAGAGAAGCGCGACGGTTCGGGGGACAGTGGCGCGGGCCGGGGTCACGGCCATTACAAGCAGTTCTGGCTGACCTCGTTCGCGGTGGATCACCCGACCAGCGTGCTGGTCCTCATCGCGATGGTCATCATCACGGGGTTCATCTCCTACGTAAGAGTGCCGAAGGAGGCGGCGCCCGAGATCACCGTCCCCTTCATCGCGGTGAACACGATCTATCCAGGCGTGGCGCCGGAAGATATCGAGACGCTGATCACGCGGGAGCTGGAGGAAGAGCTCAACAAGATTGGCGACGTGACGGAGATCACGTCCACATCGGTGGAAGGCTACTCGAGCGTCGTCGCCGAATTCGCCGCCGGGATGGACATGACGGAGGCCCTGCAGCTGGTCCGCGAGAAGGTGGACATCGCGAAGCCGGAGCTGCCGCCGGCGGCGGAGGAACCGATGATCATCGAGTTCAACTTCGCCGAATTTCCGATCATGCAGGTGAACGTCTCCGGCGAGTACAGCCTGGTGCGGCTGAAGCAGGTGGCGGAGGACCTGCAGGACGAATTGGAGCAGATCCCAACGATCCTCGAGGTGACGCTATCGGGCGGCGTGGAACGAGAAGTCCAGGTCGACGTCGACCTGGCACGACTCAAGTACTATGGCCTGGCCTTCGACGACGTGATCGATGCGATCCGCGACGAGAACGTCACGACGCCCGGCGGAACGATCGACGTGGGCGACCTGAAGTATCTGGTCCGGGTCCCCGGCGAGTTCGAGGACACGCGGCTGATCGAAAATCTAGTGATCGCATCGCCCGGCGACCGGCCCGTCTACATCCGAGACATTGCAGCAGTAGACTTCGGCTTCAAGGAGCGTGACAGCTTCGCCCGACTGGAAGGTCATTCGGTCGTCACGTTAGGGGTCAAGAAACGGGTCGGCCGGAACATCATCGAGACGGCGGATGCGGTCAGGGCGGTCATCGCGGAGATGGAGCCGTCCCTCCCGCCGACGACGGTCGTGAAGATTACATCCGATGTTTCGGAGGATGTCCACGACATGGTGAGCAGCCTGGAGAACAACATCATCTCCGGGCTGATCCTGGTCGTCGCGGTCCTGCTCTTCGCCTTGGGAGTGCGCACCGCGTCGTTCGTCGGCGTCGCCATCCCGCTCTCGATGCTGCTGTCGTTCAGCATCATCCAGATGCTGGGCCTGACCATGAACTTCATAGTGCTGTTCAGCCTCATCCTGGCGCTGGGGATGCTGGTCGACAACGCGATCGTCGTGGTGGAGAACATCTACCGCTTCCGAGAACGGGG
>JBDHHZ010000274.1:0-4324 GCA_039589115.1 Gemmatimonadota bacterium | reverse complement strand
TGCAGCCGCCCGACCGGGTGATCGAGGCGATCGGAGTCGCGCCGGGGATGGTGATCGGCGAAATCGGCGCCGGTCGTGGTCGCTATACGGTCCACCTGGCTGCTGAGGTTGGAGAATCCGGGAGGATCTACGCAAACGACATAGACACCTCGGCGTTGGACTACCTCGAGGCCCGTTGTGAGAGGAACGGCATCGGCAACGTTGAAACAATAGTGGGCGAAATCGCCGATCCGAAATTCTCTCCCGGCACGCTCGACATGGCCTTCATGATCAGCGTCTACCACCACTTGGCAGAGCCGATCGAGTTGCTCAGGAATACGGCGCCGGCGCTCAAACCGGATGCTACCTTCGTCATCGTCGAGCGCGACCCGGGAAAGGCCAACACACCGGCGAGCTCGGGGACGACGAGGGACGCCTTTCTGTCTCAGGTCGATGAGGCTGGGTACGAGGTCGTGCGTATCGAGACGTTCCTCGCGCAAGACAACATCTACATCCTTCGTTTGAAGAAGCCGTAGCTCGAACGGCTAGCAGTTATCGTTTTCTGTTGCCCTTCGTAGCAGCCTCATCCATGATGCGGAATTCCGCTGGCCGTGTTGCCCGTACGACGAACAACCAGGAGGTCAAGAATGAACGCGCGTGCAGCTCTATTCACGGTACTCGCACTCGCCCTGGCGACCGCTGCCTGTCAGCCGCCAGCCCAGGAAGCCGGTCCGCTGTCCGACGAGGACGTCGCGGCCATCCAGGCCATCCCCGTGTCGTACACCGAGGCCATTCTGGCTAATGATTTTGCCGCCGTGGCCGCTCACTACGCCGAAGATGCGGTCTTCATGGGGCCGAACGAGCCGCTGATCGAAGGTCGAGCGGCCATTCAGGCGCGGTACGAGAGCATACCGGGAACGGTGACGGCGTACTCCAACACGCCCGTGAAGATCGAGGGTAGCGGTGATCTCGCCTACGTGCGAGGGACCATCCAGATGGCGGTCGCGGTCGAGGGTCTTCCGGAGCCGGCAAGCGATACCATCAAGTACATAGTCATCCTGCGGAAGCAGCCAGACGGTAGTTGGCTTCTGTCTGCGGTCTGCTGGAACTCGGACCTGCCGCTTCCCGGGGAGGGCTCAGAAACCTAACCGCGCTGGCTTGACAGGTGCTGGCTCCCGGGTCGTTGAGTAGCGGCCCGGGAAGCCAAGCTGAAGTACGCAGCCTCACCAGGACCTCAATCGGGAAGGTCTCCGAGCGCTTCTCGCATGCTCGCACGGTAACGCTGGAACGCTGCGCGGCCTTCGTCCGTGAGGCTGATCATCGTGCAGGGCTTCTTCCCACGGAACTCTTTTTCAACGGCCACGTAACCGGCCTCCTCGAGCTTCCTCAGATGAGTGGAGAGATTGCCCCACGTGAGGCCCGTCCGGTTCACCAGGAACGTGGCATCCATCGCATCGACGACGTACAGCTGGGTCATGATGCTGAGCCGCGCCGGGGCATGAACGACCGGGTCGATCCAGTCGAGCGGGGCCGGCCCTCGGTCCTTGGGATCGTCACTCATGAATTCTCACCCGTGAGCGGCTCATCAACCGACGAGCCGGGGCCGCGTATTCGATTGAAGAGTATGACCACACCCACCGCAGCGATCACCGTCGCCGCGGTCCCGAAAACGACGGGGAAGCCGTGGTGGGGCGAATAGCCCTTACGCCACAACCACTCGCCGACGAACGGTGCGACGGAGAGCAGGAGGCCGTAGAAGAAGAAGCGCGGGATCATCAGAAAATAGGCCGCGAGCGAAAAGCCGACGAAGAGGATCAGAGAGAATACGATCGGAAACGCCAGCATGGACCCCGGCTCCACCTTGATGAAGGCGAAGATCGTGCCCAAAACCAGCGCGACGATGTTCACGACCAGCAGCACGACGGAGAGTTTGCGAAGCCGAGCCTGACGATACGTGCCGAGCCGCACCACGCCGATTCGCGGGACGACGTAGCGGTTCTTGATCATCCGTAGAAGGATGTAGACGACTGCCAGGACAGGGACGAAGACGGCCGCGCTCCAGAAGTCGCCCAACCTTCTACTCAGCAGCGGCGCGATCGCGAACATCGACAGCCAGCTGGCGATCAGGATGTCCCAGATCCCGATGTCGAAGCCTGCTTGGAAGGCGCTGCGTTCAGCTTTCTTCAGGTCATTCTCTGTCATTAGCTCATCTCGAGTCTAGTTTGTGCTTACACGAAGAGTTCTCTCTGTTTCAAAGTACAAGCTAGTGGAGAGGACCCGGCCTGTCAAGAGCGGGCTTGTTCGCCGGCCGCGGCACTACGGGGGAAATGGCGAATCACATGAGGTTGGAGGGTCTGAGGGGGGCCCGGGGTCTGAGAGAGCCCGGGCTGTTCCGGCTGGCGCGGCGCTGTCGGCTCGCCGGGCGCGGAGGCCGGCGAGCCGTTCAGCGGTGTCGAGACGGTTCTACCGTTTAACCGATCTCCGCTCCAACTCTCGTTGCACGATTTCCAGTTCAGCCTTGGCCAGGCGGAGTTGGGCCTCGGCCTCGGCGACGCCCGTGCTCAATTGGGCGGCGGCAGCCGGGTGCATCGCGCCGGCGCCGACCGCATCTTGGAAACGCTCCAGCTCGCGCTGGAAGTGTTCTCTCCGGTGATCCAACAAGACGACCTGGCTCTGCGCTTTCACTTCAAGCAGCCTGAGTTCGGCCTCCACTGCCGTGATCTCCGAATCGAGATAAGCGCTCCGTAGCTCGAGTTGCTGGGCCAGCGACTCTAGTTGCAGTTCCGCCTGCCGGGCGACAAGGTTCCGCGCCCGCACTTCGTCGTCGGAGACCAAACCGGCTTCTGCCCTCCGCCGGGCCAGTTCCTCGTCTTGCCGGACGACCTCGAGATGGTGACGTGCGACCTCCATCTGGACCTGGATCTTCTCGCTCACGAAGTCGCGGCCGTCAACCAACGGGGAGGACAACTCGCCCAGCGGCTCTCTTCCCGAGCGCCGGACCTCCTCCAACTTCAGCTCGCTGATCCTGGCGTCGGCTTCGGCCTGTGCTATCTGAAGTTCGAAGTAAATGAGATCTCTGTCGCTGCGAACGCCCCGTTCTACCTGCTCGCGGGTCAGTCCCAATGCGTCTAGTTGCATCTCAACCCGCTGCTGCGCCAGCTCGACCTGGACCTCCAGCCGTGCTTCCAGCAGCTCCTTGCGCCAGGCGTCGCTGAGCTGTTGTGAGAAACCCATGGCTGCGGCACCCAGCACAACGGAGGCCGTTATCAGGCCGCCCGTCTTCACTATGCGGACACCGGGCCGCGTGCCCGTTCGTTTGGCTCGACGCAGCTCCCTGCCGAGCTGCCATTCCAAGCTTTCAACGAAGCGAGGATCGGGCTCGTGATTGTCATGCATTCTTTCTACCTCCTTCGGACAGCTCCAAGGCAGCGACCGGCTCGACCGTTGGCTCTACCGCTAAGCCGGCGGTTGCCTCGGCGCTTATATATGGTCTAAGGCGTTTCTCGAGGTTCTGCCGCGCGCGGCGCAAACGGCCCTCTACCGCGCGCTCTGTTAACCCGGATTCTTCGGCGATCTTGCGCGTGCTCTTACCGTCGAAATAGAACGCCTCGAGCAACGCGGCTTGGCCGCGCCGCATCCGCGCCAGGCCCCAGCTGACCAGTGTTGCCGCCCACGGCGTTTCGGGACGGTAGTCATCTGCTTCTAGTTCCAACTCGACTGGATCTACCGGCGTTGCCTGTTGGCGTCTGAAGTGACTCACGAGGAGATTGCGGGCGACTCGAATCAGCCAGGCCCGGGGATGATCGGGAGTACCGCGGCGCGGCCAAGTGTCTACGGCTCGTAGCCAAGCATCTTGCACGATGTCTTCGGCCAGGGTCCGATCACCCCCGACTCGACGCGATACGAACGCGTAGAGCGGGCCGGTGTGCTCCCTGTAGATCTGAACCAGCTCGGCCTCGGTCAGCAACGCGGCATCCTCCTCGGTGCGGGTTAGAGCCTCGCGAGTCTCTACATATAAGACGCGCTCGGCCGAGAAAACCCACGGTTCGCGAATGCTCGCTATTCGAAGGGACTACGAGGTATATGTGATGAGCGGGTCAGGCTGGCAACCGCAGGGCGCCTAGATCCGATTACTGGCGTCGGGGCGTGTGGTCGAGCGGAGCTGGTGTTAGCGAGCCCGCGCTCACGGGTGGCCGTGAGCGCGGGGGAGGCCGGAGTGAGACGACCACCTGACGCCCAACACCGGATGCCGGGCCTTTATATCACGGCATTCAAGCGTACAATGCAGGATCCGGGTGGAAGCATCATCACGCGAATGGACCACATGACACAGCTACCGACGTTG
>JBDHHZ010000273.1:0-4384 GCA_039589115.1 Gemmatimonadota bacterium | reverse complement strand
CTCGAGCGCCTCTTCGTGCTCCTCACCGGCGAGGGTGCCGATCTCAGCATGCGCAACGACAACGACGGCTCGCTCTTGCACTCGGCAAGCCAGGGTGGGTCGGCGCTGATCGTGGCGCGTCTGCTGGAGGCGGGCTTCGACGTGAACGAGCCGGACCGATATGGACGCGTCCCGCTCCACTACGCGGCAGAGCTGGGACGCGAGGAAGTGGCCCGGACGCTGCTCGACCGAGGCGCGGATATCGACGCCCGCAGCCTGTCCGGCACATCACCCTACAACACCGCCGAGGCTGTGGACCGCGAGGCAATGATGCGTTTCCTGGCCGGGGCGGGCGCGAGCACCGAGCCGCGCAGGTTTCCGGTGCTCGAGGGGCCGTACATGGGGCAGACGCCACCCGCGGCGGGCGCGGAGCCGGCCCCGTTCGCCGTCGACATCGTTTCCACGCATCGCTTCCAGCACGGGACCGTCGCGTTCTCCCCTGACGGAATGGAGGCCTATTGGTCGACGGAGGTCGCCCTTCCCGACTCGGGCTATTCGCGCGGGATGATGGTCTTCTCACAGATGGTGAACGGTCGCTGGTCGGAGCCGGCACAAGCGCCGTTCTCGCGGCTCGGCTGGGGCGACGACGTGCCCTTCTTCGCTCCCGACGGTGAGCGCTTGTACTTCCTGTCGACGCGCCCGACGGGCGCGGAGGAAGGTGGGCAGGCGGAGCGCATCTGGTACGTGACGCGCGAACCGGACGGCTGGTCCGAGCCGCAGATCATCGAGGGCGGCCCGAACACGCTCGATCTCCACTGGTCGTTCTCTGTGGCGGCGGACGGCAGCATCTACTCGCCGGGCGACGGCGACATCCATGTGTCGCGGCTGGTGGACGGCATCTACCAGGAGCCGGAAAACCTGGGCGCGCCGGTGAACAGCGACGCAGGCGAGATGATGCCGTTCATCGCGCCCGATCAGAGCTATCTCATTTTCGCGCGCGCTCGTCACGAAGAGAACATAGGCTACCTGGACTTGTGGATCAGCTTTCGGGACGCATCCGGCAGGTGGACCGTTCCGTCGAACCTCGGGGAGCCGATCAGCACCGAGGCCCATGAGATCTGCCCGATCGTGTCGCCGGACGGCAGGTACCTGCTCTTCAACAGCAGCCGCCGCGGCAATGACGACAACTACTGGGTGGAGGCGAGTTTCATCGAGGAATTGAGGCGCGAGGCCGTTCGCTGACCGGCCGTTCTCAATCGCCTGACAACCTTCTTGCCGCAGGTGAGATCCAACCATTAGGCCACAGAACGCCAAGGGGGCCCAATGAATGAGCTTGCCCAGGATCTTCGCTTCGCACTCCGACAAATAGGCCGACGCCCGGGATTCACCCTGCTGGTCGTGCTGACGCTCGCCGTCGGGATCGGCGCGAACATCGCGATCTTCAGCGTTATGAAAGGCCTGATACTGCGCTCGCTCCCTTACCCGGAGCCGGAACGGGTCGTCGCGATATGGGAGACCCCGACGGGGCGCAGGGCGTACCAGCCGTTCGCGTCTCCCGACTATTTCGACATGCGGGAACAGAACAGCTCCCTGAAAGAGATGGGAGTCTACCGGTTCGACTGGGTCAATCTGGCAGGAGAGGAGGAGGCGGCTCGAGTCTTCGGAGTGCGCTGCACGGCCAGCGTGCTGCGGGCGCTCGGTTTGCAGCCGAGCATGGGACGCTTGTTCACCGACGACGAGGAGATCGATGGGAATCACCGGGTGGTGATCCTCAGCGACGCACTCTGGAGACGCCAGCACGGCGCGGCCACCGACATCATCGGGAAGCGCATCACGGTCAACGGTGAGAGCTCCGCCGTGATCGGTGTCATGCCGCCGGAATATGAGTTCCCGAAGCCGTGGAGCTCGATGTCTGACGAGCCGCAGCTCTGGACACCCTTGGTACTTGTCCGGGCCGACAGTCTGCGGGACTGGCACAGTCTCGCTGCCCTCGGTCGGCTCGAGGACGGCGTCACGGTTGCGCAGGCGGAGGCCGATCTACAGGCGATAGCCGCCGGCCTCGCCGAGGCCTATCCCAACACCAATGCCCAGGTCCAGGTGTGGATCGACCCGCTCATGCGGCGGGCCCTGGGCGGCGTACGCAGCTTTCTCTTCCTGCTCCTGGGAATCGTTGGGCTCGTACTGCTGATCGCCTGCGCTAATGTGGCCAGCATGTTGCTGGCGCGGGGCACGACCCGCACGAGCGAGCTGGCGATTCGAGCCTCGATGGGTGCGGCGCGCCCGCGTCTGATCCGGCAACTGCTGACGGAGAGTATGCTGCTGTCGGCGATGGGCGGCGTGGCTGGCGTGGTCATCGCCCTGGGGGCGATGGGTGCGATCAAGAACCTGATCCCTCCGAGCATCCCCAGGGTGGACGGAATAACGATCGACGGCTGGGTGCTGCTCTTCTCGCTCTTTGTGACGGTGGCAACCGGTCTGATCTTCGGCCTGGCGCCGGCGCTGTTCGCGTCGCGCACCGACCTGGTCGGCGCCCTGAAAGAGGGGCGTGGCAGTCAGGCGGGCGGGCGCACTCGAAACCGTTTCCTCGGGACGCTGGTGGCGGGTCAGCTCGCCATGGCGTTCGTTCTGGCGAACGGCGCCGCCCTTCTGATCGTGAGCTACCTGGAGGTGCTGAGGGTTCCGCGGGGATTCGCTACCGAACACGTGCTGGTCGCCGGCATCCCGCTGAACGGGCCGCGATACCAGGAGACAGAAGGGCGTGTCGCCTTCTGGAACCGGCTGCTCGAGCGCATCCAGGGTCTGCCGGGAGTCGAACACGCCGCGGCGACGAACAAGCTACCCCTGGCGGGAGGCAACAACGGCTGGGTCCTGGTGGATGGCGAAACGTTCGATCCGCAGGCGCGGCGGCCGCTGGTCGAGTATTCGTACGTCAGTCCCGGTTATTTCGATGCGATGGGGGTAGGCCTGCTATCGGGAAGGAAGCTGGAAGTGCGCGACGCGACGCACGCGGACGTCGCAACCGACAGGATCGCACTCGTCAACCAGGTGTTCGTAGATCGGTACTGGCCCGGCGAGAGCGCTCTGGGCAAACGGGTTCGCCAGAACGGTGACCCACCTGAGTGGATCGCCACCGTCGTGGGCGTGGTCGCCGACGTCCGGCAGTGGGGTCTCGAATACCCGCCGCTCCCCGAGATGTACTTCCCCCACAGTGCAGAGCTTTGGATGTACACGCGGCTGGTCGTTCGGGCATCAGGTGATCCGCAGGCGCTGGTACCCGCTCTGCGACAGGCCGTGCGCGAGATAGACAGTCAGATACCGTTCTCTGGAGTCCGCACGATGGATAGTGTGGTGACGAGCGCCAGCGAGCGCCGGCGCTTCTACACGCTGCTCGTCGCGCTCTTTGCCGTGACGGCGCTGATCCTGGTGGTGGCGGGGACCTACGGCGTGATGTCCTACTACGTATCACAGCGGACCCACGAGGTCGGTGTGCGCGTGGCGCTTGGGGCCGACAGCGGCAAAGTCATGGGGCTGTTCCTACGTCAGGGACTGCGTCTGGTCCTTCTTGGGTTGGCCATTGGCCTCGTCGGGTCGGTGCTGTCGGCAACTCTGACATCGAGCCTGGCCTACGGGATCAGCCCCTTCAACCCCCTATTCATGGCCGGCGGCGCGCTTATCATGACGTTCGTCGCCCTCGCTGCGATTGCCGTGCCTGTGTTAAGGGCGGTCCGGGTCGACCCCAACCAGGCGCTGAGAGCGGAGTAGCCCCGGCACGCACTTGGCCGGTCCACCTGGTCACATCTGCGGTTCAGTGGTGTCCCGCGGGAGCCTTCCAACCGACCGTCATTCTTTTCTCAGGGCCTCCATCGGGTTGATTCCTGATGCTCTCAGCGCCGGGGCCAAGCTAGCAGCGATAACCACGAAGAGCAGCAACACTCCGACGGAAAGGAAGGAGATGGGATCGACGGGGCTCAGCCCCAGGAGCGTGGAGCGCAATGCCGCGGCCGTTCCGGCTGCCAAAAGGCCTCCTACCAACAAGCCGGGCCCAGCCATGCGGAGGGCATCCGCGAAGACGCCACGGATGACCGCCCTCCGGCTGGCCCCCATGGCAATCCGTATGCCGAGCTCACGGGTGCGATGCGTAACAGCCAGGGCCACGACCCCGTGGATACCCATGGCGGCGAGGAGGAGCACCAGGGTGCCCAGACCCCCGGCGACCTGTCCGCCGGTCCGCTGCTCCTGGGTGGCCCAGGTGACAAAAGACCGGGCCGGAACCACCCTTGGAACGGGTAGGCCGCTATCCACCGACCGAATAGTCTCACGAACTGGTCCTGCCAGTGCGGCTGGATCGGCACCGGCGTCTGACCGGACCAAAATGATGAACATAGGAGTTCTCATCTGCCTTAGC
>JBDHHZ010000272.1:0-4776 GCA_039589115.1 Gemmatimonadota bacterium | reverse complement strand
CGAGGAGCTCGTCCTTTCGTCGATGGGGAACCACTCCACGGACACGCAGGGGACTGCGTTCATGGTCTCGATTGACGGCACGCCGAAGCACGGCGTGACAACGGGGATCAGCGCGTGGGACCGGGCGAAGACGATCCAACTGGCTGTCGACCCCGAAACTTGCCCGGAAGACCTCGGGCGTCCCGGACACGTCTTTCCCCTTCGGGCGCGGCCCGGAGGTGTGCTCCAGCGAGTAGGCCAGACCGAGGCTTCGGTCGATCTGGCTCGCATGGCCGGGTTGATGCCGGCGGGCGTGATCTGCGAGATCCTCAACGAGGACGGCACCATGGCTCGCCGACCTCAACTCGAGGCCTTCGCCAGGTGTCACGGCCTCAAGTTCGTCAGCCGAGGCCAAGTTGCCCACCGAGTTCGGCGATTTCACGGTCATCGCCTACGGGAACGATGTCGATGGCCGCGAGCATGTGGCGTTGATCAAGGGCGACGTGGATGGCATGGAATCCGTGCTGGTCAGAATGCACTCGGAGTGTCTGACCGGTGACGTGTTCCACTCACAGCGCTGCGATTGCGGCCAGCAGCTCGAAACCAGTCTCCGCCGGATCGAATCGGAAGGCAAGGGCGTGCTGGTCTACATGAAGCAGGAAGGGCGGGGCATAGGCCTTCTCAACAAGATCCGCGCTTACGAGCTGCAAGAGAACGGCATGGACACGGTCGAGGCGAACGAGATGCTCGGGTTCCCCGCTGACCTGCGTGACTACGGTATCGGCGTGCAGGTCCTCCTGGATATCGGAATCAAGTCCATGCGGCTGATGACGAACAACCCGAAGAAGATCATCGGCCTCGAAGGCTATGGCCTCTCGGTCACCGAGCAGGTGCCCATCACGGTGAAGGCAAACCGCCACAACGCGAGCTACTTGCAGGCGAAGCGGGAGAAGATGGGTCATTTGATTCCGGCCGACGGCCAGCTGGCGGGCTAGGGACTTCAGAACGATGCGCGAAAGATACGGACAATTCAGGGCAGAGGGTCGCCGCTTCGCTTTGGTGGTGAGTCGCACCAACGAACTTGTCACGCGGCAGTTGCTGGCGGGGGCGGTCGACTGTCTGAGGCAGCACGGCGCGAACGACGAACAGATTGACGTTTTTTGGGTACCAGGTGCATGGGAATTGGCACCGCTCGTCGCCCGACTGGCCAGTGGCCACCGCTACGCAGCTATCGTTGCGCTGGGCGCTCTGATTCGAGGTGCCACTTCTCACTTCGATTATCTGGCTGGGGCGGCTACGCAGCGATTGGCGCACGTGGCAACGCATTCCGATTGCTACGTCTCGCTGGGTCTGCTCACGGCCGACACGATGGAGCAGTCACTCGAGCGAGCCGGAAGCAAGTCGGGAAATCACGGTTGGAAAGCGGTGCTGGCAGCTATAGAGATGGCCGACCTTCTAGACCAACTGGATGGGGAGCAGGACTAAAGCCAGAGCCCGAGCGCTGCAGGTCCTTTACGCGTGGGAACTGCGGGGCGGCGACGCGCCGATCCGGCAGGTGGTTGGTGATCTCTCCATCCCCGGGCAGCGCTCCCCTGATCACGACGTCCTGGAGTACTCCGACCGACTTCTGGCGACAATCGAGAATCAGCTTCCGGAAATCGACGCGCGCCTCGAGGCCGTCGCCGAGCACTGGCGCCTGTCCAGGATGGCGACGGTCGATCGCAACATCCTCCGTATCGCGGCGGCTGAGATGCTCTACCTCGATGACATCCCAGTTCGCGTTGCACTTCATGAAGCGATTCGCCTTGCAGAGTGGTTCGGTGCGGAAGAGAGCGGGCGGTTCGTGAACGGCGTGCTCGATGCCTTGCTCCGCGAGCTGGGACCCGAGCAAGCCGCCGACTCCTGATGAGCGCGGGTCGCTTGCGGTTGCTCGTGATCAATTGGCAGGACAGAAAGAACCCGCAGGCCGGCGGCGCGGAGGTGCACCTACACGAGATCTTTGCCAGGCTCGTCGATCGCGGGCACGATGTCACGCTTCTCTGCTCGAGTTGGGCCGGTGCGCCGGTCCAGGAGGAAGTGGACGGCATGACCGTCCACCGGGTGGGAGGGCGTCACAGCTTCACGTTGGCCGCTGCACCCTACTATTGGCGTCGGCTCCGAGATGTCGACTTCGATTTGGTGGTCGAGGACATCAACAAGATGCCGCTCTACAGCCCGTTGTGGGTCAGCGCTCCCGTGATCGCCCTCATACCTCATCTGTTCGGCGCGACGGCTTTCCAGGAGGTCTCGATACCACTCGCCACGGCGGTCTGGCTGGCCGAGCGGCCCATCCCCCATTTCTACCAGCATGCGCCGTTTCAGGCGATATCCCAATCGACCGCGGATGACCTGGCCGCGCGCGGTGTCCCGCCTGCGCACGTGCGGGTGATTCGCCCGGGCATCGATCACGCGCTGTTCAGGCCGGACCCGGCAGTCGCCCCGTTCGAGCTGCCCACGTTCGCTTACATCGGCCGCTTGAAGCGCTACAAGGGGCTGGAGCTGGTAATCGACGCGCTCGCCCAGCTGGCTGACGAGAGCTTGAGCGCGCGACTGCTGATAGCCGGTAAGGGCGATCACGAGGAGGCTCTCCGCGACTACGCCGCCGCTCGGGTCCCCGGTAGAGTCGAGTTTCTTGGCTTCGTATCGGAGGGCGAGAAGGTCGACCTATTGCGCAGAAGCTGGGCGACGGTTTACCCATCCCCAAAGGAGGGTTGGGGCATCACGAACGTCGAGGCCGCAGCCTGTGGGACTCCTGCCCTGGCTTCCGATTCGCCGGGGCTCAGGGAATCGGTCGTGCATGGGGAGAGTGGGCTGCTGGTGTCCCATGGGGATGTTGGGGCGTGGGCGCAGGCGCTCCGCCGGATCGCGGTGGATGAGGAGTTGCTGCGCCGGCTACGTGCCGGCGCGACGAGGTTCGCCGCTGGGTTCAGCTGGGACCGCACCGCGGATGAGACCGAAGCCCACCTCATCGAGGTTCATACCGATGGTCCTGTCCGGGACCAATCACACTTCAACGCTTCAGTTTCGGAGGCGAAATGAAGATATCCATGACCGCCCGCCACTTCGAGTTGAACGATGCACTACGTCAGCACGTTGAAGGGCGCTTCACCAGGCTGGACAAGTACAACCATCGCATGTCACGGGTCGACGTGACGCTCACCGAGGAGAAACGTCAGAAGTTGGTGGAGGCACGTGCCGCGGTAGACGGGGACGTAGACATACACGCAGAGGCAGTCGCCGAGGACTTTCGAACTGCCGTCAACCGGGTCTCGGACAAGTTGGCCCGCCAGCTCAGAAGGCGTCGTAAGAAACAGACGAACCACAAGGCCCCGCGACTCGGGCAAGAGATCGTGACCCAGGAGGCAGAAGCAGAAGAGGACAGCGAGTGAGCTTAACGGTTCGAGAGCTACTGGAGCTGCGCGGCGAGAGCCTGCGCCTCCGAGTAGTGACGAAGAGCGAGAAGGCCCTGGACCGCGAGATCGCGCAGTCCGAGATCTCGAGTCCGGGGCTCGCCCTCGCCGGGTTCACCGACCGCTTCGCGAGCGGTCGCGTCCAGGTGCTCGGGGAAACGGAAGTGTCGTATCTCCATTCACTCGACGACGAAAGTCGGCTGGCCGCGATCGAGACGCTGCTCTCGTTCGATATCCCCTGCGTGATTGCCACCAAGGACCAGGACCTGCCACCGATCTTGCTCGAGGTCGCCGAGCGCCAGGGCACGCCCGTAGTGGTCAGCGAGCTGAAGACGGCGGAGTTCTATCGCCGTATGATTCCGTTCATCAACGACCGCTTCGCTCCTACGACCCATGTCCACGGCTCGTTGGCGGACGTCTATGGCGTCGGCCTGCTGATGGTCGGTCGCAGCGGGATAGGCAAGAGCGAATGCGTACTCGACCTGGTCGAGCGCGGTCATCGGCTGGTGGCGGACGACGTCGTGCAGATCAACCGCCAGGGGCATGACGTGTTGATCGGCAGAGGCCTCGACCTGGCGCGTCATCACATGGAGATTCGCGGCATCGGAATCATAGACGTCCGCGCCCTCTTCGGCATCCGCGCGACCCGGCAGCAAAAGCGTATCGAGGTCGTCGTCCAGTTGGTGGAATGGCAGCAACAACAGCCATACGATCGCACCGGCCTCGATGCGGACTTCACGGAGATTCTCAACGTGTCGATCCGCAGAGTGACTGTGCCACTCAACCCGGGCAAGAACATCACAGTCATATCAGAGGTGGTCGCCATGAATCACCTCCTGAGATACTCCGGTGTCGACGCGGCCGCTTCGTTCAACGCCAGGCTGCGCGACTCGATGGCGCCGGTCCGCGAGTACCTGGAAGAGGATTATGAGTGACAAAGTCCAGGGTGTCCTCGTAGGTCACGGGAAGCTGGCTGAGGGAATGCTCGATGCCGTAGCCGGGATAACCGGCTCGCGGGAGGGGCTCCAGCCGCTGGATAACGCGGAGATGACGCCAGCTGTGCTCGAGGAAAGGCTGCACGAGCTGGTGGGTGACGGGCCGAGTGTGGTGTTCGTCGACCTGCCGAGCGGCAGCTGCGCCTTCGCGGCGCGTCGCCTCAAGTTCCGCCATCCCCGAGTGGCCGTGGTCTGCGGAGTCAACCTGCCACTCCTTCTCGATTTCGTCTTTCACCGTGACCTCCCGCTGGAGCAAGTGGTCGAGCGGCTCCGGTCGCGCGTTGGCGTTTCAATAGAATACTCGACAGATGCCGATTCTTCTGTGCCGAGTTGATGATCGCTTGATCCACGGT
>JBDHHZ010000271.1:0-8022 GCA_039589115.1 Gemmatimonadota bacterium | reverse complement strand
CAAGCAGGCCGTGTAGCGGTGCGAGGCTCACATGGGACAAACCCCCGAGAAACAGCCGCAGCTCGAGCGATCTCTGACGCGGCGCTGGCAACAGCGCCTGCTACTCGAGAAGCTGGAGCGCATCGCGGCGTCCGACCTGCTGGCTGGCGGGGGCGTCCTGCTCGACTATGGGTGCGGCGCTAGACCTCATGAGTCACTCTTCCAGAGCCGATTCAACCGATACATAGGCGTCGACCTGCCTGGGAACGAGAGCGCCGACGTGACCGTCGAGCCGGGAGGCGCGCTACCGCAAGAGACACAGAGCATCGATTGCGTTTTGTCGACCCAGGTGCTCGAGCACGTCGACGAACCTCACGAGTACCTGAGCGAAGCGTGCCGCGTACTCAAGCCGGGCGGGCTTCTCATCCTGTCGACCCATGGCTCCTGGCCTTACCACCCGGACCCCAGCGACTACTGGCGCTGGACGATCGATGGGTTGCATAGGCAGATCAGCAACGCGGGGTTCGAGATCCTGACGACCCAAGGAGTCTTCGGGCTAGCATCCGTCGCCCTTCAGTTCTGGCAAGACGCGAGCGTTCAATACCTTCCACGGCCGCTCAGAAAGAGCTACGTACGCCTCTTGCAGTCCGCCATCGGCTTCATCGAGCGGCGCAGCCCCGACAAGTGCTCCTATAACGCAGCCGTCTATCTCGTGGCAGCCCGTAAACTCGTAGAAGATGGAGCCCGCGTTTGAGTGCAACCCATGGGAGGTCCGAATCGAGCGGGGCCATCCCCTGCACCGTCATCCGCCACGTGGAGATCGAGGATCTCGGCTATATAGGAGACGCCCTGACCGAGAACGGCGTGAGATTCGAGTATGTCGACGCGGAGACGGCTGGCCAGGACATGTCAGCCGATCCCGGCCGCCTGATCGTACTGGGCGGCCCGATGGGCGCCTACGACGTGGAGAGGCACCCTTTCCTGCAGCAGGAGATCGGGTTGATCCGCCGCTACCTGGACGAAGAGCGACCCGTTCTCGGCATCTGCCTCGGCGCCCAGCTGCTCGCCGCCGCCGCCGGCGCCCAGGTCTTTCCCGGTGAACGGGGCAAAGAGATCGGCTGGGAGGCGGTAAAGCTCACCGAAGCTGGCGTCGCCGATCCTCTCTGGGCCGGCTTCCCGCGAAGCTTCACGACCTTCCACTGGCACGGCGACACCTTTGACGTGCCGGAACGGGCCGAGGTACTGGCCCACAGCGAACGCTACGTGCAGGCGTTCCGGCTCGGCCCGCAGGCCTACGGCGTCCAGTTCCACCCCGAGGTCGTGCCGGCAGAGCTGGAGCGTTGGATCCACGCTTATCACCTGGAATTGGAGCGGGAGCGCCTGGCTTCCAGGGATGTATTGGGCGTGCCCGACGAGGGCACACACCGCGCGCTCGCATTCAAGTTCGGCGAGAACATCGCTCGCTGGCTCGCGGCGGCGCCCTGATAATCCATTCACCGACTGAAGGGTTCACACGCCATGTTCGCCAAACGCCTTATCTCCGTACTCGCAGCGATTAGCATCGCTGCGCCGGCCGCAGCTCAGGTGCCGGAGCTCAGCGTCCAGGCCATATACGGCTCGGACGAGCTCGGCTCCGACCTCGTCCGCGTCACCTGGATGGATGACGGGCAACACTTCACGAGCATCGAGCGCACCGAGGACGGCGCCACCGATCTCTACAGCGTGGAGGCTCGCTCCGGCGAGCGAGAGCTTCTCGTGAGCGGAGCCGACCTCGTGCCGCCCGGAAGCGAAGAACCGATCACCATCGCCAGCTACCGGTTCTCGGCCGACGGCTCGAAGCTGCTCATCGGTACTAGCGTCGAGCGCATCTGGCGACGCAGCAGCGACGCGATCTACTACGTCTGGGATTTCGACACCCAGCGGCTCACAGCGGTTAGCTCCGAGCCAGGGCGCCAGAGCTACGCCAAGCTATCGCCGGATGGCACTCGCGTGGCCTTTGTACGCGACAACGATATCTACGTCTCCGACTTGGCCAGCGGCCAAGAGACGGCGCTCACCGAGGACGGCGACGAGAACATCATCAACGGAACCACCGACTGGGTGTATGAGGAAGAGCTGTCGCTGGCGGACGGCTTCCGCTGGAGCCCCGACGGGCAGCGCATCGCTTTCTGGCGCTTCGATCAGAGTGCGATCGCACCGTTCTATCTGATCGATTTGACCGTGCTGTACCCCGAGCTCAAGCCGGTCCGCTATCCCAAAGCGGGCATGGCGAACTCCGAGGTCCGGCTGGGCGTGATCGAGCTGGCCAGCGGAGCAACGACCTGGGTCGATGTCACGCCAGACTACGGCGAGTTCTACATCGCCCGAATGGATTTCACCGACTCGTCCGATGAAATCTGGTTCCAGCGGCTCAACCGGCACCAGAGCCGCATGGACCTCATGCTGGCCAACGTCCGTACGGGTGCCTCGCGCCTGATCATGACCGACACCGATGAAGCCTGGCTCGACATCGACTTCAACTCGCTGGTCTGGATCGACGACGGCGAGCGGTTCGTGTATCTCAGCGAGCGCGACGGGTACGGCCACCTCTATCTCTTCGACAGGGACGGCTCGCTCGTCCGCAAGCTGACCAGCGGTGGTCCGGCCGCTCTACAGCGTCGGTCTTGACGGAAGAGGGTTCCGGCGGATTTCTGGAGCCGCGGGATCGCACCAGGTGAGCTTCGATCCCACCTTTACCTACTACGTCGACACCTACTCCGATGCCGGCACGCCACCGGTCCAAACGCTGCGATCGGCGGACGGCGAAGAGGTGCGAATCCTCGCCGATAACGCGGGTTTGAGGGAGAAGCTCGAGGGGCTGGAGCTCAGCCCGCCGGAGTTCCTGACCATACAGATCGACGAAGGGGTCGAGCTCAACGCCTGGCTAATCAAACCGCCGGACTTCGATCCCGCCGAGCAGTACCCGCTCCTCATGTACGTCTACGGCGGGCCTGGCTCGCAGACGGTGCGGGACTCGTGGGGCGGGTCTCGCTACCTGTGGCACCAGTTGCTGGCGAAGCAGGGCTACCTGATCGCTAGCGTGGACAACCGCGGGACCGGCGGTCGCGGTGTCGAATTCAAGAAGATCACCTACCTGAACCTGGGCGAGTACGAATCGAACGATCAGATCGCCGCAGCGCGCTATTTCGCCGGCCTCCCCTACGTGGACGGCAGCCGGATCGGCATCTGGGGTTGGAGCTACGGAGGCTACATGGCCTCGCTCACCCTCTTCAAGGGCGCCGACGTTTTCAAGGCCGCCATCGCCGGGGCGCCCGTCACGGACTGGCGGCTCTACGACACGATCTACACCGAGCGCTACATGCGCACGCCACAGGAGAATCCCGACGGCTACGCCCGAAGCGCTCCGCTCGCCTACGCCGATCGCTTGCAGGGCCGGTTGCTGCTCATCCATGGGACGGGCGATGACAACGTGCACATGCAGAACACGCTGCAGCTTGTCGATCGGCTGATCGCCGCCGACAAGCAGTTCGAGCTACGACTGTATCCGAATCATCCGCACGGGATACGTGGGAGAGTGCCGCGGGTCAACCTCTATACGATGATGACGAATTTCGTCAAGGAGAACCTGTGAGGGAGTTAGGGAGCGCTGGTTGAGTTGGGGAGCAATTGAGCAAGGGAGACTTCGAGTTAAGAGTCAACTCCAAACTCGCAGTCTCCCTCGCTCCACTGCTCCCTCACTCTACTAGGGCTCCCGACCGCTCTACATAACGTCCGGATCCAACTCGTAGTCCAGCTTCCACGGCGGGGTGTCGCCGCGCCCCTGCACCAGGAACCAGTCGAACCAGCGCAGCATTCGCAGACTGAAATCGTAGCGCGCCGCCGCCCGGCGGTTACCGTGTCCCTCGCCGGGATAGAGGATCAGCCGCACCGGCACATCGGTCTGCATCTTCAGCGCTCTGTACAGCTCGCGTGACTGGCCAGGGTTGACGCGCGGGTCCTCCTTGCCGTGCATGATGAGCAGCGGGGTCTGCGCGTCGTTCACGTACATGATCGGACTGCGCTCCAGGAACAGGTCCGGGTTCTCGTACGGATTGGAGAGCCAGTGGACCAGCTCCATCTCCCGCGGGATATCGCTGGTGCCCGTTTTCGACAGCTGATTCGATATACCGACGGACATGACACCCGCAGCGAAGCGCTCGGTGTGCCGCGTCGAGCCCCAGGCGGTGAAGTAGCCGCCGTAGGAGCCGCCCGTGATGCCCACCTTGTCGCGATCGGCTATCCCGCGCTCGATCAGGTAGTCGACACCGGCTAAGACGTCATCGAACTCGGCACCGGCCCCGTCGCCTTGGTCGGCCTTGGAGAAAGCGACGCCGCGCCCTGTACTCCCGCGGTAGTTGGGATAGAGAACGGCATAGCCGAGGCCAGCGGCCATCTGCCCCGGATACGAGTAGCGGGTCAGCCAGCCGTTCTTGAAGTGCGACTCCGGTCCGCCGTGCGCGACCACGATCGTAGGAACCCGCTCTCCGGCAGCGCGTTCGATGGGGTGGATCAGCAGGCCCTCGATCATCAGCCCATCGCCGGCCGTCCAGTGTACGATCTCTTGACGGCCGAACTGGATCTCGGAAAGCCACGGATTCACGTCGGTCAGCCGGCTCACTTCCGAGCTTCGGTCGGCACGCGTCGCGAAGACTTCCCGTGGCATCATCGGCGATTCGGCGGCCAGAGCGGCGTTCCTGCCACTACCGTCCACGCTCAGAGCGAAGAGTACGAGATCGGTGCTCTCGTAGATCACCTCATCGTCGCGGCCGTCAGTCCTTACGCGACCGATGCGACTGCCGACGCCGACGCCCGCCAGGTAGACCATCCTGTCCCGCGAGACGAAGCTGAACGACTCGACGTGACCCTCCAGCCCCGGCAGCAGGTCACGCAGCTCGCCGCCCTCGGCAGATACGGCCATCAACCGGCCTTCCCTGGGATCGTTGATATCCATCGCCGAGATCAGCCCGATAGTCCTGCCGTCGGGAGACCAATCGAAGGCGCCCAGCTTGCCCGGGTTCGCGATCTCCGCCAGAACCGCGCCCGACGCTGCATCGACGACGTGCAGCCGCCTCGACATGTAGCGGTCGTCGATCAGCGGCGTCGGCGAGAGGTCGGCCAGCAACCGCCTGCCGTCCGGGTCCCAAGCCACGCTCCACGGCTGGCCGGGAACCTCCACCATCCGTGCTTCGCCCGCCGGACCTGCCGGGCCATCGGGCAGCTCCAGCACGTATAGACGGCGTGATAGCCAGTCTTCCTCGTAGATTTCCTGGTTGAATCCCTTCCGCCGCAGAGCCTCCAGGTCGGCCGGCCCGGCCTCCATGGCCACGAAGGCGATCGCACGACCGTCCGGCCGCCAGTCGAAAGCCAGAACGCTGGTCTCGTGCTGATAGACCCGAACCGACTCGCCGGCGTCCGCCGGGATCACGTAGATCGACGTGTGATCGTCGCCCTGCCGTCGAGCCAGGTAGCTCAGATAGTTGCCGTCCGGGCTCCAGCGCAGATGCGAAATGTTCACCTCACCGGTGATGAACGGCCGGTCGCGCGTGCCATCGTAGCCCACCATCCGCAACTCGCTCCAGGCTGGCCCGTTCGAGTCCCGGCCCGGCTCGCGCGGCACACTCAGCGTGTAGGCGATCATCGAGCCGTCGGGACGCATCGCGACCTGCCCCACCGAGCGAGTGCGGGCGACGTCCCTGGGCGACAGGATCCGCCCCGCTGTGGTGACCTGCACGTCCTGAGCGACCAGCGGCGTCGCGTCGACGGCGACCAGTGAGAGCGAGAGCATGACAGCACAGAGACTCACGGACCACGTGGTTTTGAGACACCTCATCCGATCCTCCTGATGTTCCCGTTTGTCTGGCATCGCAGTGGTCGTTATGATTATTATCGAGTTCGGCCGAGCAGAGAGCCAACCACGTACCCCCGCGCAACACATTCCCTGTCGCTGCTCACGTCGCCTGGTCAGGGCCCGGCATGCCCGAATGTGAATCGGTTAGAAACCGGGCCGGGCCGCACAGACATGTGCCACTCATGGTGGGGTGCTGAAGATGATAACAGGGTCAGACCTGATGCACCAAGACCAACCCGATGCCTGAGACGGATTCCACAGCCAAGTCGACGACTGTCGCTTCCAAGCTGAGCCCGCGAAGCATCAGGGAGCGCTTCGCTGATTGGCTACGTAGAAGGCGGCGCGGCCGGCATCGAGCACAACACGGCGGCTATCGGGAATCGCGCTATCGTAGTCTCTTCGACGGCGTTCCCATCGCTCTCTACTTGAGCACGCCCGACGGGACCATAGTTGACGCCAATCCCGCGATGGTCGAGCTGCTTGGCTTCCCCACCCGAGAGAGCCTGCTGCAACTCAACGCGTATGACTTGTTCGTCGATCGCGACGTCCGCCGCAGCCAGATCGACCGGCTCGAGATGGAAGACCTCGTTCAGAACTACCCGATGCAGCTGCGCCGGCTCGACGGAAAATCCATCTGGGTGCTCGACCATGCCCGTGCCGTACGCAACTCACAGGGCAGGGTGATCTTCTACGAAGGCTCGCTGCGAGACATCACCGTTCAGAAGGAGACGCAGGAGGCACTCCAGCGGACCAACGAAACGCTACGGGCGATCTTCGAGGCCTCGCCGCTGGCGATCCTGGCGCTCGACAGGGAGCGCAACGTACTGAGCTGGAATCCGGCCGCCGAGCAGGTCTTCGGCTGGAGCGAGTCGGAGGTCCTGGGGCTCCCGCTCCCACCCGTTGTGCCGGAGGCGACGCGCGAGCAGTTCAAGAGGCTGTATGGCCAGCTGCTGGGCGGCAAGCGGCTTCAGGAGATCGAGACCGTCAGGCAGCGGCGCGACGGCAAGCTGATGGTCGGCACCATCGCGGTGGTGACCGACATCACCGAGCGCAAGCAGCACGAAGAGACCCGCCAACGGCTGGCCGAGATACTCCAGGCGACACCGGACCTGGTCGGCATGTTCAGCGTCGAGGGCATCGGGCTCTATCTCAATCCCGCCGGCATGCACCTGCTCGGCCTGAGCGAAGAAGACGTGCCATCGCCCATGCCGATCTGGGAGTATCACCCGGAGCCCGACCGGACCCTGATTCGCGACGAGATCCTGCCGGCGGCGATTCGTAACGGGATATGGGCCGGCGAGGTCAAGCTAAAAGGCAGCGGTGGTCGCGAGATTCCTTGCTCGATGGTGATGATCGCCCACCGGACCGAGTCCGGCGAGGTCGATCACTTGTCGACCATCGCCCGCGACCTGACAGAGCAGAAGGCGCTGGAGGAACGCCTGCGCCACGCACAGACCATGGAGGCCATCGGCCGCCTGGCCGGCGGCATCGCTCACGATTTCAACAATCTGCTCACCTCGATCATCGGGCACTGCGAGCTGGTCCTGCGACAGGACATGGTGGAGCAGATCCGGTCCGACATCGAGCAGATTATGGACGCGGGACAACGCGCGGCCGACTTGACCAGTCAGTTGCTCGCTTTCAGCCGCCGACAGGTCCTGCAGCTCCGCCTCCTCGACATGAACGCCGTCATCGCCGACCTGGGCCCGCGCCTCGAGGAGATGGTCGGCGACGAAATCGAGCTCGCAACCGTGCTGGGCGACAAGTTACGGCGCGTGAAGGCCGATCGGGTCCAGCTCGAGGAGATCATGGTCAGCCTGGTGGAGAACGCCTGCGACGCCATGCCCGATGGCGGCCGCCTGACCATAGAGACGGCGCCGATCGACCTCACACTCGAAGGCGCCCAGCAAATCGGTTTCTCGGAAGCCGGTCAGTACGCGGCCCTCTCGGTCACCGATGACGGCTCCGGGATGGACGACGAGACGCTCTCCCAGATCTTCGAGCCCTTCTTCTCCACCAAGACGGAGGTGAAAGGCACCGGCCTCGGCCTGGCATCCGTCTATGGCATCGTCAAGCAGAGCGGAGGCGACATCTGGGTGGAGAGCCAGCGGGGGCGCGGCACGACCGTCAAGATCTACCTGCCAACCGTCCAGGAG
>JBDHHZ010000270.1:0-5996 GCA_039589115.1 Gemmatimonadota bacterium | reverse complement strand
AAGCGCTGGTAGTCCTCGAGCGGCTCTACGAGGAGGGATACCCGTCTCTTGTCTGGGTCAACATGGACCGGCTGTTCGACGATATGAGGTCGGACCCTCGCTTCCAGGACCTGCTACGCCGGATGAACTTCCCCGACTGACATCGCGTCGCTGCTCGACAGGCTACGCCGGCAGGTACTGCTACACGTAGTTGGTTCTACGTCGTCGCCGCGTCAGCGCCCGCGCCCGCGTCCGCGCCCGCGGCTCATCTCGCGCATTTGGGTTGGTACTACGAGACTCCTGTCAGCGTTCGAGCGGCCGTCTCGGATCCGCAATCGATAACTATTTGTGTTACGTGCCCGGCCAGTGCATCTTGTGACGCCAGGCTATACACAAACGCAGGAAGGGGAACCGTTGAAGATCTTCTTGATCTACGTTCGGGACGAGGATTTCTACCAATTGCTGCCAGCGGAACTGGTGGACGGCAGGTTCGACAAAGACCGTGTCCAGGTGATGGCGTTCCCGCCGATCGGGATCGAGACCTTGGCCCCGGTCGTGCGGCAGCACGGCCACGAGGTCCGGATGTTCGACACCTGCCACCCGCAGATGAAAGAGGAGCATATTGCGGAGGCGGTGGGTGCGGAGCGGCCCGACGTGATCGCGCTCTCTTTCCTGTCGACGACCTCCTATCCCGCAACCAAGAGCATGGCTCACCGGCTGAAGCAGGCGGCGCCCGATACTCCGATCATCCTGGGCGGCGTGTTCGCGACGATGAACGCGACGAAGATCCTGGCGGACTGCCCTGACGCGGACTTCATCGGGCAAGGCGAGGGCGAGGAGCTGCTTCCCGACTTCTTGGAAAGACTCGATGATCCTGGATCGGTCGCCGGCCTGGTCTGGCGCAACGGTCGCGAGATCGTCGAGAACCTCCCGCGCCCCATCGTCGAGGATCTGGACCGGTTCCCTTATCCCGATCGGGTGAGCCTGCCGATCGATTTCATCGAGTCGATGCCGCTGGACGTTCCAGCGGTCCTCTCGCTGGACCGGTTCTGTACCGTGCAGACCTCGCGCGGCTGTCCTTACAAGTGCGTGTACTGCGACATCCCCGCCCTGACCGACGGCAAGTGGCGCGACCGCTCCGCCCAGCACGTGCTGGGCGAGATGCAGGAGTTGAGCGATGCGGGCTACCGCTCGATCTATCTGACCGACGACCACTTCCTGCTGAAGCGCAAGCGCATCGAGGCGATCTGCCAGGGGATCATCGACCGCCAGCTGAAGTTCCGCTGGGGCTGCGAAGGTCGGGTCGATTCGGTCGCCATCGACCAGTTCCCCATCATGGCCGAGGCCAACTGTAGCTTCCTCGCCTTCGGCGTCGAGGCCGGCACGCAGAAGGTGCTCGACCGGCTCAAGAAGCAGCAGTCGCTGGAGCAGATCGAGCGCGGGGTCAGGGAAGCGAAGCGCCACGGGATCGACACCGCACACGGGTTCTTCCTGGTCGGTTCGCCAGACGAGAGCGAACAGGACATCCTGGAGAGCTTCCGCTTCGCGGCGCGGCTCGAGCTCGACACCTTCGGCTTCAATCGTCTGTGCGCCTACCGCGGCACCCGCGCGATTGGTACAAGTGGTTCAAGTGCTCGGACATCGACCCGACCGTTCTGCCCAGCGAGGTGGTGAACCGGGCCCGGCAGAAAGGGTACATGCTGCTGTTCGCCCACCGGATCTTCCTGCGCCCCATCCAGACCTTCAAGCTGCTGCGCACCTTCGCCCGGCACATGAAGAAGTCGGATATCCTGAAGCTGCTCTGGAGCCCCTTCCGCAAGCGGGTCCTGACGCGCCGGCCCGAGTTGCCGGCGCAGATGATCGACCAGGGCCTGACCGCCCCCGTCCGCGAGGTGCTGCCCACCCCCTCCGCTTTTCCCTCAACACGATGACAATTCGTTGACCGTGCTCGCCTAGCTTCACCCAGTCGTCTACGTCGTCGTCTCGTCCGCGCCCGCGCCCGCGGCCTTTACATTTCTCCGTTGCACCTTGGAGCGTTCCATGACCCTCGCCCACGAACGCCTCGATGTCTACCAACACGCTATCGCCTTCACCGCCTGGACCCATCAACTGCTCGATATTCTCCCTCCCGGCCTCGCCGCCCGCTCGCAGCTCGAGCGAGCATCGACGAGTATCCCGCTAAACCTGGCTGAGAGGAACGGCAAATTCTCCGAAGGCGATCGCGGGCGATTTCTTCAAATCGCATTGGGGTCGACTCTCGAGTGCTCGGCGACGTTGGATGTTCTGACCGCGAAGGGAGTGGTGAACGGAGAACGGGTGGAGGAGGGGAAAGAGACCCTAGAGCGGATTGCGGCGATGTTGATGGCGATGCTAAGGAAGTTGGGGAAGACTCTGTAGACTGTGTCGCGGGCGCGGGCGCGGGCGCGGACGCGGGCGAGACGATGACGATGGTGTGCTAGATCTTCGACTTCGCTCGGATCCAGACTTTGTTTCTACCGCCTTCTTTGGCTTGATATAGCGCTTTGTCGGCGGCCTTCACGGTCTCTTCCGCGGTCTCTCGCTCGTCGAACACGCTATCGGCCGCCCCGATACTGACCGTGATCTTCAGCGTCTTGCGCGGTTTCTTGGACGCCTTCAGTTGGTCGGGCTTCCTGCGTGGACGGAATGCGCTACGGATGGTGAACACCCGTCCGGCGATAGTCGCGCGTAGCCGTTCCAGATGTTCCTGGCACTGCTCGACCCGCTTGTTGGCGAACAGAACGACGAACTCCTCGCCGCCGTAGCGGAACGCCTTGCCGCCACCGCTGACCTTGCCGACCTCCGCCGCCACCATGCGGAGTACCTGGTCGCCGACTTCGTGCCCGTGCAGATCGTTGAACTTCTTGAAGTGGTCGACGTCGACCATCGCCACGGTCCAGTGCCCGAGCACCTGTGCCAGCGCCTCGTTGAAGCCCCGGCGCGTCGGCAGCTTGGTCAGCGCGTCCTGGTAAGCGAGCCTGTAAGAGACATCGATCACCGTCTGCACCAGCATGAGACCCGCCGCGGCGAAGTAGGTCGTGGACACGAGGTCGCCTTCGCCGGCGTTGATGGCCAGGAAGGCGGCGATCAGGGCCCAGACCACAGCGCGTCGCTCTTCGCTCGGATCATTGATCATCCGGGCGACGAGCACGACGAATGCGATCAGGAACGCCAGAACCGCCAGCTGGGGAAGCGTCGTCCAGCTGAAGTACATCTCGTCTGCGAACTCGAACGCGAGGATGCTCGGGACCACGTCGGATTGGAGCAGGCGAGCGATGATGCCCGGCTGGGCGATGATGACCACCCATTGCAGCAGGCTGCGGAGCGTCAGCGGGCCTCTCTCCGGTATGAGCGAGACCACGAGCAGGTTCAGGGGTAGCAGCAGCGCGACCGCGTTGACGATGGCCTGCCCCGACCCGTCCGCTATCGCTTCGGGATAAGCGAAGTGGAGCAGGATGCGGTCCGCCGCCACTAGCAGGACGAGGGCGAAGAGGAGCCGGGTGCGATGGAATTTCCAGCACTGCAGCGCGCCGATGACGAACACCGCAGGATAGACGGGAGCGAAGTCCACCAACCACTCGTGCGCCGCCGTCCAGCGTAGCAGCAGGACCGCAGCCGCCAGCAGCGCCGCTTCCGGGAATAGGAGCGAACCCAGCTTCTTGAAAATAGCCTACCCCACTTAGATAGGTGCAGTGTTGTAAGGGGAGGGCGGTCGCACGCTTGTAAATACACATATCCGGAGCGCGGTCAAGCCTGCGCCGTCGAGCGCGGTAGGACGCCCGCGAGAGATACCCCGCCGGGCGCTCGCCGGGTCCATTAGGCCCGGCGGGGCGGCCGTGAGCCCTAGGCTTGCCGGTTGGGCCGCTATCGGTAATTTGGTAAGATCGCCGGAAGACGTGATTTCGAGGGCTGGAGCGCCCTGCCGGGCGCCCCGGGACCTCCTGCAATAGTCACTGATAGACCCAAGGAGACGATCGATGAAGTCCGTCGCGCGTGCATCTGCTTTCTCGTTGCTGCTGAGCCTGGGCTTCGGCCTGGCCGGCTGCTCCGGGGTCAGCTACAACAGCGATTACGATCCCACAATCGACTTCAGCGGCTTCCAGACCTACGTCTGGGCGTCGCCTCCTCAGGATGCGGGGCCGAACCCCCGCGGTGTAGACCAGATTTCGGAGCGCCGGATGGTCAGTGCGGTCGATGCGCAGCTGGCCGAGAAGGGCTACCGCCTGATCGAGTACGGCGAGCCCGACTTCGTGGTCAACTTCATCCTGACGACCCAGCAGAAGGTCGACTACACCACCTACAACTCCGGCTGGGGCTACTACGGCTATTACGGTGGTGGAGTCGGTGTGTCGCATACGACGGCGCGTGAGTGGACCGAGGGGACGCTGTTGATCGATGTGATCGATGTGAAGGAACAGGATCTCGCCTGGCGCGGCTGGGCCAACGGCGCGCTCAGCGAGAATCTGACGCCCGAACAGAAGACCCAGCGGGTCAACGAGGTGGTGGGCAAGATCCTCGAGAAGTTCCCGCCGCAGTCCTGAGGTCTCGCCACTGAGTCGGCTTCTGGAACCGGCCGCGCTGACGGGCACCTTCCGGTGCCTGCAGCCGGCCGGTTTCTTGTCCCTCCTCATCCCGCGGCCTAAGGTTCTGTTGATGGATGGGGGATGCCGGAGAGTTCTGCTCGCTTTGCTACTCTGCGGCGCCTGGCTCGCGCCGGGTCGTCTTTTCGCACAAACATCGCTCACCAGTGCTAGCCTGGCGCTCGCCCGCGCCGAAGCTGCCGCGGCCCAGGATCCGTGCACGCCCTCCGAGCTGCAGACCGGCTGGATCGACTGGCTGCAGCGCAAGGTCAGCCGGACGGTCTGCGGATCGGCACTCTGGTTCGACGGGCTGTTCGGCAGCACAGATGTCTATGATGAGAGAGATAGCACGCACGGCCGCATTTTCCTGGGCGTGTTGTGGGATGAGCGAGACGGTTTCGACCTCAAGTTGCGCTTCCGAGTCAAGGTGAGCCTGCCACAAGCCGAGAACCGTGCCAGCCTCATCATCGGCCGCGAGGCAGTGGACGACTACATCTCCGACCAGTCGGATGTGGGGGAGGGCCTGCCGAACACGCTCGCCGGCGAAGAGGAGGCGTGGATGGTGGGGCTGGGCTGGACGCCTATGGAGGGTAGGTTCCAGCGCCTGAACTTCGATGTGGGGGTGAAGGTCGATGTCCCGATCGACCCCTACGCCAGGGTGCACTACCGCGCCAACCTCTTCGTGACCGAGAAGGCCCTGCTACGCTTCAGGCAGACCTTCTTCTGGCAGAGGTCGGAAGGCTTCGGCACGACGACACGCTTCGATCGTGAGCGGATGCTGAGCGATCGGTTCCTGGTGCGCTGGCTGGCCCTCGGGACCGTTTCCGAGAGCACACAAGGGTTGGACTGGCAGGCCGGGGCCACGCTCTTTCACTACCTGGGCTCGGGCCGGGCGCTGGCGTACCTGGTGGAGATATTTGGCGAGACGAAGCGTGAGGTGCCGATCGAGGACTACGGCCTACGAGTCATCTACCGGCAGAGTGCTTTCCGGCCCTGGCTGTTCCTCGAGTTGAGCGCCGGGCTCAGGTGGCCGCGCTACACGTTGGAGGAGACCCGGAAGATCAACCCGGGCGTGGGGATCGGGTTCGAGATGCTCTACGGTAACCAACCGGGATAGCCCCTGCCGGGCATGACCCGGCGGTGCGCCCGAACGTTGCCATCCCGAACGTTTCGGTGCATCTTCCGCAGCTTTCCGAGTTCAGACTATGCCGTGACCAGAATCGAAGCGGGTGCTGAGATGATCGACCGAACCACGCTGCTCTGCCTGGCCTGCGGGCTGGCCCTTTCCGCCTGTGCCCCCGAGTCGGAGGACACCAAGGTATTGGCCACCATCGACGGGGCCGAGGTGACGATGGCGGACCTGGACGAGGTGGCGGGCGATCGGATAGCCCAGCTCGACTTCGAGTACCAGAGCCAGCG
>JBDHHZ010000269.1:0-6335 GCA_039589115.1 Gemmatimonadota bacterium | reverse complement strand
TACGTCCTCGGGCAGCTCGACAGAGAGATCGAAGCCGGCAAGGTCGTTGAGACGCGCCCTGCCCTCCGCGATGTCGTTGCCGCGGTTGTCGCTGACCGACCAGTTGACCACGCGCCCCGCTCCAGTCGGCAACTCCACGTCGCCTCTGACACCGGCGCCGATCTGCCGCAGCCATCCCTTGGCGTGCACCCGCTCGCCAGGCTTATAGAGCGGCCGGTCGGTCATCACGTACCAGTCCAGTACATCGTTTCGATCGCTGACGCCCCAGAGCGTCAGCGGCAGGAGCACCGCATCTCCATCGCGGCGCGCGATCAGCATGGGGTGCCGGTCCCTGGAGCGCGGCGGGATCGGGACGGTCCCGAGACCATCGGCATCGGTCGTCGTCGTCGCACCGCTGGGCATCGCCTTCAGCTCCGCACCGGCGAGCGGCGCGCCGTCGTCGAGCGAGGTGACCCAGCCGAGGACGTCCTCGGCATCGGCCACGGCGCTCAGACCGAGACGCGTGACCTGCACCCAGTGGTAGATGACCTGCCGCTCGTAGCGGCTCTCCGGCTGGCGGGTCGGCTCTACCACCAGAGCCGCGTGACCCAGCCCCTCGGTCAACGCCGGGCTCAGGTCGATAGCCGTGAGCCCCCAAGTGTCGGGCTCGGCATCGACCGGCACGCTATCGGAGTAGACGAGCCGGCCCGGCGGCTGCCAGGGCTCGTCGTCGTATCGATGCCGCTCGAGGCCTACGGCGAACGCCGGCCAGTCCTCCGGCTCTACCATATAGACGCGAACGCTCAGCTCCTCATGGTTGATGCTCTTCACTGTGAACTCGCGGGGACCCAGCGGATCGAGCAGCACCAGCTCCGGGCCGCGGGACGTGAGCATCGCCGGCACGGAGTCGACGTCGAACGTGACCGTCTCTTGTCTTTCGAGAGTGCGACCGAACACGTCTTTGATGGCCGCGCTCAACCTGACGCGATACTTCGTGCGCGGCTGCGAGCGACCGGAGATTCTCAGCCAGTTGCCGCCGACGCTGACGCGCATCCCCACCATCTCCGGCTCCACGCTCACCCACGATGGGTCGTACGCATCCGTATCGAGACGGTTGCTGAACCGGATGGACCAGGGATCGCCCGGGTGGCAGCGATCGCTCCACCCGCAGTCCGAGTCGGTCACGCGGAGCGGGCCGTGGGTACGGAAGCCGAACGGCTGGTCCGACTGTGTGGTGAGCGGACCCTCGGCGGACGGCGTGCCCCGCTCCACCACGACCTGCACCGGCGAGTTGCGCGGCAGCAGCGTCGTGGCCTTGAAGGCGAGCCAGCGGCCTTCGGGCGTGCGCTTGGACATGCCCGAGACGTAGGCGTCTTCGGCGATCTCCTCCTCCGTCGCCCGGCGCAGCTCAACGTCGCGCCGGCGGGCGGTCACGCGAATGTGCTCGAGCACATCGTCCGGATCGATCCGTTGGTCGAAGGCGACGAACAACATCGGATCCTCGATGACCGACTCGCCGCGCGGGTAGGACTGGACCAGCTTGGGCGGCGGCGTCCGGAAGGTCCACCTGACCGCCTCGGCCAGCTCGTTACCGCTCGGCGACTCGACGCCCGCCGGCACCTCGACCCGGTACTCGGTGGCCATGGGCAGCCCGGCGTCGACCTCGAACAGCAGCGTCTTCGTCCCCACCCAGCGCCAGCGGCCGTCCGGCTGCGGCGAAAGCCTCGCGGGCACGTCGCGGGCCGCCAGCTCCTCGTGCGACGTGACCGGCACCATCGGCTGCGAGAAGGTGACCGAGACGTCGCGCGCCCGCTCCAACTCGCCTTCCGGCCCGAAGCGGACGACTTCGAGGGGGCCCGTCACGACCTCCTCAGGTCGCTGCCGCTCCTCCGCCGGCGGGAACTCCGCCTGCACCGTCACACCGGTCAGCGGCGGCGGGAACTCGCGGACGGCGTCTTCGTCGGCAGGCAGCGCCGGCACCCGGGCGAGCACCGCCTGCACCTCGTCGTCGGAGAGCGGCTGGGCGGGCGGCAGCTCGGTCGGCTCGATCTCGCGCGGTTCGGCATCGCTCAGGCTGAACTGCAGGCCTTTGGGCTGCTGGTCGTCTTGCGGCTGGGAAACGCTCACGCTGGCACCTGTCTCTGGGGTGGGCTTCGCGGTGATCATGGCCACGCCCTGGTAGACGATGAGCAGCGCTGCAACCACCGGGATGGCGAGCAGCATGATGTCGAGTGCCAGTCTGGGACCGGTGCGTGCGCTCATGTGTGTCCTGCGGGTGTGGGTGTCAGACGGGGCCGGGGGAGAACGGGCGTACGGATAGCCGAAGATCTAAGATGGCACCTCGGCCTAGAAACGCCAAGCCCGGAAGCGGCCTACTGCACGCTCGGTTTTGGTGCACCGCCAGCAGGCGGCGGCGCGCGATATCGGGGTAGCGTCTCTCGCACTGCTGCTGGGAGCACAGCCAGAAGGGTCGTCTCGATCCGACTCTGGTGCCTGCGGTACCATACGCCAGCCGCAATGATCGCGATGCCGATAGCGGTCAGGGCCACCGGGAAGAGCAGTGACTCCGCAAAGACTTCGCTGGCCAGGTAAGCAAGGTAGATGAATAGGCCCAGTCCGCCGAAAACCAGGAACGTCTTCCGCCGCAGTAGGACCGCGAAGAGTATGAGAGCGACGTTCACAACTAAATAGACGATCTGCCCAATCTCCTCAGCAGTCAGCGCTCCCCAAAATGCCACAAGCCCGGAGAGGTAGAGCCAGAACGCGTAGTCCTCACGCGTACGTCCGTCGAACGTGTAGGTCACGGCCAGCAGTACACCGCCAAAGAGAAGGGTGATACTTCGCCTTACCTCATAGCTCGTCCAGATCTCAGAAGCACCCAGTAGGAAAGGTCCAACGTCCAGAGAGAGGAAATAGAGCCCAAACGCCAACGGGAATGCCAGAAAGGCAAAGGGTCTCAGCCTGATGGCCAGAAGAGCAGCAACGATAGTTGCTACCTCGAGCGCTATCCACGTTCCTGGAGTGACAAGGTAGTCCCTGTACATGCCGAACTCGCCCTCAGGCCACAGGTTCAAAGCATGCTGAACCCCGAATACGGCAAGGGGCGTCATCCAAACCGCAAGGGTGAAGAGCAACCCGCCAGGCTGGCGGAAGCCAGAGCGCCGCCAGAGAGACTCTCCTGCCAGTATGAACACGAGAGCATAGGCAATCGCTACGACAGTCAGAACAGGACCACCGTAGCGACTCCAAGCCTCGCTCATGAACCAGCCCATCGCTGACATCACAACGAGAGCGCCCAGGTAATAGGCAGTGTGGCTCAGGTCAAATCGCGCTCGGCCGTGACTCCCTTCCTGGTAATAGTCGAGAATTCGCCGGGCCGTAGAGTCATCAACGATACCGGCAGCTACTAACTCCTGGAGCTCTCGGTCAGAAATCGACATTAGGAGCACTCTCGTACACGCTTTGCAGGAGATTGGGCTTTCACTGAAGTAACCTCAGAATATCCTTCGGAGCGCGCAAGAGACACATGCCTGGCATACAAAGTCAGGTGCGGAGGAACCGGTCGAGAAGGATCAACGGGCCTAGAAACGCCAAGCCCGGAGGGGGATCCTCCGGGCTTTTCCGTGACGGAATTATGCCTACCTGCTAAGTAATCCAAATCTAGAGCTGGCTCGCCAGTTGTGTCAAGAAACCACTTCTCCGATCAAGAACAAGCGGCGTGCCCCCGGTGGGATTCGAACCCACACGACCTTTCGGTCACCTACTTAGCAGGTAGGCGCGTCTGCCAGTTCCGCCACGGGGGCACCTTCGTTGCGAGGTGACGAAACTGGCAGAGGACTCGCGCTACTGCCGCGCAGCCTCACAGACCGAGCACACGGTAGCGCGAACCCCTCAACTAATCATCAAATGATCCCTCCCAGCCGCACCACCGCTCGCCCGTGCAACGATCGGTGGACGGGACGTCTACTTGGTAGCACAGATATCGTTGCCCTAGATTGGCCACTACGGGAGAGTGCCAACCGATGACGACTCGTATCACACACACCGCCTTCCTGGTTCTCCTTGCCGCCGTCTTCGCGATCGGACTGACCTTCGTGACGGTGGAGCTGCCCTATCTGATCGACGAAGCCCTTCAGAACGCCATCACCACGCCAGACCTCGATTCGCACGCCGACGAGATGAGCGCGCTCAAGACCGAGCTGTTCATCTCGCATTTCCACCTGCGCCTGATCGGCTACATCTGCTTCATCTTGATGGTGGCGGCCATCGTCGTCGGCTTCTCCACCAGGAAGACCGGGCTGGCGGCGCTGGGCGCCCTAGGCTTCATGTTACCGGTCTTCGCCCAGTTCGCCGGCGTGATGTTCTTCCTGTCCGGCCTGGGCGTGCTGAACATCCTCTGGCTGCCGGTACTCGATATATCGTATGAGCTGCAGAGACTGGGATTGATCATTCGAGCGCCGTACGATCTGCTCAGGTGGCTGTTCGGGCTGGTGGGCGTGAACGGTTACTGGCCCATCGTCTACTTCTTCCTGGGCGGCGGGCTGCTGCTCTTCTTCCTGGGGACGCTCGCCTGGCTGTCCGCGCGGGCCCGCAAGCAGGACGTGGCCGACTTCTGGGTGTACCGCCTCTCGCGGCACCCCCAGTACCTGGGCTGGATCCTCTGGAGCTACGGGGTCTACCTGCTGCTGCTGCAGGGTCGTTATCCAAAGCGCTCGTGGGGGATCGACGCCAGCCTGCCGTGGCTGCTCTCGACGCTGGTCATCATCGGCGTCGCGATGCTGGAGGAGCTGCAGATGCGGAAGCGTCACGGCGAAGCGTACGAGACGTATCGCCGGAGCGCGCCCTTCCTTTTCCCGGTCCCGAAGTTCGTCGAAAAGATCTTCGCCTGTCCGACGCGACTGCTATTCAAGAAGGATCAGCCCGATCGGAAGCGCGAGGTGGCGGTCGTCATCGGTCTGTACGCCGTGCTCCTGATCGGAGCCTCAGCCGTCTACGGCGGCGGACTGAAGCGAACGGTGGGCCTGGTCGTGCCGTCGGCGCAGCGAGCCCAGATGGAAGAGCTGGCCGTTCGGATGGTGGAGGAGCCGAACGCGCGGAGGAAGTACTTCATCGCGCGGGAGCTGGCGTCGTTCGGCGAACCCGCCGTCGAATATTTCATCCCGCTGCTCGAGAGCGACCAGCTCGAGCTGCGGATCAACGCCGCGGACTTCTTGCGGCATCTACGATCGCAAAGAGCCGTTCCCGGGCTGGTGGGGGCGCTGGGCGACTCCGTGGCTGACGTTCGTTGGAGGGCGTTGTATGCTCTTGGCGCCATCGGCTCCTCGGACTGCGTGGGCTCGATGCTTCCTCTGCTGGACGATCCGGAGCCCTATGTGCAGCTGGCGGCCTTGCGCTCGCTGGCCCAGCTAGGCGCGGAAGAGATCCTCGAGCGGGCGGAGGACCCGCTGCGGAGCCCGGATGCGTGGGTGCGCGTGGCGGCGGTGGAAGCGCTGGCGAGCCTCGGATCGGCGGACGCCGTTCCGCTCGTCATCGAGCGCCTGCACGATGAGAAGGCGTTTGTGCGCCGGTCGGCCGCCGCCGCACTGCTCGAGATCGGTTCGCCGCAAGCGGTCGATGCATTGGAACGTGCGTCACGCGAAGACGAGGACTGGGAGGTCCGCCTCTACGCTGCGGAGGCGTTGAAGCAGCTCGGGACCCGATAGGGGGAGCCTCCGTTTGGCGGGTTGGCGGGCGCCGTTCATTCAGACCCACCGGCGAGAACAGCCGCCAGCGGACAGGAGAAGCCGGGAACGACGTCTTCCCCGTCGAGCGCGCCTCCCTCGCCGATCACGGTAACGCTACCGTCGGAGCGGAAGATCCGCGCCTCGCGTCGCCGCGGATCCACCAGCCAGGCGAGCCGCGTGCCCGCGGCCAGGAAGTCACCGATCTTCGCCAGCACCTCGCCCGGTCGGTCGCTTGGGGAGAGCACCTCGACCACCAGATCCGGTGCCAGCTCGGCATAACCCGCCTCCGGGATCCGCTCCAACCGTTCGCGCGACACGAAGGCCACATCGGGACCTCGTACGGTGTCCGGATCGCGCTCGATCTTGAAGCCGGTGTCCTGAGCGAAGACCAGGCCCAGTTTCTCCTTGCGGACGAAAGCGCCGAGCTCGATGGTCAGATTCGCCGCGACCGCCCCGTGGCGCGTGCCCGGCGGCTCGCGCACCACGAGCTGGCCGCGAATGAGCTCCAGCACCTTCCCCGGGACCGAGGTGCGAGCCAGTTCCTCGGCGGTCATCATTTTCTGAGCGGCGGTCATGTTTTTTAACATAGCGGGTCCATGCGTGGCAGGCGAGCAAGAAGTCACGGCGCGTCGG
>JBDHHZ010000268.1:0-4442 GCA_039589115.1 Gemmatimonadota bacterium | reverse complement strand
TAAACGCGGTGGGCGGTCGAGTGCAGACGGGGGCCTCGCTTCATGTCGCGTCTGCCGCTCGGGCACGGAAGGGGCTCTCGCTTCATGTCGCGGTGGGCGGTCGGGCACAGAGGGGGGCCTCGCTTCATGTCGCGCGGCGCTCGGGCCAAGACGCTGCACAGGCCAAGGCGCTCCAAATGTCCGCTCGAGCCCCCCTCTGCACCCTCTCTAGCGCGGTACGGTGTCCGCTCGTAGCCCCTTCCGAGCCCTCGCTGTCGCGGTAAGAGGAGCCTGCCCTCGCGATGGGAAGCCTCCGAGACATCTGAACTTCCCCGAACCCCCGAATCGCCGAATCACCGAATCGCGTTCGAGAATTCCCAGCGACTTGGTGGCAGTCCTAGTATTCGAAGAAGTCCAACTTCGGAATTCTGTCGATGAGCCGTGCCCGGTAGCCGGTAGTCAGTAGTTGTCAGTTTGCAGTTACGATCTGGCAGCTACCGGCCACTGGCCACCGACCACCGGCTACCGGCTACCGAAGACGTGCACGGCCACCCCACTCGGGACCTTAGGCCAGAAGAACGTCGACTTAGTCGGCAGCCTCTCGCCCAACGCCACCGCCTCCCTGACTTGCGCCACCTTCGGCGCCGCCAGCAACGCCGCCGCCTCTGCCGATCCCGACTCGACAGCCCGCAATGCCTCGGCGGGATCCTTCACGTAGCTGACCCGGCTCAGCTGTTCTTCCGGCGCGAGGCCGACGCTCTCGGACAAGAAGACGTCGTGAAACGCCACCGAGGATACTCCGCTCAGCGCGTCCGGCTGCCGCAGGCGCATCAGCAAGCCGCCAGACTCGCGGGTCACCACCACGAACGTCGGGCGGCCCGCTTCCTCCTCCAGCGCCTGTAACGCCGCTTCGATACCCTCGTCATCCAGCCGGACGATCTCGAAGCTGCCGCTCGCTCCCTGCGCCGCGCCGTCCCAGTCCAGCTCGCCCCCCGCGATGACTCGGTGAGTCGGCAACAGCAGTAGACCCGGATCGCTTTCGGGCACGACGTGAACCAGAACGTGCTCGTGCGCCCCACGCCCATCGCGCGAAGCACCGCCGGCGATCAGCTCGTCGCGATTGGCGAGCGCGGTCTCGTAGCGGTGATGGCCGTCGGCGATCAGGAAGGTCTGCTCGTTCAGCGATGCGGACAACTGCTCCAGCGCTTCCCGTCCCTCGACACGCCAGATCTCATGCGACTCGCCGGCCGGGAACTCCGTCCGCAGCGCCGGCCGCTCGCTCGCCAGATCGCCGAGCAGACTCCCGACGCGATCCTGCGGATCGGAGCAGATGCAGAAGACAGGAGAGAGCTGCGCGCCGCAGGCCCGCATGAGTGCCAGGCGGTCCGCCTTCGGGCCCTTCATCGTCCTCTCGTGCGGCAGGACGACACCTTCGTCGAAGTCGGCGAGCTTGAGCAGCGCCCAGATCCCCGAGCGGGTCAGCCGGTCGCCGCCATACTCGTAGGCATGCTTATGGACGTAGAAGGCCGGCTGTTCATCCTGCGCCAGCACGCCGTCGGCGATCCAGGTCTTTAGCGTGCGCGCCGCGTCTTCGTAGCGGCCAGGAGGATCGCCGGCGGGATTCGTGATCCGAACGAAGTTGTAGGCGCTGCGCTCCCTGAGCTCGGCCGCGCGCTCGGCCGAGATCACATCGTAGGGCGGCGCCCAGACGGCGCCGGGGTCGCCGACGCGATCGGTCTGATAGCGAAGCGCGCGAAAAGGCGCGACGCGCACCGACGTCACGAGCCTTCGCCCAACCTGCCGGGACCCGCCGCGGCCTCACTCACCGTGGACATCTTGAGCGCGTTGAAGATCAGAGGGTAGGTGGCGATCATCTGTGCGCGGTACTGCGGCTTGAAGCCGAACAGGATCACCCGGCCGTTCCCGTGGCGCGCTTCTACGATCGCACCGCGCCCCGCAATGTGCTCCAGACCATTCGCCCAGCCGCTCAACAACAGTCCATCTCCCTCGCCGTAGAAACCCACCACCGCCGCGCTCGCGTCGGTCGACTCGAAGGCGAGTCCGCGTTCGAACCATGCGACCGTGCGGGTCGGCATCCCTTCCGCGAGCGGATGCCCGCGCGCCAGCCGCAGGCGGAGGATCGAGCCAGGGATATAGAACGCGCCGCGCTCTACTTCATCCAGCACGTTCGTCACCGGCAAGCCGAACTGCTCGATCGCGAACGCCGAAGCGCGGTTGAAGGTGATGAGCGTACCGCCCGACCGTACGAACTGCTCCAACCCCTGTACGCCGGCGGCGCCCAGGCCGCCGACGTACTCCGGCGGCATCGTGCCCTCCGCATTGCCTTCGATCATCTGCTGCGCCGGAAGATCGGGCAGGATGATGGCATCGAACCGGGACGCCAGGTTGCCGGCCCGGGCGTCCGCGTCGCGGAGCTGCTCATAGGCAACGCCGTACTCGTCGAGCACCCAGCGGGTCCAACCCGCATCCATCGAAGACATCCACGGCTCGTAGATCGCGACGCGCGGCCGCCGCATTCCGGTCAGGCCCAGAGCTTCTTTCTTGTGCTCGGGAGCCGCGATGGCTTCCGACAGCTCCGCGTCGGGAAGCTCATCGGCCGCCACGACCTCGACGCCCATCATCAGCGGCAGCGTGTGAGCGGTAGCATCGTACGGTTCGCGCAGCGGCCCGCCGGGGTACTGGCGAAGTGCCGGATACTCCTGCACCTCCAACATCGTCTTCGCGAAGCTCGAGTAGGGCTGGAACATCGGGACGACGTACGTCCCCTCCGGGTAGATCCGACCGTCTATCATGAACGACTGAAGCGACCGGTGCACCTCCACGTCGCCCGTCACCAGGATGCGCAGCAAGTCGGCCAGCCCGTCAGCGTTCTGACCCGTCGACGGTATCACGAACGCACGCGGCCAGCCATCTCGACCGCCGATACCGCGCAGCCCGATCTGATAGAAGTTGCTCAGCCAGCGCTCCCGGTAGAGCGCCGCCTGCTTGAGCAGCGCCGTCGCCCCCGCTTCCATGTAGTCGACGATGTCGGCCAGCCGCCATTCGCCGCCCGGCCAGGGCTCCGGGAAGCGCCACGACGATTCCCGCGGGTTCACGCCCCTGCCCCCGTCCAGCGAGTCGAACTGCACTGTGACCGGCGTCGCCAGCCGCGCGCTCGCCGTTTCCGTCAGGATGCGCACCCCGCCGTGGTAGTGTTGATATGCCCGCGCCGGCGTCCAGGCGTCGAAGATCGCGTTCACCACGATCCCCGTCTTGCCCTGGCCATACATCTCCCACGCCATCGCCGTGCCCAGCGCGTTGCTCGCCGCCACCAGCAGCGGGTCGACGTTCGGCTCGACCGGGTCGGTCCACGGCGGGATGAAGAAGCGTGGCCCACGCGAGCCCATCTGGTGGATGTCATGCACGATCTGCGGGTGCCAGACGTTGTGCAGCTTCGTTACGGTGTGCCGCGTCTCCTTCTGCGTGAAAGCGTACCAGTCCCGGTTGTTGTCGTGGCCCACGTAGTGGTGATAGAGGAATGGGGTGCCCTCACCCTCCCACGGCTGACCCAGCGTGCTCTCGTACCAGTCCACCACCATCTGGCTGCCGTCCGGGTTGAGGGACGGGACCAGCAGCAGGATCACGTTGTCGAGGATCGTCCGGGTCTCTTCATCATCTCGCGTTGCCAGGTGATAGGCCAAACGCATCGACATCTGATAGCCGCCGACCTCGGTGGAGTGGATTCCACAGGTGATCAGCACGATCGTGCGGCCTTCGCGGACCAGCCTCTGCGCCTCGTACTCCGACTCCACCGTCCGCGGGTCCGCCAGCTTGCGCTGGATGGCCAGATAGTGGTCCAGCCTCTCGAGGTTCTCGGAACTGGAGATCGTCAGCGCGATGAAGGGTCGGTCCAGCGTGGTCGACCCCAGCGTGTCCAGCTTCACACGGTCGCTGGCCGCCGCCAGGGCGCTCATGTAGCCGGTGATCTCGGTCCAGTCGGCCAGCTTACCGGCCGTACCCACCTCGAACCCCAGCACCGATGCCGGCGACGGGATACCCTGGCGGGCCGCCGGCTGCGCCAGACCGACACCCGGCAGGAGCATGGCCAAAACCGCGCCGAACACGTTTCGGATCTTCATCTCGGACCTCCGCACCGGCATCTGGGTCGCCAGTGCCAGCTCACGGGTTCTATCGCTTGAGGCTGGGCTCGATCGCTCACTCTAGAGGCGGGGTCGGACCCCCGCAAGATACTGGCGGCCGGTGGCCGGTAGCCGGTGGCCGGTGGCCGGTGGCCAGTAGCCAGTGGCCGGTAGCCTGTGGAGACCGGCTCCTGAGCCTCACGTGAGCCCTGAATGATCGGCGCCGACTGAGTATGACCGCCCACCTGACACGCGCCTGACCGAGGGTCCTCAGATTGAGAATCGGGAGGAAGCTATTTCACCAGTGAGGACGGGAGCAAAGCA
>JBDHHZ010000267.1:0-4446 GCA_039589115.1 Gemmatimonadota bacterium | reverse complement strand
GCGCTCCAAGTTCGGGGGCGCGATCCGATCGGCGCAGTTCGACGCAGCGGGCGAGCCGGTCGTCTATATGGACCCGGCGCAGAACTTCGAGATCCTGCGATATTTGCGCAAATCCCGAGGCTATGACCTGCTGAACGACGTAACGGGCCTGGATCTGGGGGGCGGTACCCCTCTCGAGCTCGTGTATCAGCTCTGGTCCACAGAGGACTGCAGGTCGCTGCGCGTTAAGGCTCAGATCTCTCCCGATAACCCCAAAGTCAAAAGCGTCTACGAGCTCTGGCGCTCCGCCGACTGGTTGGAACGCGAAGCCTACGACATGTTCGGCTTCAACTTCGAAGGGCATCCGGATCACCGGCGCATCCTGATGCCTGAGAATTATGCGGAGGGCTACCCTCTCCGTAAGGACTTCCCATTACGCGGGCGCTTCACACGGGCGGAGCAGACGCGGCTGGCCATGTCGAACGAGATGGAGGACATCTACAGCCTGGACGAGCTGGCCGTATCTGGTAGGACCGGTCGAGGCGAAGAGGGCGAGGCTTCGGGCCTCGACACTCAGAACATGATCCTCAACGTCGGGCCACAGCACCCGGCCACGCATGGCGTGTTGAGGCTCGTATGCGAGCTCGACGGCGAAACGATCGTCAAGTGCACGCCACACATCGGTTACCTGCACACGGGCTTCGAGAAGCTGTCCGAGTATCGCACCTGGAACCAGATCATCCCGCTCACCGACCGCATGGATTACCTGGCGCCGATGCTCTACAACATCGGCTACGCCATGGCGGTCGAAGAACTGCTTGATCTAGAGGTCACGCCGCGCTGTAAGGTGATCCGCGTGATCTGCAGCGAGCTCAACCGAATCCTCTCGCACCTGCTCTGGGTGGGCACAACGGCGATGGATATCGGTGCGGTCACGCCGTTCCTCTATACGTTCGAGGAGCGAGAGCGCATCTACAACCTGCACGAGGCTTACGCCGGGTCTCGAATGACGACCAGCGTGTCCCGGATCGGCGGAATGATGGCCGATGTACCGCCCGGGTGGCTAGACGCGGTCCGTGACTTCGTCGAGACGTTCCCGAAGACGATATACGAGACGGAGAGGCTGCTGACCCAGAACTCGATCTGGATCGGCCGCACGCAAGGCGTGGGCGCGGTGGATGGTCCCACGGCGGTGAACATCGGTTGCTGCGGGCCGAACCTAAGGGCCTCCGGGGTGCCATACGATTTGCGGAAGGACAAACCGTATCTCGACTACGAGACGTACGATTTCGACGTGCCGATCGGCGAGTACGGCGACGTATACGATCGCTACCTGGTCCGCATGGAGGAGATGCGGCAGTCGCTCCGCATCCTCGAGCAGGCTCTGGATCGGGTGCCGGACGGGCCGATCAACGTAGATGATCCGCGCGTCATCCTGCCGCCGAAATCGGAGGTCATGAACTCGATCGATGGAATGATCTCGCACTTCAAGCTGGTGATGGAGGGTCTGAAGGTGCCGGCGGGCGAAGTCTGGTCCTCGATCGAGAGCTCGAAGGGTGAGCTGGGCTTCTACTTGGTCGCGGATGGCGGTCCTAAGCCGGTACGCTGCAGATTCCGCGGTCCGTCGTTCATGAACATGTCGACGTTGCCTCATATGGTCGAAGGCGAGCTGATCGCCGACCTGATCGCCGTGAATGCGAGCATCGACATCGTGCTCGGGGAGATCGATCGATGAGCGATGCGCTGCACCCCGCAGTCGCGGGCGCCCAACCCTCGCAGCGCGCGGAGAAGAACCCCGAGGCGCCGCTGTTCGAAGGCGCTTACCAGGAGCGGTTCGACAACATCCTGACCCGCTATCCCGACAAGCGGGCGGCCCTGCTACCCGCGCTTCATATGGCGCAGGAGCTGCGAGGCTGGATCGCGCCGGATACGATCAGGCGCGTGGCCGAGCTACTCGATCTCACGCCGGCCTACGTCCGCTCCGTAGCCTCCTTCTACACCATGTTCGCCATGCGGCCGGTGGGCAAATACCTGATCCAGGTAGGCGTCGGCATCGGTTGCGATCTGTGCGGGGCGGAGGACGTGGTCGAGAAGCTGCTCGAGGCGACCGGGACGCGGCTCGGCGAGACGTCCGCGGATGGGGTGTACACGGTAGTGGAGGTCGAGTGCCTGGGTGCTTGCGGCTTTCCGACGATCGTGCAGGTGAACGACAAAGTCTACGAGAACGTGCAGGCCGCGGATGTCGAAGGCCTGTTGAAGGAGCTGGACTGAGCCATGGCGTATCCGCACGCACATCCGCGCGAGGCCCGGATGCTCTCCGAGCACTTCGGAGACAAGGACGCCGTGCACATCGACGGCTGGATCGAGCGCGGTGGATACGTGGCGCTCAAGAAGGCGCTTGATACGCCGCAGGATGAGATCATCGAGATCGTCAAGGACTCCGGCCTCAGGGGGCGCGGTGGCGCCGGCTTCCCGGCAGGGCTCAAGTGGAGCTTCATGCCCAAGGACGGGAAGCGACCCAACTATGTGGCCTGCAACGCCGACGAGAGCGAGCCCGGTACCTTCAAGGACCGAGAGCTGATGCGGTGGACGCCCCACCAGGTCATCGAGGGCATCATCATCGCCAGCTACGCCGTCCGTGCCCAGCACGCTTACATCTACATTCGCGGCGAGTTCGTGGATGTGCTGCGCGTCCTGAACGGCGCGGTGGTCGAGGCTTACGAGCGCGGGTACCTCGGCGAGAATATCCTGGGGTCGGGCTACGATCTTGACCTGACCGTCCACACCGGAGCCGGCGCCTATATCGCAGGTGAAGAGACCGGACTGTTGAACTCGCTCGAGGGCCGGCGCGCCGAGCCTCGAGTCAAGCCACCGTTCCCGGCACAGCGTGGTGCGTTCGGGATGCCGACCACGGTGAACAACGTGGAGACGCTGGCCTCGGTACCGCACATCGTGCAAAACGGGGCCGACTGGTATCGGCAGTGGGGGACCGAGAAGAGCCCGGGCACCAAGCTGTTCTCCTGCTGCGGCCACCTGCAGCGACCCGGCAACTACGAGGTCCCGCTGGACTTCAGTTTGAAGGAGCTCGTCTTCGATCTCTGCGGCGGCCCGCCGGAAGGCCGGGAGTTGCTGGGACTGATCCCCGGTGGCAGCTCGGTCCCGATCATGACCGTGGATGAGCTGGACTGCGACGTCAGCTACGAGGGGATCGAGGCGGCCGGCTCGTTCTTGGGATCGGGCGGTCTCATCGCGATGGACGATTCGACCTGCATGGTGAGGGCCGTGCGGCGGATGGTCGAGTTCTACGCCCACGAATCGTGCGGCCAGTGCACGCCATGCCGCGAAGGTTCGTCCTGGCTGGCGAAGATCCTTCGGCGTATCGAGCGCGGCGAAGGTCGGGAGGAGGATATTCCACTACTCCTCGACATCGGCGCCAACATGGCCGGCAAGACGATCTGTCCCTTGTCGGACAGCGCTGCTGTCCCGGTGGTGAGCTCGATCCAGAAGTTCGAGCACGAGTATCTCGCGCACATTCGCGACAAGACCTGTACGGCGAAACGCTGAGCTCGGGAGCAGGGAAGCGGTTATCGAAGCCAATGGACAGTGAGAGCAAACTGCTAAACGTCACGATTGATGGCATCCAGGTGCAGGTGCCTGAGGGGATGACGATCCTGGACGCGGCGGAGCGCGTCGGCGTGGTCATCCCGAGGTACTGTTACCATCCGGGCCTCAGCGCACCGGCCCAGTGCCGCATGTGCCTCGTCGAGGTCGAGGGCGCTCCAAAGCCTCTGGCTTCATGTGTTCAGCAGGTCCAGGACGGCATGCAGGTGAGCACCGACTGTGTCGAGGCGCGGAAGGCGCGGCGTGGTGTCATCGAGTTCCTACTGCTCAACCATCCGCTCGACTGCCCCATCTGCGATGCGGCCGGTCAGTGCATGCTCCAGGACTACGCACACGAGACGGGCCAACTGCAGCGGCGCGCCGTTGAACCGAAAGTCGTGCTGGGTCGCGACCATGTCACATCCGAGATCGTCTACTTCGCCGACCGCTGCATCCTCTGCACCCGCTGTGTCCGCTTCATGGACGAGGTCGCGGAGGAGCCGGTGTTGCAGGTGATCCAGCGCGGTTACAAGGGCTATATCGATACGATGGAGGACGACCTGTTCGAGCATCCGTTCTCCATGAACATCGTGGACGTGTGCCCGGTGGGCGCGCTGGTGAACGAGGACTTCCTGTTCAAAGCGCGGGCCTGGGATCTCGATCAGACGGCGAGCATCTGTCCGGGTTGCACGCAGGGGTGCAATGTCACCCTGGGGACGAAGGAGAACACCGTCGTACGCGCCAAGCCACGCGCGAACGCCGAGGTCAATTCCTATTGGATGTGCGACCTGGGCCGCCAGGTAGTGGTGAACTGGGGGGCGGGCGACCGCGCCGAGGTTCCGATGGTGCGAGACGGCGACCGGCTGG
>JBDHHZ010000266.1:0-4450 GCA_039589115.1 Gemmatimonadota bacterium | reverse complement strand
GAATGTCGGCGCCCGGCCTCTCCACCACGCCGAACGGGAAGTAGCCGGTCCCGCCGACGTTCATACCAGCGTGGCAGGCGGTACAACCGCGGCTCATGAACAGCTCCAGCCCTTGCTTCTCCATCGCCCCGATCGCCCCGGCGTTGCCATCGAGATACTGGTCGAAGCGCGCGCCCGGCGTCAGCAGGGTGGCCTCGAAGGCTTCGATCGCCCGCGCCATGTTCTCGAAAGTCACGGGGTCGTCTTCATCGGGGAACACGGCCGCGAACAGGTCCACGTACTCGGGTATGCTCTTCAGCGTCGCCACTGTCCGCTGCGGCGTGCTGTTCATCTCGACAGCGGCCTGGACGGGTCCCATGGCCTGCTCCTTCAAGTCCTTCGCCCGTCCATCCCAGAACTGCGCGATGTTGAACACCGCGTTGAAAACCGTCGGCGCGTTGCGCGGGCCCCGTTGCCAGCCGTGACCGACTGAGGTCTCGAGCAGGTCCACCCCGCCCAGCCCCATGTTGTGGCAGGTGTTGCAGCTGATCAGCCAGCTGGCCGAGAGGCGCGGCTCGAAGAACAGCATCTTGCCCAGCTCGATGGCCTCCGGCGTCATCGGCGTGCCTTCCAGCACCGGCGGCGCCGTCGGTAACGGCTCGAAAACGGCCCGAGCTCTCTGCATGAGCTCGTCCTGGCTAGCTGAAGCTCCTATTACCGCGATGAGCGGTACGGCGAGGAGAAGCCTCTTCATCGTTAGCCTCCTGTTTCATGCTTTCTGGTTGCTTCGCGACCTCCGGTCAGTCTCCCGAGCTGTCCTCGTCACTTCTGGGAGCCAAAGAACTCGTCGTACCAGCGCGCATGGTGCTCCTTCATCTGCTCTCTCGGCATCCTACCGGTAATCCAGGTCCAGCTAATCGGATAGACGTCCGGGTGTAAGATGACGAAGAAGAAGTGCCAGACGATGATGGCCAGCGTCGCGAGCCAGGCTTCGTAGTAGTGGACCGTCTGCGCAGCCGGCACGACCCACCACCAAGGCAGGACCTTCACCGCCTCCAGCGGGAACCAGAGGATGAACCCGGTGACGACCATGACAACGGTTCCCCAGATGAGAGCCCAGTACTCGGCCTTCTGTGTGTAGTCATAGCGCCCGAAGCGGACATGCCTGTCTCTCAGGAACATGTAGTAGCCGATGCTGCCACCGGCTTCCACCACGTCTCGATATGTCGGCACCATCGCGCGGAACTCGACCCGACCACGTTCGGTGAGAGCGATGTAGTAGATGTGATAGAGCGAAACAGCGATCATCACGACGGCGGAGATGCGATGTATATCCCCGCGCAGTGGCTCGGTCATACCGAGCCAATTCAGCGAGCCGACCCACCAGGCCCCCGGAAACCGCAGTGCAAAGCCGGTAACCACCAGCATCGTGAACGACACCGCCAGCACTATGTGCTGGACTACCTGTGAGCGATCGAGCCTGAGAACGGAGCCGGTCTTCCGCTCGCGATCTCGCTTCTTGATCATGAATTTGTTCATGATCAGCAGGTTGTGGATGAGCATACCGCCGATCACCAGCACGATCAACCAGATGTAGATCGTCCGGATCGTCCGGTTGACTGGATTGGCGGTGATCGACGTCGTCTCGTGCGTGTAGCTGGCGGCGAAAGCCTCGTCTGCCGCTTCGTGACATTGCCCGCAAGTCGACGCCACGTTGGCCGGGGCGATGCTCGAGGCCGGGTCGGCTGCGGGAAGGACCGAGTGCGTGGTGTGACAGCTAACGCAGGTGGCCGTGGCCTCGCAGCCGGTGTATGAGGCCCAGCCGTGATAGCTGTCCTCGTAGGTACCGACCACGCCACCCTGGAGACCATACTTGGCGACGATGACGGGGTCGTCATGACACGGCCCACAGGTCTGCGCGGCCAGGTTGGCAGCACAGGTCCGGGCATCGGGGTCCTCGTGCGACAGGATGAGATGCTCGCCATGACAGTCGTTGCAGGCCGGGCTGTCGAGTAGACCTGTCATCAGTGCGCGCCCGTGGATCGACGAGTCGTATTCCTCCGCTATCTCGGCATGACACCGCCCGCAGGTGGTTGATATGTTGAACGGATTGATGCTCGAGGTTGGATCGGCGGGGCCCGTGAGGTTGTGCACTCCGTGGCAGTCCGTGCAGGACGCAGCCCCCGACTCGAGGCCATCAGCCGAGCCGTGGACCGACTGCGCGTACGATCCCACGATCATCGGCAGCCTCACCAACTGCTCGGTCAGCAGCCCCGCTTCGCCGTGGCATTCGGCACAGGTATCCGGCAAGCGCGGCTTGTAGGTGCGGGACTCCGGGTCTGTATGGCGCCTGATGTTGTGACTGCCGTGGCAGGTGGCGCAGGTCGGCGCACGCGGGTTGTTGCGGCTCCAGGCGTAGCCGTGTACGCTCCCCAAGTAGGTACTCGCAATTCCGCCGTGGCAGGCCGAGCAGTCCGGAGACTGAAGCTCCGCCCTGTGCGGCAACGCCGTGCCCATGAGATCCTGATGGCACATCACGCAGGAGAGCCCGAGCGCTCCATGTACTGACTCGTCGAATTCGCCCTCGTCCACCACCAGCCGATCGGCATCCTCCATCCCCTGGAACATGCCGGCCGACGAGTGGCACATCAGACAAGTCGCGTTGTCCTGTGCCGAGCTAGAAATTGGCGTGCTGAAGAGGAAACCCACAGCAAGGGCAAGAAGCGCCACAACGTCCCAAAACGCTCGCATCAACCCACTCCCAATTATCCGTAGCGATTGAGCCCTGCTCTGGTTCAATCGAGACAAATCACGGTCCCGAACGTACCCATCTCGGCTGTCGTCGGGAACATCTCGAGTCGAAAAAGGCAAGGTCTGTGCCAAGTATCAGCTACATCGGCCGCATGCCTGCCGGTATGAGAGAGCGGTGCCGGCCTCGACCGGCCGGCACCGCCTGGGTTGTCATGTCTCCGTCCTTCGACTAGAAGCTGCCCGGCACATCGAACAGGATATCGTAGGGGCCGATGCTGCCCCGGTCGACCACCAGGTGCTGGTGGCCCAGCTGGGGACCTCCGGTACGTACATACTCGCCGGGGCCCGCCGACTTGACGTCGGCCCGGTAGCGCTCGTGCAGGTACTGACTGAGCTCGATGGCCGAGACGCCGCCATCGCTGTCGGCGTCAGCCAGCCCGTCGCCGACCGCATCGGCCAGGAAGACGGCCAGATAGCCGCCGGCGCGGAACTTCGCGGCAACCGAAGAAGTCACGTCCTCCTCGGAGGAGAAGAGACCCATGCGGCCGGGCGCCGAGATGACGTCCTTGGCGAAGCCGCCGCTGAAGCAGGCATCGAGCACGAGGAGTGAGGTACCGGCGCCGACGCTCTCGAACATCCTGTTCATCTCGTCATCGGTCATCGGGCCGTCGTAGAGCTCGATCGTCTCATCCAAAGCGTCGGGGTCGGTGGGCGCGTAGCCGGCCGAACGCGGCAGACGGTTGCCGTGACCCGAGTAGAAGAGGACGAAGAGGTCGTCCGGGCCCATGCGGCCGGAGAGCTCGCGGACCGCGGCGTGCAGGTTGCCGATAGTGGCTTCATTATCGGTCAAGACGATGGCGTCAGCGGATCGCATCCCGGACTGGGTCATGGCATCGTGCACGCGCATAGCGTCCTGTGCCGTGTAAGCCAGGTCGTCGGCCTCGCCGGGATAGTCGCTGATCCCCATGAACACGCCGTAGATGCGTCCTTCGCCGTCACCGGACGCGGCGACCGGTCCGGCGCGCACGACCGGGATATCCGCCACCGCGGCCGACTTCACAACGAGCTCGTAGCCTCCCGTTTCGCCGACGCGGTACGAAGTGGTGAGGACGCGGTAGCGCCCGTCCTCTCGCAACGTGACGTCGATTCGCGAGAGGCTGGCGGACCCTTCGTAGTCATCGTTATCGATCTTCTCGCCGTCCGGGGACTGGAGCTGGAGGTAAGTATCGAAGTCGTTTGATGTCAGCTCGATGCTCACGCCCTGACCGACGGACCCTTCGAAGACGTAGACGTCAAAGTACTCGCCGGTCGAGATCTGCTGGTCTCCCTCCTCGAGTCGGCCGCTCGTACGATCGCCGACATCGATGGCTGCGACATCGCGCTGCCGGCCCGTCGTCGATCCGGCCTCGCCGAAGTCCATCATCAGCTCGTAAGACCCCGTTTCGCCGACCTTATAGGAGGTCACCACGACGAGATAGTTCCCGGCCTCGGTGAGATCGGTCTCGATCACACTGTGGCCCGGCAATCCTTCCGCGTCGTCGTTCTCCGTTTGATCTTCGCTGGGAGGCACGAGCATGATGTAGGTATCGAAGTCGTCCGAGCTGACGTCGAGCCGCACGTGTTGGCCCGGACGGCCGTCGAAGTTGTAGCCGTCCGCGTACTCGCCGCTGCTCAGCTCCTCATCGCCCGCCGACAACGTGCCCCGCTCGACACGCGGCCC
>JBDHHZ010000265.1:0-4964 GCA_039589115.1 Gemmatimonadota bacterium | reverse complement strand
TGTGGAGAGACCTCCGCCTCTGGCAGCAGGTCGTGGTGATCGGGACACCCGAGGACGCGATCGTGGCCAACGTGGCGGCCAAATCCGACGCACCGGTCGAGCCGCCCGCCATCGTCACCGTCCGCGGCGTGTGGGCCAGGGACCAGGTCGTCAGCGCGGTGCTGCTGCCGCCCGACCGGCAGGCCGAGGCGCTGCGCGAACTGCTCCCCGGTCTGTACCAGCTTCTGGACGAGCATTACGAGGAGTGGATCCTGCAGCGCATGTACACCACGGGAGTCAACGACTCGCTGAAGGGGGCGCTGGCCGGGTTAGGCTTCACGTTGGACGTGCCGGAGGTCTACCTGCACGGCCACGAGGACTCGGTGTTCCGCTTCGCCAACCCGTACCGCCAGGCCGATACCGACCTGCTACGCTCGATCCTGGTGACCTGGACCGAGGGCACGACCCAGCAGACGCCGGAGTCGCTGATCGAATGGCGCGAGCGGATCGATGAGACGGAGTACGAGCCGCCGCAGGACATCCTGCCGAAGGCGATCCGCTTCGCCAGCGTGCAGGTCGGCGATCTGATGGGTCTCGAGGTGCGAGGCGTTTGGCAGGACCGCTCTAACTTCCCTGCCGCCGGCCCGTTCATCACGCGGGCGATCGCCTGTCCCCGCCAGAACCGCACCTACCTGATGGACGCCACGCTCTTCGCGCCGGGGAAAGACAAGTATCCTTATGTGAGACAGCTGGAGATCATACTCGACTCGTTTCGATGCACCGAATAACCAGACGGACGCGCCCTGCTGGAATCGAAAATCCAAGAACAAGTGAGTAATAGGACAATCGAGCATTCGATCTTGGAAGTAGTCCGGGACGCTTTGATTTCATTCCTAAATGCGAATGGTCGCATGGTCTATTATTCAACTGATCGCGGATTCTCGGTTACACGAATTCCCGCTACAAGTACATGACCTTCGTTCATCTGCACACGCATAGCGAGTATTCGCTGCTCGACGGCGCGAACAAGTTGGACGCGCTGGTCGAGCGCGCCGCCGAGCTGGGCATGCCGGCCATCGGGCTCACCGATCACGGCAACCTGCACGGGGCCTGGCGCTTCTACATGGCGGCCAAAGACAAGGGCATCAAGCCGATCATCGGCTGCGAGGCCTACGTGGCCTTCGGCGACCATCGGTCCAAGGAACGGCCGCCCGACGCTCCTCAGGACTACTCCCATCTGGTGCTGCTGGCCCGCGATCTGGAGGGCTACAGCAACCTGGTGAAGCTCGTCTCGATCGGGCAGACCGAGGGCTTCTACCGGCGGCCGCGCATCGACCACGAGGTGCTGGAGCAACACGCCGGCGGATTGGTCTGCCTGTCGGCCTGCATGTCGGGTGAGGTCGCACTCTACCTGCTGGCCGAACAATACGACAAGGCGCGGCGCGCGGCGGAGTGGCACGCGCGGGTGTTCGGCGCGGGCCACTACTGGCTGGAGGTGCAGGACCACGGGATACCGGGCGAAGAGAAGGTGCGGGCGGGCGTGTACGAGCTGGCCGAGGATATGGGGCTGCCGGTGGTGGCGACGAACGACGCGCACTATCTGCGGCGCGAGCATGCCGACGCCCACGACATCCTGCTCTGTATCGGCACCGGTAAGGACCGGGACGACCCCAAGCGGCTGCGCTTCTACGGCCAGGAGAGCTACTTCAAGTCGACGGAGGAGATGGCGTTGCTGTTCCCGGACCGGCCCGACGTCATCGACAACACTCTAGAGATCGCCGAGCTGTGCAACGTCGAATTCGAGGAGAAGGTCTACCTGCCGGAGTTCCCGCGCCCGGAAGGTCACGCGTCGGAGGACGACCTGCTGCGCGAGCTGTCGGAGCGCGGGACCCTGGAGCGTTACGGCGACCCGCTGCCGGACGGCGTGCGCGAGCGGCTCGACTTCGAGTTGGACGTCATAACGCGGTGCGGCTACAGCGGCTATTTCCTCATCGTCTGGGACTTCATCCGGGCGGCAAAGGAGGCGGGTGTGCCGGTGGGTCCGGGGCGCGGCTCGTCGGCCGGCTCGCTGGTCGCTTACGCGCTGCGGATCACCGACATCGACCCGTTGCACTTCGACTTGCTGTTCGAGCGTTTTCTGAACCCCGCCCGCATCACCATGCCTGACATCGACGTCGACTTCTGCTACGAGCGGCGCGGTGAAGTGATCGAATACGTGCGGTCGAAGTACGGCGCCGACTCGGTCGGCCAGATCGTCACGTTCGGGACGATGCAGGCCCGGGCGGTGGTGCGCGACGTCGGACGCACGCTCGGCTTCACGCCGGCCGAGACCGACAAGATCGCCAAGCTGATACCCAGCTCGCCGGGCTATTCGCTGCCGGTGAGGGAGGCGGTCGAGAAGGTCGACGAGCTGAAGACGCTGTATGAAGAGGAGCCGCGCTACAAGGAGCTGATCGACTACGCCAGCACCCTGGAAGGGCTGTCGCGTCACACGTCGGTTCACGCCGCCGGCGTCGTGATCGCGCCGGGCCCGCTGGCCGACTACGTGCCCGTGATGAACGCGCCGACGCGGGGCGGCAGCGCGGAGTCGCAGAACGGCGATCTGGTGATCACGCAGTACGACATGCTGAGCCTGGAGAAGGCCGGCATGTTGAAGTTCGATTTCCTCGGCTTACGCACGCTCACCGTGATCAGCGACGCCACGGCGATGATCGAGGAGCGGCACGGCGTCGAGCTGGACTTCGACGAGCTGGGGCTCGAGGACCCGGAGGTCTACGAGATGCTGGCGAGCGGCGCGACCGCCGGGGTCTTCCAGTTCGAGTCCTCGCTGGCGACGGACAAGCTGCGGGCGATGCGCTGCGACCGCTTCGACGACCTGACCGCGGTCAACGCACTGATCCGGCCCGGCCCGCTCGATTCCGGCATGACCGACGTCTATATCCGCCGCAAGCGCGGCGTGGAGCCGGTGAGCTACCCGCACGAGACGCTGGCCAGCGTGCTGGAACCGACCTACGGCGTCATCACCTACCAGGAGCAGGTGATGCAGGCCGCCAACGCGATGGCCGGGTTCAGCCTCGCCGAAGCCGATGTGCTGAGGAAGGCCGTCGGCAAGAAGGACCCGGTGTTGATCCGGCAGGAGATGGACCGCTTCATCGAGCGAGCGATCGCGCGCGGGGTGCGCCGCCGCGAGGCGGAGCACGTCGCCTCCCTGCTGGAGACGTTCGGCCGTTACGGCTTCCCCAAGGCCCACGCCACCGCCTACGCGGTGATCTCGTACCGGACGGCCTGGCTGAAGCGACACTATCCGGCCGAGTTCATGGCGGCGCTGCTCTCTTCGGAGATCGGCAACACGGACAAGGTGGTCGGCTACATCAATCACTGCGGCTCGCTGGAACTCGAGGTGTTGGCGCCGCACGTCAACGAGTCGGGCTACAAGTTCACGGTGGTGAGTGACGAGAGCATCCGCTTCGGACTCGGCGCGATCCGCGGCGTGGGCCGCTCGGCCATCGACTCGATCATCGAGACGCGCCAGAATGATGGCCCGTTCACCTCGCTGTTCGACTTCTGCAGCCGCATCGATCTACGACTCAACAACAAGCGAGTCATCGACGCGATGATCGGCGCCGGCGCACTGGACGGACTGGGGAGCCGGGCAGCGATGTCGCTGGCGGTCGAGACCACGCTGCGCGAGGCGCAGTTGCGGCAGCGGGAGCGCGAGACGGGCCAGGTAAGCCTATTCGGCGGAGAAGAGAGTCCGGAGGGTCACACAGAGCCGCCGCTGCCGATCGTTCCCGAATGGCCGGAGGCGGAGAAGCTGGGTCGCGAGAAGGAGTTGGTCGGCTTCTTCGTGTCGGGCCATCCACTGGATGCACACCGCGACCTGGTCGACCTCTATGCCAGCCGCTCGAACACGAGCAATCTGTTGGAATGGCGCGACAAGAAGGTGGAATTGGCCTGCGTCGTCACGGAGATCTCGCGCCGCATCTCGCGCAAGGATGGATCCGAGTGGGCGCGGCTGGTGCTGGAAGACTACCACGGCACCGCCACGGCGCTCGCCTTTCGCGAGTCGTGGAGCAAGCACCGCGAGATGCTGGAGCCCGGTAAGCCGGTGCTGCTGCGCGGCAGCGTCTCGGGCCGCGAGCGCGACGAGGGCGACCCGCCGGTCTTCCTCGATGAGATCGTCCCGCTCGATTCCGTCTACGCCAGCGGGCGCGTGGCCGTCTGCCTGGAGATCGAGGGCAGCGCCGCCTTGGAGGGCAACAGGCTGGAAGAGGCGATCAAGATCGCGCGCGCGCATCCCGGACCCGCGGCGCTCCAGGTCGTCGTCCAGAACGGCGGCGACGAGCCCTCACGGTGGCCGGTTGGCTGTTCGAAATTACCGGCTACTGGCCACCGACTACTGGCTACCGCCCCCCCTGCCCCTGCGCATTCGCGCTGATCTTGCTATAATCATAGGTTCCGGAAGACGCGTAGTCACCTGTAGCACCGCGAGTTATGGCATCTCATCAAGATTTCGAGCGCTCGATCGGCGACGTGGTAGCCAGGATCGGGCAACTGAAAGAGCTGGCTAGCGCAAGGGGGCTCGACGTGGAAGCTGAGCTCAAGAAGCTGGAAGCCCGCTTGGAAGAGTTGCGTGCGGAAACCTTCAAAGCGCTCACTCCCATGGAGCGAGTGCTGATCGCGCGGCACCAGCAGCGCCCGCACTCGCTGGACATGATCGAGCGCGTCTTCAGCGACTTCGTCGAGCTGCACGGCGACCGTGCGTTCCGTGACGACCCGGCGGTGGTCTGCGGCTGGGGCCGGCTGAACGGCCATTCGGTGATGGTCATCGCCCAGCAGAAGGGGCGCAACACGAAGGAGAATCTGAAGCGCAACTTCGCGATGATGCATCCGGAGGGCTATCGGAAGGCGCTTCGCCTGATGCGCCTGGCGGAGAAATTCGCGCGCCCGATCGTGACGATCATCGATACGCCGGCGGCGTACCC
>JBDHHZ010000264.1:0-8590 GCA_039589115.1 Gemmatimonadota bacterium | reverse complement strand
GCTAAGAGCGGCGCGCGGATCGTCGAGGTGGGCGCGACTAACCGGACGCACCCCAGTGATTACGAGAACGCCGTCGGGCCGGAGACCGGGGCTCTGCTCAAGGTGCACCGCTCGAACTTCGAGCAGGCGGGCTTCGTGAGCGAGGTGGACATCGCGGAGCTCGCGAGTATCGCGCATCGCCATGACCTGCCGGCCGTGCACGATCTCGGGTCCGGTATGCTGCCCGATGCCGAGCGCGCCTTCGGGCTGCCGTTCGAGCCGAACGCTCGCGGCTCTCTCGATGGCGGCGCCGATATCGTGACCTTCAGCGGCGACAAGCTGCTCGGCGGTCCCCAGGCGGGCATCATCCTCGGGCGAGCCGACTTGATCCACCGTTTGCGTCGCAACCCGCTGCTCCGGGCGCTGCGCGTGGGCAAGCTGACCATCGCCGTGCTGGAAGCGACTCTGAGGCTGTGGCGCGACCTGGAGACAGCTCGGGCTGAGGTGCCGGCGTTGGCGATGATCGGGGCCGAGATCGAAGTCGCGGCCGACGCTGCCGAGGTGGGCGGCGGCTCCTACCCGGGAGTCGAGCTGGAAACCTGGATCCTGAGACTGAGCGTCTCCGGTCGCTCCGAGCGGGAGCTCGAGGTATCCTGTCGCAACGCGGCGATACCTGTCATTGGGCGCGTGCGGGACGGCGCCCTGTGTCTCGACCCGCGGACCGTGTTACCTGACGAAGAAACCGACTTCATCGATTCTGTGGTGAAAGCTCTGGGGGGAGATGGATAGAGAACCGACCATGCGACGCGCCGCGTTCGTCGATCGCGATGGCACGATCATCGAGGAGCGCGGCGATCTTGGTGACCCGGACGGCGTGCATCTGCTGCCTGGCGCCGCCGACGCTATCAAGCGACTCAAAGAGGCCGGTCTACTGGTCGTCCTGGTGACTAACCAGTCCGGCATCGCTAAGGGGCTGTTCACACACGACGAATTCCAGGCTGTACAGGGCCGGATGTTCGAGCTTCTGGAACAAGCGGACGCTCATCTGGATGACGTCTACTGGTGTCCCCATCATCCCGATGTCGGTGGGCCCTGCGACTGCCGCAAGCCGGCCACCGCCATGTACTCTCGGGCAGCGGAGAAGATGTCCATCGACTTGTCCCGCTCGTTCTATGTCGGCGATCGCTGGCGCGACGTCGCGGTGACCGAGCAGGTGGGTGGCACGCCGCTGCTCGTGAGCACGGGGGCGGCTGGTCAAGGTGCGCCGGACGGGTACCCGCAGGTCAGGGATCTGGCCGAGGCGACCGATCGGATTTTGACCAGCCTCGGTGAATAGTGCGAGGGTGGAATGTTGGATGTAGAATGCTGAATGTAGGATGCTGAAGGGCGGAAACACTTCAGCATCCTACATTCGGAGTTCAGAATACAGCATTCGGGATCAGCAACAGCTTTAGATGAGAGGCTCGAGGTGTCTCAGATCCCAGCAGTCGCCGTCTTCGCTTCCGGCGGAGGCACCAACCTCCAATCGCTGCTCGACGCCTTCGGTGCCGATGGCAGCCCCGATCCTTCTTGCCGTATCGCTCTGGTGGTCAGCGACCGCCCGGAGATCGGCGCCCTGGACCGTGCGGGCAAGGCAGCTGTGCCGACGGCCGTCGTCCGGCCCAAGGAATTCGAGAACAGCGAGGCGTTCGGCGCCGCGCTGCTCGATGTTCTGGCGAAGCATGGTATCGACATCATCGCACTGGCCGGTTACCTGAAGCTGGTGCCCGAGAGCGTGGTGCAGGCCTTCCGCGGGAAGATCATCAACATCCACCCCGGCCCGCTGCCGGCTTTCGGCGGTACCGGCATGTGGGGCCACCATGTGCACGAAGCCGTTCTCGAAAGCGGTGTGGTGATCTCCGGGCCCACGATCCACTTCGTGGACGAACGCTACGATACCGGGCCCATCCTCGCCCAGTGGCCCGTCCCCGTGCTCGACGACGACACGCCGGACTCGCTGGCTGCCAGGGTGCTCAAGTACGAGCACAGGCTCTATCCCGCCGCGCTCCGTGCCCTGGCACGCGGCGAAGTCGAATGGAGCGAGGAGGGACGCGTGCGCCGGGGCGCGTTCGGGGCGGGGGAGCGAGGTTTTCAGTTGACCGACGAGCAATCAGCCCTGGCGAGCGTGCAGCCCGCCTGGGAGAGTTGAGAAACCGTCCACATACGGAGGGATGAACGTTGCCACGCGCCGTATTGAGTGTCTACGACAAGACTGGAATCGTCGAGTTCGCCCGCGGGCTCACTCAGCTCGGGTTCGAGATCCTCTCCACCGGTGGCACTGCTCGTGCCCTGCGCGAGGGGGGCGTCGAGGTCAAGGGCGTCAGTGAGGCGACTGGCTTCCCCGAGATCATGGACGGCCGGGTGAAGACGCTGCACCCGGTGATCGCGGGTGGGATATTGGCGCGTCGCGACAAGAAGAGCGACATGAAGGAGCTGGAGAAGCAGAAGATCGAGCCCATCGATGTCGTGGCGGTCAACCTCTATCCGTTCGAGGAGACGATCGCCAAGCCCGACGTCACCATCGGCGACGCGCTCGAGCAGATCGATATAGGCGGGCCGACGATGCTGCGCGAGGCGGCGAAGAACCACCCACATGTCACTGTAATCTGTGATCCGGGCGACTACTCGCAGGCGCTCGAGAGGCTGAAAGCCGGCGACCCCGACCCCGAATGGCGGCGCGCACTAGCCGTTAAGGTATTCCGCCACACCAGCGGCTACGACTCGGCGATCTCTCACTACCTGTCCGCCGGTGCCGGCGAGTTCCCGGCGGATTTCTCCGTGCGGCTGCAGAAGATCCAGGACCTGCGCTACGGCGAGAACCCGGACCAGGAGGCGGCGTTCTATCAGATCGCCGATTCGCCTGGCCGCCGCGGCGTTGCAGCGCTCGTCCAGCATCACGGCAAAGAGCTCTCGTACAACAACATCCTCGATCTCGACGGCGCGCTCATGTCGCTATCGCCGTTCGCGCGCTCCGAGCGGCCCGCCTGCGCGGTCATCAAGCACACGACGCCCTGCGGCATCGCCGTGGGCGATACGGTCGTCGAGGCGTATAAGCGCGCGCTGTCCACCGACCCGACCAGCGCCTTCGGTTCGGTCATCGCCTTAAACCACGAAGTCGACGGCGATGCGGCGGAGTCATTGGCCGAGCTCTTCGTCGAGTGCGTCGTGGCGCCCAGCTACAGCGACGCGGCGATGGAGCGGCTCAGCTCGAAGAAGAACCTCCGCATCCTGAGCTTCCCCGAGGAGGTGTCGAGCTACCTGACCGATCGCGGGCATCTTGAAGGCAAGCTCGAGCTGCGCGGCGTGCCAGGTGGCGCGCTGTTGCAGACTCGCTCCGACCCACCCTGGCCCGGCGAAGACGAGGGCTGGCGCGTCGTGACGAAGCGGAAGCCGACGAAGGAAGAGATGCGTGACCTGCGCTTCGCTTGGGCGGCCATCTGGGGTGTGAAGTCGAACGCGATCTTGCTGGCCCGCGACGAGATGGCCATCGGGATCGGCGCCGGCCAGATGAGCCGGGTCGACGCCTCCAAGCTCGCAGGCCTGAAGGCGAGCGAAGCCGGCCACGCGCCCGAGAAGGGTTGCGTCCTGGCCAGCGATGCTTTCTTCCCCTTCCGCGACGGCGTCGATGCGGCGGCGGAGGCAGGTGTCACCGCCATCGTCGAGCCCGGCGGCTCCATTCGAGATGAGGAGATCATCGCCGCCGCCGACGAGCATAAAGTTGCCATGGTGTTCACCGGGCGGCGACTGTTCCGGCACTGACGAGATGGACAAGTGGGACTACTATGCCGATTTGATGCGTGAGTACTCCGCCAAGATCCGGCAGCTAGTCCCCAGATACGACGAGATGGTCCAGTGCATCGTGGAGTTGCTGCTACTTTCCGCGCCTCGGACCGTCCTGGACGTAGGCGCGGGGATCTGCAACGTATCGGGCGTCGTGCTCCGCAGCATTCCCGAGACCCGCATCACCGCCGTCGAGGCATCCGACGAGATGTACGCGGAAGCGAGGCGGCTGCACGACCCGTGCGATGGACGCCTGGAAATCGTTCACCAGGACATCTTGGATTTCGCTCCTGCCGGGAGGTTCGACGCCATCTTCTCTAACCTAGTGCTTCATAACATCGCGTTCGAGGAGAAGAGTCGATTGCTCGAGAAGCTGCTGGACTGGCTGGAGCCCGGCGGCTGCTTCATCTGGGGCGACATGATCCGTCACCCGGACGATTCGGTGCAACGTCACTATGTAGAGTACCGGGTGGCGTTCGCTCGCGAAGCCGGGTGCTCGGAAGATCTGTTGGAGCGCAACTTCGAGAAAGAAGAGAGCGACGACTATCCCCTCACTATCGAGCAGGCGCTGGTTGAAGCTAAGGAGGCGGGATTCAGCGAGGCGCTACCCGTTTGGGCTCATGACATGTTCGCGGTGATCCTCCTGAGAAAACGGTAGCATGCAGACCGAAGATCGCTCGGGCGACCGGTTCGACCCAACGGCTCATTGGGAGGGCGTTTACCAGCGGAACGACCCCACCCGTCTCACCTGGTTCCAGCCGTCCCCGGAAGAGTCGCTGCGCATGATCGAGGCGGCGGCCCTCGATCGCGATGCGCGGATCATCGATGTGGGCGGCGGCACGTCGTCGCTGGTGGATCACCTCCTCGATGTCGGGCATAGAAAGATCGGTGTGCTGGACGTGTCGCGCCGCGCGCTGGAGGTCACCAGGGCTCGCTTGGTGGAGCGCGCCGCGCTCGTCGAGTGGTTCGAAGGCGACGTCACGCACTTCCGCTCTCCTCACCCGTGGGACCTCTGGCACGACCGCGCCGTCCTGCACTTCCTACTCGAGGACGAAGAGCCTCGCCTATAGACAATCGCTGCTCGGCGCTCTGGCCGTCGGCGGACAGGCTGTCATCGCCACTTTCGGTCCCGACGGCCCGACGAGATGCAGCGGCCTCGACGTGAGACGCTACGATCCCGAGTCGCTCCTGGAGCTTCTGGGGACGGAGTTCGACCTGCTCGAATCCGTGATCGAGATGCATACGACGCCGTCCTGCTCCGAGCAGCAGTTCCTGTTCTGCCGGGTAGTAAGACGGGAGGTGGGGAGGTAGGGAGCCCTAGTTGAGTGAGGGAGCAGTGGAGTGTGGGAGACCTCGAGATAGGAGTCACTCCTAAACTCGCAGTCTCCCTTGCTCCAGTACTCCCTCACTCTATCAGCGCTCCCTCACTCCCCCGGCTCCCCATCTCCCGACGGATCCGCTCCAGCGCCGCGATCCCGCCTGTATTCTCCGGGTTCAGCTCGACCGACTTCTCGTAGAACTCGATAGCCAACTCCAGCTCGCCGGCGTTCAGGTAGGCCTCGCCCATGCTGTCGTAAGGGTTCCAGGCGTCCGGATATTCCTCGATGTTCAGCTTGAAGATCTCGATCGCTTCGGTCAGGCGATCGCTGCGCATCAGCCGGTACCCGAGGTTGTTCAGCACGTACTCGTCGAGGGCCTCGGGCGGGCGCGTCGCTTTCGATTCGTGGTACTGTACGATCGCGGCCTCGACGCTCTGTTCCTCCATCGTTCTCCAGAGATCTTCCCGCAGCCGCCGATTCGCTGCGTCGTATTGGTCGTAGTCCAGCCAGACCACTGCGGGGTGATCGCCGCCGACCGTTGCATCGAGCAGGCCTTCGAGAATCGCGTGACCGTTCTCGCTGTTCGTGAACCAGACGACCCCAACACCGCGCTCCGGGTAGGTCAGCGTGTAGGCCTTGTAGCCCGTGTTGTCTCCCCAGTGCCAGAAGGCGGGGCCGGTTTCGTTCTCTTGGAGCCCGATGCCGAGGCCCCAGGTGACGCCTGTGTCCACCTCGATCTGCGGCGTCAGCACCGCGGCGGCCATGCTGTAGCTCAACTCCGTTCCGTCCATCACCGCGATCATGAAGCGGGCGAAATCCGGGGCGGTGGTGTGGAGGGTAGCTGCGGCGTGCCCTCTTCCTCTGCCCGGCTTCCCCTTCCTCAGCACCTCGCCGTCGCCCCCGTGGGGCATGGCCAGGTTCGCTTCGAGCCGGTCGTCCCAGATGTAACTGCTGTTCGTCATCCCGAGCGGCTCGAACACCAGTCGCTCCGTCAGCTCCTGCAGCGGCTCGCCGGTGATCTGCATCACCGCCCGCTGTAAGTAGCCGAACCCCTCGCCGGAGTAGCTGAACTCTGTGCCCGGCTCGAAGTTGGTGGTCAGCTGTCCGTCCCTGGGCCGCCAGTTGGGGAAGCCCGGCGAATGGCAGAGGACCATGCGAGGCGTGATCTTCTTGGCGCGCTCGTCGTGCGCGATCGCGTCGTAGTCGTAGTACTCGGATATAGGCGTATCGAGGTCGATCAGGCCCTGGTCTACCAGTTGCAGGACGGCGTAGGCGAACACCGGCTTGGAGAGCGACGCGGCTTCGAACACTGTGTTCTCGTCCACTGGCTCGTTCGTCTCGAGGCTCCGCATGCCGAACCCGCGGCTCCAAGCGATGGCGGTGTCGTTGACGATCGCAATTGCGAGGCCGGATACCCCGCCGCTGTCCATCAGCGTCGGGATTACCAGCTCGAGCGCGGCCAGTCGATCCGTTCTCGTTAGAGTCGCTACTTGATCGGGCGGCTCGTTGGTCCTACACGCTTGCGTGCCCAATAGGACCAGGGACAGGACGGCGAACGGGTACCGGACGGTAGTCCTCATGGGTAGCTCCTGGAGCAGCGGCGATGGGGCTCAGCCCCTTGGATGCCCGAGCATCCGGAAACGTTGGGTCGCCCAGCGGCCGGCGCAACGCGGGCCCCCGGCCGAGGCTCGGAAACCTGCACTGGCAAACCCGGGTTGAGACTGGGGGCATCAGTCACTGGTGGACCGGATCGTACTGCAAGATCTTTCGTGAGCGACATAGAAACCTGACAGGGAGGTTGAGACCATTGGACGGGGATAGAGAAGGCATCCGAATCGCGGCCGTCATAGGATCGGTGCGGCCGGGCAACTACACGTCGAAGGCGGTGGCTCTCGTCGCGGACGAGATCCAGAAGCACTCCGATATTCACCTCGACGTCATCGACCCGGCCGCATTGAGTCTGCCGTTGCCGGGCACCGGGGACTCTCCCGGCGCCAAGAGCATGCGAGAGACGATCTCACATGCGACGGGTGTCGTCCTGGCGACACCGGAGTATCACGGATCTTTCTCCAGCGTGATCAAGCTGGTGATCGAGAATCTCGGTTTCCCCTCGGGCATCGCCGGCAAGCCCGTGGCCCTGCTGGGTGTGGCCGGCGGCCAGATCGGCGCCATCAAGTCGCTGGAGGCGTTGAGCTCCGTCTGCTCGCACGTGGGGGCTATCGTACTGCCCGGGTGGGTATCGGTCCCGCGCGTGCGTGAGGCGTTCCACGAAGACGGCCGGGTACTGGATGCGAATGTCGAGACGAGAGTACGGAGCGTCGCCACGAACCTGATCGACTACATCCGGGGAAGCGTGTGTCCGCGCTTTGCCCTGGAGGCGATGGTTCGGCAGGGCAGCATGTGAGTGGGGAGCCGCAGAGCCCGTGCGAGCGGATCTGCTAACGGCTGGCCAGGCCGCCGGCGATTTCGCCGCCGTCGATGACGTAAGTGTGCCCGGTGATGTAGCTGGCTTCGTCCGACGCTAGGAAAGCGAAGAGCGCCGCTACTTCCTCCGGCCGGCCGTGGCGGCGCAGCGGGATCTTCTCGTTTACCTCCTTGATCATCTCGGGCGTGTACTCCGCTTCTTGCATCGGCGTCATGATGTAGCCGGGGCAGACGGCGTTGACGCGAACGGTGGGCGCCAGCTCCAGGGCCATCGACCGTGTGAGCTCCAACACGCCCGCCTTCGATGCGTTGTAGTCGGCGTAGTACGGGTAGCCCATGATGGCGTTGGTGGACCCCGTGTTGAGGATCACTCCGCCCCGCGCCGCCTTCATTCGGCGGGCCGCCTGTTGGGCGACGTAGAAGACACCGTTCAGGTTCACGTCCATCACCTGGCGCCACTCGTCCGGTGTGATGTCCAGCATCGAGTGTCGGATGCTGATCCCGGCGTTGTTGATCAGCACATCCAGGCCGCCGACCATCTCGTCCAGCTCGCCGAAAGCGCGAGCTACGTCGTCAGGGTCGGCGACGTCGGCCCGGATGACGCCGGCCAGTTGCGGCAGGAACTTCTTGATTCGCTCGCAGCCGATCTGATCGCTGTCGAGCACGACGACCTTCGCGCCCTCCTCGAGGAAGCGTTCGGCCGTGGCCGCGCCGATCCCGCTGGCGCCGCCGGTGATCAAGACGCGTTTCTTCTCTAGTCCTTGCACGTTCCGCTCCTATCCGGCTCCGGCAAGCCCACCGCCGTCCACTACCAGCGATATGCCGGTGACCGATGCGGCGGCGTCGCTAGCGAGGTAGAGCGCCGCCTGGGCGATGTCTTCGGGCTGCGCGATGCGGCCCAGCGGCCGCTGCGCACCTTCCGCCAAGAACCGATCGACCGGCTCGCCCAGCTGGCCCGCTTCATCGCGCAGCATCGGGGTGTCGGTGTCGCCGGGGCAGATGCAGTTGACTCGGATGTTCTGCTCTCCGTGGTCCAGGGCCATCGCCTT
>JBDHHZ010000263.1:0-4527 GCA_039589115.1 Gemmatimonadota bacterium | reverse complement strand
CGGGATCCAGCTCGCCGCGAGGGCCGTGGCAACCAGCACGGCGATCGCGCCTGCGAGCGTCGCCGGGTCGGTAGCGGTCACTCCGAAGAGCAATCCTTCCATTACACGAGTGAGTGCGAAGGCGGCGGCGAGGCCCAGGCCGAGACCGATGGCCAGGCTGATTCCCGCTTCCCGCAGCACCATGCTCCGCATGTCGGCGGCTTTCGCGCCCAGCGCCATGCGCACGCCGAATTCACGGGTCCGCTGTGCGACGGCGTAGGATAGGACTCCGTAGATCCCCATGGCAGCGAGGAGCAGGGCGATGGCTGCGAACGCTGTGAGCAGCCGGGCAGCGAATCGCCGCTCGGCGATAGAATCCTCGAAGGTCTGGCTCATCGTCGTGAATGAAGCCAGCGCGATGTTGGGGTCGAATTCGCGGACGGCGGCGCGGATCGCGCCGCCGACGGCCGGCCCGCCGGCGACCCGTGCTGCGACGGCCATGCCGCGCCAGGTGACCTGTCGGTGCGGTACGTAGACCACGCCGCGGGTTTCGTCGCCGGCGCCGAAGTAGCGGACATTCTCGACTATGCCCACGATCTCGCGGTAGATGTTCTCGTCGCGCCACGAGCGGACGCGCTTCCCCAGCGCATCGCGCACCGAGCCGAACATCATACGTGCGAACTCGCGGTTTACGATCATCACGGGAACCGCGCCACCGTCGTCGGCTTCGGTGAATTCCCTACCCACGATCAATGGCAGGCCCATCGTGGCGAAGTAGCCTGGGTGGACCACGTCCCAATTCCCCCGCACTTCTTCGCCGTCCGGCGGCTCGGGCCGTCCTTCCGGCAGGTGCGCTCGGAACAGGATGAACCCGCCGCCGCCGAGCGGCAGCGCTGACGTCACTGCCGCCGATTCGACGCCGGGCACCGCTTCCAGTCGTTCTCGCAGTCGCACGTACGCATCTACTACCGACCGGCGGCTCTCGTAGCGTGCCGAAGGCAGGGTCAACCGAAAGGTGATCATGTTGTCGACGTCGAAGCCGGGGTCCACATCGCGCAGGCTGGCTACACTGCGGAGCATCAGCCCCGCGCCGGCCAGCAGCACGACGGCCAACCCCAGTTCCGCTGCGACCAGTGCGCTGAGCGTGCGGCGGCCCTGCCGTCCGGCTGTGCTGCCGAACGCGGAGTCGGCCAGCGCCCGGGCCGGGCCCTGCTTGGTAGCGCGCAGCGCCGGTAGCAAGCCGAAGATCAGGGCCGAAGCGATCGAGACGAGGAGTGCGAAGCCGAGCACCGGCGCATTCAGGCCGACCTGGTCGATCCGGGGTACGTCGGTCGGCGCCAGGGTGATGAGCAGCCGGATCCCGCCGACCGACAGCGCCACACCCAGCATACCGCCGGCCAGCGCCAGCACCAGGCTCTCGGCCAACAGCTGCCGGACCAGGCGTCCGCGGCCGGCACCGATCGCCGTACGAATGGCCAGCTCCCGTCCCCGGCGCGTCGCGCCCGCCAACTGTAGGTTCGCGAGGTTGACACAGCCGATCAGCATCACGAGACCGACCGCGCCGAGCATCACCCAGAGGATCGTCCGCGTTTCACTCCCAACGACCCGCTCGCTGAGCGGAACGATGTCGGCGGAACTGCCCGCCCGAAGTTGGGGATAGTCGCTCTCGATGCGGGAAGCGATGGCCACCAGCTGGGTCCGCGCCTCGTCGATGGTCTGCCCCGGGCGCAGACGCGCCAGCGAGGCGAACCCGAAGCTGTCCCGGTCGCGCCAGCCCTCCAGCCTGCGCGGCGTCGGTCTGAGCGGCACGAAGAGCGGCGCCGGGAGTACGTCCAACTCGGGCGACATCACACCGATCACGGCGACCGGCTCGCCGTCCAGCCGTATGGTCCGGCCGATGACCTCGCGGTCGCCGCCGAACCGGGTCTGCCACAGACCGTACGAAAGAACCGCGACCCGCGGCGCACCGATCCCGAACTCCCCGTGCTCTGGGAGCCGGCCGAGGGTGGGCGCGACGCCTAAAGTGGCGAAGAAGTCCTCGCTGTGGTTCAGCGCGCGGATTCGTTCGGGCTCGCCCGATCCGTCGGCCAAATCGCGGTTGTCCACTCTGTACACGGCGACGTGCTCGAAGATGCCGGCTTCGCGCCAGTCCTCGTAGTCGGCATAGTTCACCGAGCCCGACGTCACCCCTCGAACCGGCCAGGTAGCCAGCACAACCGCCAGCCGATCCGAGCCTGGAAACGGCCAGGGCCGCAGCAGCGTGCCCTCGATGGCGCTGAAGATCGTCGTAGTCGCTGCGACGCCGACGCCGATGGTCAGCATTGCGATGGCGGTGAAGACGGGACGCTTGCGAAGCAGCCGTAGGCCATGCCGCAGGTCGCGGAAGATGCCGGTCATGAAGGACTCTCCGTCGTCAGGAGGGACAATGTCGCACAAGAGGTTGCAGCTACTATTTGTTGGACAGCCCGAGTTGGTCTAGAGTTGCAGCCCAGCCGGAGACCCGGCGACTTGATCACCGAACTCGGCTCGACCATCTTGTGCCCAGTATGACTTATCACAGCCTCCCGTCCCGGATTCTATCTGTGTTCGTCGCCTTGTCTGTTCTGGCGCTGCTCGGTTGCGCTGAGGACCAGCAGGCCTGCGAGACCCGGGAAGATGCGCTGCAGCAACAGCGCTGGGTCTTGGAGTGCGTGACCGACGAGACCAGCGGCGAAGTGAACCTGGTTGCCAGCTACTTCGACCCCGAGTCGACGGAAGACCTCCCCAGCGGCGCGCACATCTATTGCTCAGACAGAGGACCGACCTTCGCCTGGATGCCCGGCGCCCGCGTGAGCGACCCCTCCAGCAGGTGGCGCGACAAGACCGTAACACACCGGATAGACAGCGGTGGGCGGGCACAGTCCCGCTGGATGATGTCGAACGACGACGGCGCTCGACCGACCTACTACCTGTTCGGTTCCACGGCGACGATGTTCGTCGAGGAGTTGAAAGAAAGACACGAGCTCCTGCTTTCGACGGAGGTCGACTACGACCAGGAGCCTGCCCACCGGCTCATCACGCTGGAGGGCTTCGACCGCGTCATCGAGCGGATCCCCTGTTTCCAGGAGTGAGGGCCACGGAATGTTGATCCGCGCTGCGCGATCATCCGGGCTTTCAGAAGCTGATTAGCGAGAATCAGTAAGAGGCAGCAGCCTGGCGGACGCGATCCCAAATGCCGGCACGGATGCGTTCGACCTCGCTCCGGAACCTGTCGTCCTCTCTCACCCGGTCGAATAGTGCCGACTCGTAAATGCGCGGTTCCACACCGCTTGGCGACAGCTCGTAGGCACGCCTGACCCACTCGAGCGACGTCGATGCGTCTCCCACCCACGCGTAGTAGGCTGCCACATCTTCGGCACGAATGACCTCGGTGAAGATCGTATCCCTAAGCGTCCCGGTCTCCAGGGCGGTGATCAGCGAGTCGATGATGGCAGTAGCTTCCGCACCTCGGCCAAGCTCGTAGAGGCATGTGGCGCGCAGACCTGCGTGCGGCCCCAGGTCCATCGCCGCACAACTCTCGGCTCTTCCGGCCAGAAGGTGACCGCGCGCCTCGATGGCCCGCGGCAGCATGAGATCCGGCTCGAGATCGCCGGCCAGGTGCGCTTCCGCCGCCGCGCGATCGTAGCGACCCGTGGCGAGGGCATCGTAGGCCAGCGCCAGCCGGCGTCCGGCGTTCTGTGGGTCCAGCGCGATCGCCTGCTCGGCGGCGCGGAACGCGGCGTCCACATCGCCGCGCTGGTTCAGAACCCGGGCGCACCAGGAGAGCACATCGGCGGCGCTCGGCTCCAGGTCTATGGCGCGCCGGCAGTCGGAAGCGACCTGGGTCACCGGCGCGAAGGAGCGGCTCGCCAGATAGCCCCGCGCGCTGTAGCCCGCCGAGAGGCCGGGGTCGAGCCGGATGGCGCGGTTCGCCATGGCGAGTGCCAGCCCGGCCGCTCGGTAGCCGTCGGCTCCATTCTGGTAGCGATAGGCGAGTGAGAGGGCGTAGACGTTCGAGAGCCCGGCGTAGGCCGCAGCATAGGCGGAGTCCAGGGCCAGCGCTTCGCCGAACGCTTCACGTGCGCGGGCCAAACCGGCAGCGGTGCGGCGGCCCAGCGATGCTCTACCGACCAGGTAGGCATCGCGACCGGGGCCGTGAGCGGTGGCAGGTCGCTCGGCGGGCACGGCGACGAGGGGGATCGCCGCCACATAGTCATCGACGAACGTCTGAGCGAGGTTGATTGCCGTCTCGATCCGGTAGTCGGCCGCCCAATCGTAACGCCCCGTAGATAGGGTCGCGCTCGTTCGGCCGTTCGCGACGCGCATGTTCAGGCGTACCCCCTCCGCCGTCGCGTACAGCGATCCGAAGACCAGCTTCTCGACGCCCAGCGAGTCGGCCAGCTGGCGCCCCGTCAGCTCCAGCCCGACCAGCTGCTCAACCGAGTAGGGGTCGCTGACCTTGATGGCGCCCACCCGCTTGAGCCGCGCGACGATCTCGTCGGTGATGCCGGCGCAGAGGTGCGCCATGGC
>JBDHHZ010000262.1:0-4556 GCA_039589115.1 Gemmatimonadota bacterium | reverse complement strand
TGGACGAGCGCTGGGAGGCGATCGAGGAATGCGAGAAGCAGTTCCACGATACGCCGAAGAGCTTCTCCACCGACAACATCGGGCTCGCCCAAGTCGGCGAGGGCACTCAGCTGGTCCGTATCGGCAGGCCGCAACGTCGTGAGTTCGCCGCCTGGCGCTACGGTCGCGAGTTCTGGCAGCGAAGGGTACGCAACCTGATCGGCACGGCGGTGCAGGTTGCTATTGGCATCGGAACGGTGATCGCCGGCGCGAACCTGCTGCCGCTCGTCATAGGCCTCCGGCAAAGCCGGGTGGTCGCTCGCGTGCGCGACGAGGGTGGCAGGCGCCTGTACATCACGCCGCAAGAGGCCAGGCGGCTGAAACTGTACCGCCACAATGGCGCGGACGGGTTCTCCCTCGAGGTCGTCTATCGCCCCGAACAGAAGCGGATGCTGTTGTGGCACCGCGGCGCGGGGAAGCGGCAGACGACTGCCCTTTCGGGCCCCACGGCGATCCGGGCAGCGGGGCGAGTTCTCCCTGCGGTGAACGAGTTCGGAGGCACCGAGTCGCAGGTACGGGAAGCGGTGACGATGATCGAGGATGCCCGTACTCCCGAGCGTCTTTTCGCCAGTACGGCGGCAGAGCAGGGCGCCCTGATACCGGGCCGGATCTTCGATGCCGACGCTACGGAACTGCATAGAATGGGTGCGAACGTGCGCCTCGCCCTCGAGATGGCGGCGCACGAGGACAGCGAGCAGCGCGCCCTGGAAGGCGAGCTGGCCGCGCTGGAGGAGGCGTGGCGCGAGGCGGAAGAGATCGCCTCGATCGCCGACTCGCTGCTGATCCCCAAGGAGATCACCGAGTGGATCGAGAGACACCGGGTGGGAGCTAGGGAGCCCTAGTTGAGTAATTGAGTAATTGAGCAAGGGAGACTGCGATGTACGGAGTGACTCTTACCTCGAAGTCTCCCTCACTCCACTGCTCCCTCACTCAACCAGCGCTCCCTAACTCCCAATAGAGAGCATGTTTAAGATCTGCATCTACTGCAATCGCAACTTGGGCGGCAACGAAGCCGTCGAGAACTTCCCAGTCGGTCGCCGGCTAGCCTTCGATGGGGAAACCGGCCGCTTATGGGTGATCTGCGGGAACTGCAGGCGCTGGAACCTGAGCCCGTTGGAGGAGCGCTGGGAGGCGATCGAGGAATGCGAGAAGCAGTTCTACGATACGCCCCAGAGCTTCTCCACCGATAACATCGGGCTGGCTCGACTGTCCGAAGGGCTGGAGCTGGTTCGCATCGGTCGGCCGCTACGCCGCGAGTTCGCCGCCTGGCGGTATGGCCGCGAGTTCATTCGCCGCCGCATTCGCCAGGTGATCGTCACCAGTACCAAGGTGGCAGTCTCGGTCGGCGCGGCGCTGGCCGGAGCCGACATCTTCTGGTTCTTCATCTTCGGCGGTGAGAAGAGGGTCGTCGCGCGAGTCCGCGACGAAGACGGCACGCGTCGCTCCGTCGTGCGTAAAGACCTCAAACAGGTCCGCTTCACTCCCTCGGACGAGGCGGACGGCTGGTCTCTGATCGTACCCTATCGCCCAATCGAGAAGATCGTGCTCTTCTCGGCCCGTGGGAAAGGGAAGCGGGAGACGACGCTACTCAGCGGGCCGACCGCGATTCGCGCCGCCGGTCACATCCTCCCGAAGGTCAACTCGTGGGGCGGCACCGAATCTCAAGTGCGCCATGCCGTGACGCTCATCGAAGAGTCCCGGGTGCCTGAACGCCTCTTCGCCCGCGTCGCGGCGGTCGAAGGCGGAGTCAGGGTCGGCAAATACAATCCCGATGGTAGCGCGCTCAAGAAGCTGGACGCGAACGTGCGCCTCGCCCTCGAGATGGCGGCCCACGAGGAGAGCGAGCGTCGCGCCCTGGAAGGCGAGCTGGAGCTGCTGGAGCAAGAGTGGCGCGAGGCGGAAGAGGTCGCCTCCATTGCCGACCGGCTGCTCGTCCCGGAGAGCGTCGAAGACTGGATTCGGAAATACCGGAAGAAACTCGCCGGCGAGGGTCACTGACCCTCGCGAGACTCCGCCAGGACGCGGTTGACCCGCAAGCCTTCAACTCGTTCGAAGTGACGCAGGTTGGCCGTCACCAACTCGAGGCCGTGGTGGATTGCGGTAGCGGCTATCTGTAAGTCGGCGTCGGCGAGCACGGTGCCGGCCTCCTCCAGTCGAGCGCGAACCTCACCATAGACGCGAGCCGTCGCGACGTCGTACGGCAGGACCGTCACGGCCGGTAGCACACGCTCCTCTATGCTATGAAGGTGGCGCTCTCGCGCCCCCGATCGAAACGCACCCTTGTAGAGCTCTCCGATCACCACCGCGCTTGTGTACTGCTGGTCCCGCGGGACCGTGCCAAGCCATTCCAGGTAGGGTCGCGCCGGTCTCCTGCGCAGGACCTCCGATATGGCGTCGGTATCGAAGAGGTAGGCCATCGTTAGTCGAGCTCCGGGCCTTCCCTTCGCCCTGTGCGCTGCGAGTCCTCCAGGTACCGTACCAGCTCCTCCGAGCCCTCCCAGCCACCCGCCAGGCTCACCAGCCCGCTCTCGGGGCCCGCCGCACGCAGACGCTCCAGCTGTTCCAGATCCGCCGCCCTGACCAACGCCGCCACCGGCTTCCCATGACGCGTGATGACCACTGGCTCGCCCCGTTCGGCGGAGCGGATGCATTCAGAGAGGGCGGCCTTGGCTTCGGCGACGGACAGCATCTTCGACATAGCTCCTCCAGGAATATGACTACTATGACTATTATAGTCATACCCTGGAGTTTGGGGAAGCGGTGTGACACATGAGTACTATGGTGGGCGAGCATCAACGGACGCTCAAAAACGATGGGTGAGGCCCTGCAGCGAACTCCTAAACTCGAAGTCTCCCACGCTCAATTGCTCAAATACTCTACTAGCGCTCCCTAACACCCGAACTCCCTAACTCCCGTTAGAACCAGATTCCCATCCGCAGGCCACGGGAATCCATCTGCAGCTCCTCTGGGATATAGCGCGCTTTGCCACGCGCCATGCGCCAGGCGGTCCAGGCGGCGGCGTAGGCGTCGATGACGTCATGCTCCACCGAGTCCTTCACCGATCCCAGCGCTTTCTCCACTTTCTTGAAGTGCTGCGCCAGGAGGCCCAGCCTGTCCGAGCGGCCCTGATCCGTGCGCTTCGATTCGCCCAGCGGATCACCGCCGTTCATCATGGCGAAGCTCAGCTCCGGGTGGATCTCCCTGATGCGCGCCTGCAGGGTGGGCATCATGACGTCGTGGACTTCGCGGAGCTTGGGGACCAAGCTGTAGGCCTGGCGGCTGATGCCGATCGTGTGACGCGAGCTCGCCCGGCTCAGCGCCACCGCCTTCTCGTAGCAGTCGGCGGAGAGCACGGCGCGCACCGGCGGTGAAAAGACGCTCGATGCTCGCTTCCCGAGCAGCTGGCGTGCCTCCCTGTCGCAGGAGCGGCCGCCCGGCATAGCGACGGTGGGGAGTCCGATCGGGATGTCCACAGCCACGAAGCGCGGCGTCTCGGGTAAAGCCAGGACGCTCTGGAACGACTCTACCACCCGGAACTTCTCCTTGGTAATGCTCCGGTCGCCGTTCAACTCGAGGAGTACTACGACCCAGCCTTCCCTGCAGCCGTCGACACCCGCCACGTATCTCCGACTCTGGTTCATTACAGCCTCGCTTCGTGCCGCTTGACTGACCTGGCCTCTCCGGCCCGACTTCGATGTGCGCTGATGATGGGTGTCCCTCCAGGCCGGCCGACGCTCGAGGAGGACAGGGTCGCTTTCTGGCGGGGAACCTCGTGCCGACCGTCCGGGCTTGCTGCGGCTGTCGCAAGGAATTGGCGGGAATCGCGCGGAGCCGCAGGAGAACTGCACATATAATTTAGGCGCACCGACCCCCCGTGGCCACCCACCGGCAGCGGCGCCGGCAGGCAGCCTCTGCGGAATCCTGCAGGCGCCCGTTCAGAAACCTGAAGGCCTGGCGAGCGGCGGCCGCGCGCCGGCGGCTCGCCTCTTTCCTAACCGGTTGTTGCGTAAGATGTTAGCTCGAGGCCGCCTGCGGGCGGACCCTGGCATATGCCTTGCCCTTCGGGGCCCGTGAAAGGAGCAGTATGCCGCTTCGTCATCGACTCGCCGTCGCCTTCGTGGTCTTCGCCGCCGCGGCCCTCGGAATCGGGGGCTGGGTGCTGTACCGCTCTACGCGCAGCGCGCTGGAGCGCGGGCTGGATGAGAAGCTGGAGGCCGTCGCGCTGGCTGCTGCTTCGGGACTGGACGGTGGTCTGGCCAGCCAACTGCGGGCAGGCGACGAAGGGACGCGACTGTTCCAGGCGTATTCAACGCGGCTGCAGGAGCTGGCTCCGGTCTCGTCCAGCGCCTTCATCTTCGATTCCGCTGGTGGGCTGCTGGTCGCCTCGTGGCCGGGCGCCGCGGTCGGCGATCGGGTGCATAGCCTGGACCTATACGGAGCGGAGATCGAGAGGTCGCTGGCCGCCGGCGCGGCGACGACGACGCTGTTCCAGGGGACCGAGGGTCGGTGGTACAAGC
>JBDHHZ010000261.1:0-6090 GCA_039589115.1 Gemmatimonadota bacterium | reverse complement strand
CTAAGGAGAACTTGCTGACCGATCGCGCCCGGCGCGCCTGGCTCGGCTGGCGTGCCGAGCTGAGCACGAGGGATGACTACCTGACGCCCGAGGAGTCGGAGGAGGGCATCACCGATTACAGCTTGCTGGACGATTGGATCGGCCAGCGCGACTACGGCACGATCAACTGCTGCGCCCTGACGTCGGGGCTCGCGTTCAAGGTGCCGGGCCGCGTGGGCGACAGCCCGATCATCGGTGCCGGGCTGTATGTGGACAACGACGTAGGCGCGGCGGGCTCCACCGGACGCGGCGAGGCGGTGATCAAATCGTGCGGTTCGATGCTGGTGGTCGAGCACATGCGGCGCGGCCTAGCACCCGTCGATGCCTGCCTGGAAACTCTGCGCCGCATAGTGCATTTCACTGTGGAGAAGCGGCTGCTAGACGAGCGAGGCCGCCCTAACTTTAACGTGAACTTCTACGCCGTGAACAAGAATGGCGAGTATGGAGCCGCGGCGTTGCGGCCGGATCGCCAGTACGCCGTATCTGATTCGCGTGGGAGCCGTCTCGAAGACACCGCTTACCTGTTCGAGGGAGAGGACTAGCCGGCGCGATGGACGACCTCGACCGCCTCTATTACGAGTTCGTAGAAGTACTCCGGCGCGAGCGACCGATCGCATTGCGCGAGCCGATCACCGTGGCGGAAGTTCACCACGAGGTGATCCCCTACCGACGGGTGCGCGACTCCATCGGCTTCCGGTCCCACGACGACTACGAGGTCGTCTTCTCCCGGCTGCTATCCGGTGAGCGGGGCTACGTCGAGAGCGATCCGGTCATGCAGGGGGAACTGAAGGCTGGGCTCGACGAGTCGCTGCCCGATATCCGCCGCTTCTTGGCCTTTCCCGATGTCAAGATCTCGCTCAACCCTGAGAAGATCCCGCCGCCCGGCGATATACGGTATGCGCCGCCCGAGCTGCGCGAGGCGACCGACTGGGTGAGCGAGGCGATCGAGAGCGCAGAACAGGCTGCTGAACAGTCTGACAGCTCGCCGGAGACCGGCGCCGAGGAGGCGGCCGGGGCGGCGGAACCGGCGGCGCCATTGCCTTTCTGCCCGCAGTGCAGAGAAGCGGTTCCTGAGGGCGCCGCCTTCTGCCCGTTCTGCGCTCGCCGCCTACTTCCCGACGTCTGCCAGGCCTGCGGCGCGGATCTCGACCCCGCCTGGTCGTTCTGTGCTCGCTGTGGGGCCGGTCGCGAGGACTGAGCGCCGAGTCTGCTTGACGTGCCCAGAGGGGCCGGGTATTATGCGCCCCGTATCTTCCTGTTCTATTGAGTTCCAGTGCAGCTCGCAGCCGGCGCCCATGAACCGGCCGCGTCGAAGGGCCGGTACGAGTGGCGTCTGGCGGTTGCGGGTTGCTTTGTCAACACACGGAGGGAAAGCGATGTATCGCAAGAACGCAGTGATCGTTCTGGGACTAGCGATCGGCATGGCGGCTTTCATCGCCTGCTCCGGCGGTGAGGCCGGCGAGCAGGAAGCGGCCGCCGGGGAGACGGCCGAGTCGGCGATGGCCGAGGGCGGTGAGATGCAGCAGGAGGCCGAGCTGCCCGAGGGCGTCACGGCCGAGATGGTAGCCCAGGGCAAGGAAGCCTATGCCGGCGCTGGTCTCTGCTACGTGTGTCACGGCGCTGAGGGCCAGGGCATGCCCGGCCTGGGAGCCAACCTGACGGACGCCGAGTGGACCCACAGCGATGGCTCGTACGAGGCCATCGCCGAGACCATCATGAATGGCGTCGATTCGGGCGCCTCGACCACCGGCACCGCGATGCCACCGAAGGGCGGCAGCGGGATCACCGAGGAGCAGGTCAAGCAGGTCGCTGCCTACGTCTTCACTCTCGGCAAGTAGAGATCTGACGCAGGTCCAGACGACCAGAGACGCCCCTGGCGGACCAGTCCGGTCCCGGCACGCGCCGGAACGTGACCGGATTGGGGGCCGGGGGTTTCTTTTTTTTCGGCCCGATCCGGCTTCTCGCGCGAGTCCGGGACGGCGGCTAAGTTAGGCATCCGCACCATTCCCATCGCCATTTCAAAGCACGGGGGTCGTCGTGGAGATACTACTTGCAGGCCTCGCCGTGGGTGGGGCAATCGCATTGGCCACCAGCCTCAGGGTTCTTTGGGAGTACGAACGCGCGGTCGTATTCCGGCTGGGCCGTCTGCGCTCGGCTCGCGGGCCCGGGCTCATCTTCCTCGTGCCTTTCGGCATCGAGCGTATGCAGCGGGTCGGCCTGCGGATCGTCGCCATGGACATCCCGCCCCAGGATGTGATCACCCGGGACAACGTGTCGGTGAAGGTGAACGCGGTTCTCTATTTCCGTGTCTCCGGGCCGGTCAAGGCGATTGTCGAGGTTGAGGACTTCCTGTTTGCGACATCGCAGCTCGCGCAGACCACGCTCAGGTCGGTGATCGGGCAGGCGGAGCTCGATGATCTGCTGGCGGAGCGGGAGAAGTACAACGATATGCTCCGCACGATCATCGACGAGCAAACCGACGCCTGGGGGATCGAGGTCACCGCGGTCGAGGTGAAGGACATCGATCTGCCACAGGAGATGAAGCGGGCGATGGCGCGGCAGGCGGAGGCGGAGCGCGAGCGGCGCGCGAAGGTCGTGAACGCGCTCGGCGAGCACCAGGCCTCGCGGAAGCTGGTGGCGGCGGCGAAGATCATGAGCGCCGACCCGACGGCGTTGCAGCTTCGCTTCCTGCAGACCGTGTCGGAGATCGCCGCGGAGAACAACTCCACCACGCTCTTCCCCATCCCTATGGAGCTCTTCGAGCCGTTCATGCGGGCCACGCGTAAGGCCGTCGCGCCGGACGAGGAAGAGCTGGAGGACGTCGAGGACGAGGTCCCGGAGCTGCCGCCGGCCGGCGAGGTGCCGGGCCGCCTGGCATCCGGCGAGACCACGCCTGTAGAGAAGAAGGAATAATCGGCTAGCGGCTACCGGTCACCTCATACTGCACACTGCATACCGGACCATGGACGAACCCGGCCAGGGACGTTACCTGACGCGCCACGACCTCGAGACCGTCATCCGGCGGGCGGCGGAATTGGAGGCCGCTGCCGGTAGCACGGTACCGGAGCTGAGCGAGGCGGACGTCGTTCGCATCGCGCACGAAGTCGGTCTCTCGGAGGCCAACATCCGGCGTGCGCTTGCCGAGCACGGCGGTGCCGGCGGACTGCTGGCGGAGCGCGGTTGGATCTCCGGGGTCTGCGGCCCCGGCCTGCTCACGGCGAGCCGAGTGGTCCAGCGACCGGCGGAGGAAGTGAAGCTGGAGATGGAGGCTCACTTCGAGTCGAACGAGAGCCTGCGACTTGTCAGGCGAACGAGGACCGAATCGCTGTGGGAGCCGGACAAGGGCGTCGTGGCGTCATTCCAGCGGGGCCTGTCGGACTTGTTCGGGCGCGGCTATCAACTGGCCAAGAAGGGCCGGGTGGGGCTGCAGGTGGTCCCGCTGAGCGAGGAGTCGTGTCAGGTCTCGATGACCATGGACTTGTGCACTGCACGATCCGGGTGGTTCTGGGGACTTGGCGTGGCGGTGGGGGCGCCGGTGGCCCTCATGACCATCGCCGTTGTGTTTGCGTCGCCCATCCCCGACGTCTGGGTGGCGCTCGCGCCGGCGCCCCTAGCCGCTACCCTTTCACTTGCCCGGGCGGGCTACCGCCGCGCGCTGGCGAGGGTACGCCTGATACTGGATGGCCTCTTGGACCGGGTCGAGCACGACGATCCGCTGGAGCCGCGCAGGACGTCCTGGCGTGACCTGTTGCAGTAGCCGGCCGGGCCCGGCGAAACCCGGCTCGCCTCCCTTTCGTTAGTATGGATGATGACCTGCGCTGGCCCTCTGCCGGTCGCGTTCCGCGCCTTACACCGGCTGCACCGCTAGCCGAGGACAGATGTCACTTTCCCTGCGGAAGCCGCCGCCGTCGCTCTGGCTGACTCTCCCAGCCCTCATCGGGTTGGGCGCGACCGGCTGCGCTGACTCCCGCGCGCGCCCCACCGGTGTCGAGGAGTTTGGCCCGCCGACGGTCACGGTCAGCGTCACGGAGCCGGATAGGGAGTCGGTGATGCCTTCCGACTCGACTTCGCTGGTGGTGATCGAGGCGATCGGTGAGGTCCGCGCCATCGGATACTTCATCAAGGTCGTCTCGGAGCTCGATACCGTCGCCCGGGCGCGCAGGGAGTTCCGGGAGACCCTCGTCTTTGTGGAGGCGGAGTTCGGCGTTCGGATCCCAGCGCTTCCCACCGGCGCCGCCCTGGAGGTACGTGGCGTGGCGGAGGACGCACAGGCTGTTCGGCATCTCTCGGAGCCGGTTTTTGTCACGGTAATCGAGTGCGACCTGTTCCCGCAGGCGTGCATCGTGGGGCGGGGAGTCGGCGGCTTCCGGGCCCGCCGCTAGGGAGCCTGTGGCCGGCTCGCCCGGCCCGGAAAATTGCCTGAAATTGGCGCCACGACTGCGCCCGGCCGACCTTGAGAAAGGTCGCTAATTTCCTTATATTTTGGCCGTGTTACTACAGCGGCTGCGTCTCCGGAATTTCCGGAATTTTGAGGATGAATCCGTCGAGTTTCCGGAGCGTGGGGCGGCCCTGATCGGAGACAACGGCCAGGGCAAGACCAACCTGCTGGAGGCCATCTACTACCTGGAAACTTCCGGGTGGAAGCGCAGCTATCGACGGCTGGGGGTGGTGAGGAGGCCGAGGTGGCGGCGGGCTACTCGCGGGAAGGCCGCCGGAAGAAGGTCACGGTCGATGGCCGGGAGCCCGATCGTGTGGGAGAAGCGATCGGGCGGGTAGGCGCGATCATCTTCACAGCCAGCGATGTCGAGATTGTGGCCGGCGGCCCCGGCGCGCGCAGGCGTTTTCTGGATATCATCCTTTCGCTGGTCGAGCCGGGCTACCTCGCAGCCCTGCAGCGCTATCGCCAAGTCCTCTCCCAGCGAAACGGGCTGCTGCGCGATTCGGCGAGCCCGGACGAGCTGGCGGCCTGGAACAGCGGCCTCGTAGAAACCGGCAGCCGCATCACCGAAGCCCGGGCGCGCTGGGTGGACTCGAGACTGGCGAGCTTCTCCCGGTACTACGCGGCGATATCGGGAGGCCAGGAAGCGGGGCTCGAGTACAAGCCCTCGGTTCCGGCGGCCGACGTCCGCCAGATGCCGCGCGAGGGCTGGGCCGAGGCTTTCCACCTCGAGCTCGATCGGCAGGCCGCCAGAGAGCGCCGCCGCGGGCTGACGCTGGTCGGGCCGCACCGCGACGACCTCGGACTCTGGATGACGGGCGGCTCCGAGGCGATGCTGCTCAGGAGCTTCGGGTCGGCCGGCCAGCAACGTAGTGCCGCGGTCGCGCTGCGGCTCGTGGAAGCGGAAACGCTGCGCGCTGCGCGGGGAAGACGGCCGATCGTCATGCTGGACGATGTATTCGCGGAGCTCGATCCTCGGCGGGCCGAGCGTGTCGTCGAGTTGTTCACCGCTGAGGAATGGGGGCAGGTGTTCGTGACCTCGCCGAAACCGAGCGAGATCGCCCTCATGGGCGACAGCCTGGTGGAGTACCGCGTCGTCAGCGGCACGGTGAAGCCCGCGTGAACGACGAGCGCGGTGGACCGCCCCAGCGCATCGGGGGTTTGATCGGCGGCCTGCTCCGGGCGCGCGGGCTCTGGGACGGCGTGGAGCGGGCGTCGGTTATCCCCGAATGGGCCGAGCGGGTCGGGCCGCAGATCGCCCACGTTGCGACGCCGGTCGGTTTCGATCGTGACAAGCTGTTCGTGGAAGTACGCTCCTCGGCCTGGCTGATGGAGCTGCAGATGATAGAGCGGCGCATTCTCGTGCAGTTGAACGCGGGCCGGGAGCGGCCAGCGTTCAGGAAAATCGTATTCAAGCTCGCCGCGCGTTAGCCGTTCGCGGTGGGGTGGATGTAGTCGGGAGACGAAGAGGAAGAGTGATGGCAAAGCGATCGGGGACCGGGAAGAAGAAACCGAAGACGACGACGAAGAAGCCAGCCGCCAGTCGGAAGAAGCCGACCGCCCGGGCGAAGAAGCCCGCGAGTAAGACGGCATCGGCGAAGGCGACGAAGGCG
>JBDHHZ010000260.1:0-12155 GCA_039589115.1 Gemmatimonadota bacterium | reverse complement strand
GACCAGGAATCCCAGTGCGGCGGCCGCGGCGGCGACAAGGCTCCGCCGAGCTCCAGGCCCGCGAAGCAGTTGGACCGCCCGTATCCCAGCGTACAGTCCCCCGAAAACGACCGTCTCGGCACGAGTCATGTAAGCGGCGGCGAGCGTTGCCCCTGCCAATGCCGCAAGGGCGAGCGCCGGCCAACCACGTCGCCTCAGGGCGGCTTCGCCAACCGCGAGGGAAGCGAACAGGAACAGCAGAAAGGTGGGTTCCGTCCCCGCGTACTTGTCGAGCCACATCGAATCGTACCTCGGCGCGACGTCGATGAGCGCCGGCCACACCGAGAGGAGGGCCACAGCTATCCAGGCGACCCGCTCATGCCCGTGCGTGCGCAGGAGATACCAGACGGGAACGAGAACCAGCGCCCCCGAGAGCGCCGCCAGCAGTCGCTGCGCCAGGAGCAGGTCGAGGCCGAAAAGGCCAGCAAGCGTCGCCGTGGCCGCCGGTACGAACGGTCCCAACGCGCTATGCGGCATACCATTGAGCGAGAAGCCAACGCCCTCGCCAAGATTGCGCGCCAGCAGCAGGTACATCGCCTCGTCGTAGTCGAGAAAATCGCCACGAAGCCAGAGGAGCACAGCGCGCAATGCGAAGGCGGCGGTCACCGCCAGGGCCAACCGCACGACCGTACCCCTGTCCGGCGCGCCGCGAACCGGTTCAGTCGACTCGAGTACTTCGGCCATTCACCTCTCCCCTCGTCGCAGCATCTGGGCAGGCACAACGATTCCCGTTCACTCGGACCATCAACGGTCCAGACCTAGTACCCCGGTCGCGTATCCGGCTACCGGGCTGACCTCGCTCAGCAGCATTTGCGGATGCGAGTGCCGACCGTCCGCATCGGGCCGCTCTGCCCGCAACGCATCGAGAAGCGCGTCGTCCAAGATGACGAGTATGTGCGAGGCTTCAGCGCTCAACGGCGAGAACCCACCACGAGCGAGCAATACATACTCCGCGTCCTGAATCACAGCGTAGTGGGCTATGTCATCGAGCGTAGCATACGGCATAGTACGCCACGCCCAACCGGCCCAGTAGGCGAAACGCGGGTGCCAATGGATGACTCGCTCGGCATCGGGCAAGGCCGCGGACAGCGCTTCCCCGGCCCAGCGATCTTCGTCCGCCACCACAGAGAGGTTCTGAGCCAGCTCGCCCATCGACCGACGGCCGACCACGACCAGCGAGGCAAGGACGAGAGCACCGACCAGGAAGCGAGTCGTCAGTTCCTTGAACCGGGGCACGCGATCGGCGACGGCGAGAATGCCGTCCGCCGCCCATAGCGCCAGGACCGGCACCAGGTAGAGAAAGAAGCGCGGCAGAGCGACGAGGTACAGGCTGACCACAAGGCTGGCGCCGAATCCCGCCAGCGCGAACGTCGGAAGCTCGCGCTTCCGGGCCATCACGATCCCAACCACGACGAACGGCAAGAACAGAAGCCCACACAACGTCCAGAGCGCGTACGCATAGTTGAGCAGCCGGTTCCCGACACGGCCCCACCAGCCGCGCTCCACCGGCGTCTCGGTCGCGGCCAGCTGCGCGAACTGGCTCTTCTGCACCTCCCGCGACACACCCTCCGGCGTGCCCCAGTACGGGTTCTGGAAATGCCGGTGGCCTGCATCCAGCCTGTACCAAGCCCGCACGAAGTTCGCCAGGTATGCGTCATCTCTGAACACATCCTGAAGCGTCTCTGCCATGGGCTTCATCGTCGCAGGCTGGCCGCTGAGCATCCATTCCCCACTCGCCTGGCGCAGAAAGAGCAAGTGCGGGCCGGCGGTGACCAGGAAGGCGAGCGCCGCCAGTACGGGCACGGTAAGGCCTCGTCCATCGCCACGAGCCCGGGCCCACAGCACCCCCCGGAAGATGAAGTACAGCCCGGCGAAGGCGACCGCCTCGGCACGGGTCATGAAGGCGCAGGCCATCAGACTACCGGCGACGACGGCAAGAACCAGTGTGGACCAGCCGCGCCGTTTCAGGGCGGCTTCTCCACACGCCAGCGCGGCGAACAGAAAGAACAAGTACGTCGGTTCGGTTCCCGCATACATATGCTGCCACATCGGGCCCAACTTCGGGGCGACGTCGATCAGCGCCGGCCAAGCCACCAGGAGGGGAACCGCCGTCCAGGCGACGCGCTGGCCGGCATTGTCACGCAGGAGGTACCAGACCGGGAGGATCAGAAACGCGCCGGCGAGAGCCGAGAGCAGACGTTGAACGACGAGCAGCTCGAGCCCCAGGATGCGCGAGACGGCGGCGCTCGCCAGCGGAACGAAAGGACCGAGCGCCGTATGGGGTAACCCGTTCAGTGTTGGCTCGCCGCCCTCGAGAAAGCTACGGGCGACGAGCAGATACATCGCCTCGTCCCAATCGAGGTACTCGCCGCGCAGCCAGAAGAGGAGGCCACGTACCAGAAGCGCGGCGGCTATTATCCCGGCCAGACGCAGCTCGACACGCCGGTCACTCGCCGGCGTCAAAGCGGGCCAGCTTTCGATACAGAGTCGAAGGATCTATGCCAAGCACCTCCGCAGCTCGTGTCTTGTTGCCACCCTCGGCCCTCAACACCCACTCGATGTACGCACGCTCGATCACCTCGAGCGCCGGGTTGGCCGGCACTTGCCCGCTGACCAGCGGCAGAGGCTGACGCTCGATGACCCTCTCCGGAAGAGTATCTCTGCTGATGACCTCGCCAGGCGTCATCGCGACAGCGCGTTCAAGCGCGTTCTCGAGCTCTCGCACATTACCGGGCCAATCGTACTCCATCAGCGTTTCCAACGTATCCTCGGTAAGGGTCTTTGGCTGATCCTTGCGCTGACCTGCGAAACGCTTCAGGAAGTTCTCCGCCAGAAGCGGGATGTCGTCTCGTCGCTCGCGCAGCGGTGGCAAATGAATGGCGATCACGTTGAGCCTGTAGAAGAGATCGCTCCGGAAATAACCGAGCCGGATTTGCTCGTCGAGGTCGGCATTGGTCGCGGCTATGATCCGTACATCGACCAGGGTAGGTTCCGTAGCGCCGACCGGGATCACTTCATGCTGCTGCAGCACGTGAAGCAGTCGAACCTGGGTGGCCGGCACCATCTCGCCGACCTCATCAAGGAAGAGCGTTCCGCCGTTGGCGGCGACGAATAGCCCCTGCTTGTCTTTGGTCGCGCCTGTGAAGCTCCCCTTCACATGGCCAAACAGCTCCGACTCGAGCAGACTCTCGGTCAGCGCCCCGCAGTTGATGCTCAGGAACGAGTTCTCCGATCGAACGGACAGTTCGTGGATGTAGCGCGCCAGCACCTCCTTGCCCGTTCCGCTCTCGCCTTGAAAGAGGACCGTTGACTCTGTAGGTGCGACGGTCTCTGCGACCTGAAGAGCGTCGAGGAAATTCTGGCACTTACCGATCGGTTTCGTTGCCGCGCGCGCGTCCCGCTTGCGGATCTCGCGCTTCAGCGAGCGATTCTCAGACTTCACCTTCGCGAAGTCCGCCGCTTTGCGGAGGATGGCGACCAGTTCGTCGTTGGTGAACGGCTTTTGGATGTAGTAGAAGGCGCCCTGGTTGACTGCCTGAATCGCTGACTGGAGGGACGCCTGCGCCGTCATCAGCACGACGGGAATGTCCGGTCGCTTGGCGCGCGTTTCCTCCAGCACATCGATGCCGCTGACCTTGGGCATGCGGACGTCGGTAAGTACGACGTCCGGGCCATCCTGCAACTTTTCGATCGCTTCGGAACCGGAGACGGCGGTGATTGTGTCGAACCCTTCGCGTTTCAGAAGGACCTTCAACGTTTCGACCAGGCTCTCCTCGTCGTCGACGATTAGGATTTTTGGCTTGCTGTTCGTCACGACTGCTTCTCCCCTGCTACTTCGGTTGCGGCGGGGGTCCTCCCAGGTAGACATACGGTGAACCGGGTGCCAGAGTCAGGACTCGATGAGACGAGGACCGTGCCCTGGTGCTCGCGTACGGCGCGATGCACGATCGCCAGGCCGAGGCCGGTTCCACCTCGCCGCTTGGTGAAGAACGGATCGAAGATCCGCTTGAGGTCGCTCTCATTGATGCCGGGGCCGTTGTCGCTGACCCGCAGGATGACCGGGTTCTTGATGTCGATGCCCTGCGGCGCCGGGTCCCCCTCCCCATTGCGGACTTCAACCTCGACCCTCGTCACCCGGCCAGCTGGTGCCGCCTGAACCGAGTTGAGCACAAGGTTCGACACAACGCGATGCATCAGGTCCTCGTCGCCATCGAAGAGGACCGGCCGATCCTCCAGCGATACATCGATCTCGATCTCTTCGTGATATGACGGATGCTGCTGGATAACCTGCAGGGCGTGATTCACTATCTCGCGCAAATCCAGCTCCCGGGTCCTCTCGATGCGAACGCGGGCGAAATCGATGAAGTCGCTCAGCAACACAGCTTCCAGTCGCTCGGTGCTCTGTCTCAGCCTCTCCATTCGAACGCGGTCCGAGATGCCACGCATGATCGCGGTCACGGACGGCAGCCCCTCACGACGCTCCAACACGGCCGTGCTGATTCCGACTGGAATCTGTGCGCCGCGGCTCAGCACTTGGATCTCGGCGCTGGCCACCGGGATGCAGTGCTTCAGCGTCCGTTCCACGGCGGCCTTCAGGCCGCTCGACCGCCGACCCAGTTCATCCATAACCGGCCGGTCGAGCCACATCGCCAGGGAGATGCCGAGCAATTGCTCGGCAGCCGGGTTCGCATAGACTAGCCGGCCTTCTCCATCGATGGTCAGCACGGCTGTCGGGATGTTGCCCAAGATGTCGCCGGTGTCGAGGCGCAACTGCTCCAGCGCGTGCTCTATCGAAGTCAACTCCGCTCCGGTCACGCGTAGCTTCGTGCTGATCAATCCGACCACGACCGCTACTGAAACGAAGATCCCCAGCTGCAGGGCCACCACCGTGTCCAGCGCTGTCCCCTGCGCCCACACCACATCCGCGATGTACGCCATACACGCCAGGGAAGTGACCAGAAAGCCACCTTGAAGCGGGAGCAGCAGAGTGTAGGCACTGATCAGCAGGATATAGAGCGGCGCCACCACGCTGGTACTGCCACCCGTGACATCCACCACTAGCGTGACCAGCACTACGTCGAGTGTCGCCTGCGCATAGAGGAAACTCAAGCCGGGCTGCCGACGCCGAACGTGGGTGTGCCAATAGGAGATCGGCGTGTGGATCAGCGTGACGACCAAGGCCAGGGTGGCCGTCAGCGTTTGGGTGGGCGCGGCGGCCGACCAGGCGAAAACGGCGGCGGCAAACAGCCCGCCGGCCAAGCCGAAGCGCGCCATGTAGACCCAGCGCAGGATCTCCAGGTTGCGCACTCCGATCCAGCCGCCAGAAAGCCACCCGCTTCAGCGTTGGCCTTCACCTTATCGCTCGACTCTTGGTTCGCCGGCCGGATATCGACATCTCCCTCAACAAGATCTCACAATCGCTCTTGGCGATCGCTGCTTTCCCGCTAGGTGCTTTGGGGGAGAATCGGACTTCGACGAGGGCAATCATGTGGCCGAAAAGGTCAACTCAGCGGCAGAACGATAATGCCGACCCTTGCAAAATGCAAGAACCGCCGCTACCACCGTGGGCCAGCCTACCAAAACGCTGAGAGCTTCACGGCGCGGCCACCGCCCGTTTGTAGAGCTAGTGGGGTGCTCGGATTAGGGGAGTTGTGATTGCAGGCTAGCGGCCGGAGCCCGGCTCTCCACGGGCTCCAGCCTTAGCATGGAATAGAACTACTCGCCGACCACGTTGATCATGTCGAAGATCGGCAGGTACATGGACACGATCATGCCGCCGACGACCACGCCGAGGAAGACGATCAGCAACGGCTCCATCGCCGCCAACAGCGCCTCGACGGCGGTATCCACCTCGTCGTCGTAGAAGTCGGCGATCTTGTCGAGCATCTCGTCTATCGTACCGGTCTGTTCCCCAACGTTGATCATCTGAGTGACCATAGGCGGGAAGACCCCCGACTGCTTCAGCGGCTCGGCGATAGTCTCACCACCGGCGATCGATGAGCGGCTTCGCATGACGGCGTCGTGGATCACGCGGTTGCCGGCGGTACGAGCCGTGATCTCGAGCCCGTCGAGGATCGAGACGCCGGACGAGAGCAGCGTGCCCAGCGTTCGCGTGAAGCGAGCGACGGCGGTCTTGCGGAGCAGGTCGCCGAGGACCGGGACCCGCAACAACAGCCCGTCGAGTGCCAGCCGACCTCCGGACGTCTTGTAGTACATGCGGATGCTCCAGATACCGGCGGCCCCCAGCCCGAGCATCAGCCACCAGTAGGCCTGAAGCATGTCGGACATCCAGATCACGAGTCGCGTGGGCGCCGGCAGAGTCAAGTTGACGCTGGCGAACATGTTCTGGAACGTGGGAATCACGAATACGAGCAGCACCGTAATAGCGATGGCTGCCACGGCCATGATGACGCCCGGGTAGATCATCGCGCCTTTGACCTTCCGGACCAACGCCTCGTTCTTCTCCAAGAACACGGAGAGTCGGAGCAGCACGGTATCCAGAATACCGCCCGCCTCACCGGCCGCGACCATGTTCACATAGAGGTCGGAAAAGACCTTGGGATGGTTGCGGAGCGCGTCAGCCAGCGTAGCCCCCGACTCCACGTCGGCCTGAACTTCCTTGATCGAGCTGGCCAGGAACTTGTTCTCGGTCTGCTGGCCGAGGATCTCGAGACATTGCACGAGCGGAAGACCGGAGTTCACCATCGTGGCGAACTGACGGGTGAAGTGCACGGTCTCCTTCATCTTGACGCGCTTGCCGATCACGAAGGAGATATCTTTCGGCTTCTCCCGAACCGTCACGGGGATGAGTCGCTGTCGCCTCAGATATCCGATGACAGCTTCGCGATTGGGAAGATCGACGTTCCCAGTCTGGATATCCCCCGTTACCGTTTTCGCGCTATAGATGAAAATCGGCATCTCTTAGTCCCCGCAAACCAATCCAGTTATGTTCGGCGACACTCCCGTCGCCGGTCCCTCGAACAATTCTACGCCGGAACGGGCTCACCCGCCATTCGCAGAAGCTCGTTCGGGTCTGACGATCGTTTCAGACACTCCTCGAGCTTTACTTCAGCATTGAGATACAACTGGTAGAGCGCGTCGTTCAGCGTCTGCATGCCGTGCTTCTTTCCTGCCTGCATGAGGCCGTAGATCTGCTGGATCTTGGCCTCACGAATCACCGAGCGAATCGCCGGCGTGGCCACGAGCACCTCGCAGGCACAGGCGCGGCCGCGACCTCTCGCCTTCGGCAAGAGTGTCTGGGTAATCACACCTTCCAACACGAAGGACAGCTGCGCGCGGACCTGCGACTGCTGGTGAGACGGGAATACGTCGATGATCCTGTTGATGCTCTCAGCCGCCGAGTTCGTGTGCAAAGTGGCAAGAGCCAGGTGACCCGTCTCGGCAGCGGTGAGTGTCATCGAGATCGTTTCGAGATCTCGCATCTCGCCGACCAGCAAGACGTCCGGATCCTGGCGCAACGCATACTTCAGCGCGTTGGAGAAGCTCTGTGTATCGCTGCCGACCTCACGCTGGTTGATCATGCAGCTCTGGTGCCGATGGATGAACTCGATCGGCTCCTCGATCGTGATGATATGCCCCTTTCGGGACTTGTTGATATGATCGACCATGGCGGCGAGCGTAGTCGACTTACCGGATCCGGTAGGCCCCGTCACCAAAAGGAGCCCGCGCGGCCGGTCCGCCAACTTGCGTAAGATCGGAGGCAGGCCCAGCTGCTCGAAGTTCAGGATGGTGAACGGGATGAGCCGGATCGCCAGCGCCACACATCCTCGCTGCCGGTAAGCGTTGCCGCGGAAGCGCGCCAGGTTCTGGATCCCGAAGGAGAAGTCGAGCTCGTCTTCCTGCTCGAACCGTTTCTTCTGGCTCTCGGTAAGGATCGAGTAGGTCAGCTGCAGAGTGTCTTTGGGTGTGAGCACATGATCGACGCTGGCATTGGCCAGATCTCCGTCGACTCGGAGCTTGGGCCGATCTCCCGCGGTCAAGTGGACGTCAGACGCTCCCCGCTCGATCATCTCTTCCAGAAGCGCGCGTACGCTAAGTGTGCTCATGTGCTCGTGCCCATATTTCGTGCCCCAGCGCGGGGCAAACGGACCTGGTATTTGCTACGGGTTGTCACTGCAAGGCCACCTACCCGTTGACCCGAGGCGGCCGATGACTCTTGAGGCTATGCTACTCACGGCAGGGGGAAGTAGTTCCCGCACGTGGGACCGGCGCGATCGAGCCAGGTCGCGCCCGGGCAGGCCGTAAGATTATGCCGCCGTCTCCTTGAGCACCTCTTCAAGCGTTGTGATGCCCTTCGCCACCTTGATCAGGCCGTCGTCACGCAGCGTCAGCATCCCTTCGGCGACCGCCTGCTCCTTCATCACACCTGCGCTCTCGCTGTGCATGATCATGCGGCGGATCGGGGAGGTGATAGGCATCACCTCATAGAGTCCCTGACGCCCGCGGTACCCCGTGCCGTCGCAATGATCGCATCCCTGGCCTTTGTAGAACTTCAGCTGGGCCAATTTCTCTTGCGGAATCTCGGCAGCCTCCAGCAGGTCCGGCTCATAGGTGGTCTCGGCTCTGCAGTTAGTGCAAATGCGGCGCACGAGGCGCTGCGCCGTAACCAGGTTGACCGCCGAAGCCACGTTGAAGGGCTCCACTCCGATGTCGATCAAGCGGGTGATCGTGCCTGCCGCGTCGTTGGTGTGCAGGGTCGAGAGGACAAGGTGTCCGGTGAGCGCCGCCTTGATGGCGATCGAAGCGGTCTCCATATCGCGGATCTCACCGACCAGGATGATATTCGGGTCCTGACGCAGGAAGGCCCTTAGAGCCGCCGCGAACGTCAGTCCGATCTCGGCCCTGACCTGGGTCTGGTTGATGCCACGGAGGTTGTACTCGACCGGATCCTCCGCGGTCATGATGTTGACCTCCTCTTTGTTGATCTTCATCAACGCCGAGTAGAGGGTGGTCGTTTTACCAGATCCGGTGGGTCCCGTAACCAGGACCATCCCGTAAGGATTGCGAATCGCGTGGAGGAAATCCTTCTCCGCCCTGGCCTCCATGCCGAACTTCTCCAGGTCGAGCTGCAGGTTCGACTTGTCCAGAATACGCAGCACGATCTTCTCGCCGAACAGGCCGGGCAGCGTCGAGACACGGAAGTCGATCACGCGCTTACCCATGCGCATCTTGATGCGCCCGTCCTGCGGCACGCGACGCTCGGCGATGTTGAGGTCGGCCAGGATCTTCACGCGGCTGGTCAGCGCGGCCTTCATCTTGAGAGGCGGCCGCATGATCTCGCGCAGGGAACCGTCGACGCGGAACCGGACCCTGACTTCCTTCTCGTACGGCTCGATATGGATATCGCTGGCACCCTTCTGCACGGCGCTGGTTAGGATGCCGTTGATCAGCTTGACGACGGGCGCCTCCTCGACCTGGGCCTGGAGGACCGAGACCGACAGCTCATCCTGATCGTCACCGCCTTCGACGACCTCGATATCCTCTTCGTCGAACTCCTTGAGGAGGTCCGAGAGGTTGTCCTCACCGGTCTCGTAGTACTTCTCGACCGCTTTGCGCAGCGAGTACTCGCCGGCCACCACCGGCTCGATGTCGTATCCGGTGGAAAAGCGAAGCTCGTCGATGGCTTCCAGGTTCCAGAGCGATCACGCGCTTGTCGATCTGGTCGATCCGCGACAGGTCGACGGCCTTGACCCGGTATTTCCGGGCCAGAACGCGCGTCAGGTCGGTCTCGGAAACGACGCCCATCGATACCAGCGTGTAGCCGAGCCGGTATCCGTTGGCGCGCTGTTCCTGCAGCGCGGCCCGCAGCTGTTCTTCCGTGATGAGCCCCTCACGGACGAGCAGATCGCCAATGAGGTCGCTGGATTTAGTTCGGGTCACCATCTCGACCGGATAAGTATTTAGGTATCCGAAGCATCGCTCGGCGGCGGGGGGGGTGACAGCAAGTTCTAAAGCTGCTAGAAGTTACGGGTAGTGTCAAGGTCCGACGCGCGTTAGAGCGCGAAATCGCGCGAGCGTCGCCGGTCCGATCCCCGGCACATCCAGCAGGTCTTCAAGAGCCTGGAAGGAACCGTGCTCTCCGCGCCAGCGCACGATGGCAGTGGCACGGGCCGGGCCAATTCCCGGCAGAGACTGAAGCTCCTCAACAGATGCACGGTTCAGGTCGATCTTCTCCGCCCTGCGGTCTCGCTGAGACGCGGGACTCGACCCGCCAAACTCCTCGCCAGGCGCCGATTCCCACCCCGCCGGCGCCGGCAGAGTGGTGTACGGCCCTAGGCGCCTCACTGTACTACTCCCCAGACCCGGAACGCGTTCCAGGTCTGCCAACTTCCAATATGGCCCCTCCCTCTGACGGTGGTCCCATATCGCCCGGGCCAGGGTCGGGCCTACACCGGGCAGCCGGTCGAGTTCGACCTCGTCGGCAGTATTAGGGTCGATACGCTCGCCGCCAGCGAGTGGTCTGCGACGGCGTTCCTCTTCGGCGCGTATCGACTCCGCCACCGCCAGCGCCGCGTCGATTTCCGTGACAGTGGTCAACCCAGCCACCTCAACCGCGGCTGGCGGCGGCGCCACCAGCAGGCGGCCGACGGCCGCCAGTAGAACGAGGATCGAGCTCGCCAGGAGGGCCTTTGTCTCGCCTTCGGTCAGCGTCAAGGAATCTGGAGCTGAGCCTCGCGATCGGAGGCTTGTAAGCGTCGCATGGGAAAACCCCGCAGACGAATATCCGCCGGCGGCTCAACGGATCGTCAACGGCGAAGTAGGCTCAGTTGCCCCGGTAGATCAAGCGCGCCATCACGGTGCCGACGACACCGAGGCTGGAGGCAGAGACTTTGTCTGGCGTGTCCTCCGGTGTATGCCAGTATGGGTAGGAAAAGTCGATGATATTGATGGTCGGTATGCCCGCACTGTTCAGCGGGATGTGGTCGTCGTTGATGGGGCCGCGTGTCCTGCGAACGAACACATCGCCGAATCCCAGGCGGTGGGCGATGTTCCACACTTTGTCCACCACCTCGGGTGCCAGGCGGTTCGAGTGGCCCTCCACCTCGATTTCCAGGTCTCGGTCGCCGACCATGTCGAGCAGGACTCCGAATTCCGGGGCGTAGCCTTCAGGCAAGTGGCTCGCGAAGTAGCGGGAGCCGAGAAACACGTCGCTCCCCACGCCGAAATCGCCGTAGTCCTCGCCATCCACGAGCAACAGGTCGACGCCGCGCGGCGGCGGCGAGTCACGCAGCATGGAGGCCAACTCCAGCAGGACCGCCGTGCCGGAGGCGCCATCGTTGGCGCCAGGGACGGGTCTTTCTTGGTCCAGTATCGCGAACGCCTGATCGGAAAACGGCCGCGTATCCCAGTGGGCGAGCAAGAGCGCCGACGGCGCCGCTTCGGGGCGGAAACGCGCCAGGAAGTTGACCAGCGGCAGCGTATCACCTTCGACCGTCACATGGGTGAACCGCTGGACGATCAGCGTGTCGGCTCTTTCCCCGAAGTACGTTTCGACCCACTCCGCCATCGCTCGGTGACCCGGGCTTCCCGGGACGCGCGGCCCGAAGGCGACCTGGCGCTCGAGGAGCGCGTAGGCCGACGCGCCATCAAAGCGCGGGTAGGCGACGGGCGCGGAGCCAGCAGCGCTTCCATCCGGTTCACCGTCGGTGCCGCCACACGAGAGAGCCGCGAGCGCAGCCACCAACACCAGTACTGACACGAATACCAACGTCTTTCTCAACGGATCTCTCCTGTCTCGAAGAGGAACTGACCGAAGAGTGCGATGAACTGACCGAAGAGTGCGATCTCCAGCTGCGTCGAGCCGGGGCGCTGACCGAGCTCGCTCTGCGTGTCGCGCCATAATCCCTGAAGCCCGATCACGAAGGGCGGCACATCTGTGCCGATGGTGAGGCTGACATCACGGATGCGGAGCTTGGTGAACGGCTCGCAGCTTGGCACCTCCTCGGGATCGGCCTCAGGCGGCAAGTCCACGAACGCTGCTCCCAACCGTCGACAGCGGTCCTGGTCGTTCTGAGAGAGGCGAAGCGACACCCGGACCGGGTTCCGAAACGTTCCGGTTGTACTCAGCGCGCCGATCCGGCCGTTCACCATGAGCG
>JBDHHZ010000259.1:0-4586 GCA_039589115.1 Gemmatimonadota bacterium | reverse complement strand
AGCTGCGGACGATCCTTACCGAGAGCGATGAAGCGTGGGTCGACCCGGTGGATGACCTAGAGTGGCTCGAAGGCGATGAATACTTCACTTGGGTGAGCGACCGCGATGGCTGGACCCACGTGTACGTCGTGTCGCGTGACGGTGAGGAGGTACGCTCGGTCACGCCTGGCGAATATGACGCGATCGGCATCCAGCGCATCGATGTCGAAGGTGGTTGGGTGTACTTCAGCGCCTCACCAGAAAACGCCACGCAGCGCTACTTGTACCGGGCGCCGCTGGAAGGGCGCGGCCGGGCCGAGCGCCTGACTCCGGCCGATCAGCCGGGCACGCACAATTACAGGATATCGCTGGATGCGCGCTGGGCGTTTCACACGTATTCCAGCTTCGGCGTGCCATCGACGATCGAGCTCGTGCGCCTGCCGGGGCACGAGGTCCAGCAGACCTTCGTAGAGAACACCGAACTGCGCGGCAAGATCGATGCACTGAAGAAGGGGCCGGCGGAGTTCTTCACGGTCGATGTCGGCGACGGTGTGGTGCTGGACGGCTGGCAGATGCTGCCTCCCGACTTCGATCCGTCGAAGAAGTATCCGGTCCTCTTCTACACGTACGGCGGGCCTTGGGGGAGCACGGTGCGCGACGCATGGGGCGGCGGCACCTACCTGTGGCACATGATGCTCACGCAGAAGGGCTACATCGTGATGAGCGTGGACAACCGCGGCACTCCCGTTCCGAAGGGCCGTGAGTTCCGCAAGATCATCTATGGGACCGGTTCCGGCGTCGCAGCCGAGGACCAGGCCGCCGCCGTGCGCGTTATCGATACTTGGCCGTACGTCGATCCGAGTCGCATCGCTATGTGGGGCTGGAGCAATGGCGGCAGCATGAGCTTGCACGCCATCCTGCGCTTCCCCGAGCTGTACAATACGGCGCTTGCGGTGGCGCCCGTCCCAGACGAGCGTCTCTACGACACGATCTATCAGGAGCGCTACTTGGGGCTGCCCGACGACAACGCCGAAGGCTATGCGGTGGCGTCGGCCGTCACCTACGCCAGCCAGCTGGAAGGCAATCTGTTGATCGTGCACGGCACCGGTGATGACAACGTCCATTACCAGGGCACGGAGGTGTTGATCAACGCCCTGGTCGCCGCTAACAAGCAGTTCACGATCATGCCGTACCCGAACCGCTCGCACGGGATTTTCGAGGGTCGCGGCACGACGCTGCACCTGCGCTACCTGCTGACGGGCTATTTGATGGAGAACATGCCTCCGGGCCCGGCGCCCGAGGCGACGGAGTAGCCACCACTCTTCATCTCCATCTCCATCTCCATCTCCATCGTCATCGGATGAGACGATGGAGATGGAGATGGAGACGGAGATGGAGAGGACAGAGGTTTAGAACCGCTGTCGGGCCAGCTCCATCGGCGAGTCGTCACGAGCCAAGAAAGGTCGCAGGCGGAAGCTGTAGGAGTACTCCCTCACCGGCAGCATGTACTCTGGGTGCGTCCGCGCGCCCCAGCTCGTGTCGCCGCCCACGCCCATCTGCTTCCAGTCCAAGTTCAGCGTCACCAGATCGCGGGGCTTCAGATCGTACGTATGCCGGTTCCGCTTCTCCAGTCCCTCATCGAAATCGTCGATGGTGAAATGGTGAGCGCTGACGTTCAGGAGCGGCATACCCACCGCCAGCAGGCCGACGCCTTCGGAGTTGGTCAGCGCGACCCAACGCACGTCGGTCTTGTTGCCGTTCTCTTGGGGCCGGATGTAGGGGAAGTACTGGTCCATCACGGCGCCTTCATAGGGGCCGATCGCAGCTCCCGTCTTTCGATCCCAGTAGCTCTCGTGAGGCCCGCGCCCGTACCAGGCGATGTTCTCGAACTCACGGGGCAGGGTCATGGTCATGCCGAAGCGCGGCAGTTCCGGCAGCGCCGTATCGGCTGGAGTCGGCACGAATCGGTTGCTGACGACGACATCGCCGCTCCCGTACACCGTATACGTCGTGTAGTACTTAGTGAAGCCGGCCGGCAGCTTCGCCTCGACATCGACCTCGACGGCATGCTCGCTGGCCTGCCGCGCGGTGACGCTGGCGATGAAGCGGTCCGTTCCAGCCTGGCGCCACACGCGATGACGTCGTTGCATGTCGCTGCCGAAATCGTTGTCGTTGGGCGCGCGCCAGAAGTTCGGCTGCAACCCGGTGCGCACGAGCTCCGTGCCACGGTAGATGAACGACGTCATCGTCCCGGCCGCCCTGTCGAAGGTCAGGCTGAATCCGTCGCCGTCGATCCGGTAGGTGGCTTCTGATGTCTCGAGGTCCAGCGCAGGGAGCGTCGAAACGTCAGTAGCCGCAACTGCCTCATGAATGGGCAACTCGAACTGGTCCCAGGCCACGCGGTGCCCGGCCGGCACCAAAGGCGATGCCTGCTTCGTGAGGTAGTCGACGTTCAGGAGGTACTCGACGCCGGGCGCCGGATCGATTTCTGGCAGCGGCAAGCGTAGCACGGTGCTGTCGTGCGGCGCCAGCAAGATCTCCCCGACGCGACCATCGGCGATGGTCTGGCCGTCGGCCAGAACCGTCCACTTCAGCTCGTACTCTTCCAGGTCCGTGAAGTCGTACCTGTTGACGATCTCGACGGTACCTGATTCCAGGTCGACCGGCCTCGTCTTGATGTACTGGTAGACCTTGCGGACTTCCCAGAAGTGGGGGTTGGGCCGGCGGTCCGGCGATACCAGGCCGTTGATCAGGAAGTTCCGGTCGCTGGGCACGATCTGTGGGCCGAAGTCGCCGCCGTAGGTCCAGTACTCTTCGCCGTCCTCGGTGACGGCGTAGAGTCCTTGATCCACCCAGTCCCAGATCAGGCCGCCCTGCAGTTGGCGGTTCGCCTCGATGACGTCCCAGTAGTCCTGCAGGTTGCCGATGCTGTTGCCCATGGCGTGTGCGTACTCGCACATGATGAGCGGCCGGTCGTGATCTTCGCTGGCGTATTCCTCCAGGTCGTGGATGCGGGCGTACATGGGGACGACGATGTCGGTGTGGGGCCGGCGGCGCGCCGGTTCGTACTGCACCGGCCGAGATGGATCGCGCTGGTGGATCCAGGCCGAGGTCGCCTCGAAGTTGCTGCCGTCCCATGCCTCGTTGCCCAGCGACCAGATGATGACCGAGGCGTGGTTCTTGTCTCGCTCGACCATCCGGACCGTGCGCTCCATGAACGCCTGCGTCCACTCGGGGTTGCTGGCCAGCGATGTGTCGGGATGGTTTTCCATGCCGTGCGACTCGATGTTCGCCTCGTCGATCACGTAGAGCCCGTACTCGTCGGTCAGCTCGTACCAGCGCGGCACGTTGGGGTAATGGCTGGTGCGTACGGCGTTGATGTTGAACTGCTTCATCAGCTGGATATCCCGGAGCATGTACTCCTCGCTGACGACGCGTCCCGTGCGGGGCTCGTGCTCGTGGCGGTTCACGCCTTTGATCGTGATCGGCACGCCGTTCACCAGCAGCTGGCCGTCTCTCACCTCCACCCTTCTGAAGCCGACCCTTGTCGTCAGAACCTCGGGTGCCTCGCGGGCTGCATCGGTCAAGAAGATCTGGAGCGTGTAGAGGTTCGGCGTCTCGGCGGTCCATTTCGCAGGGTTCAGTACGTCCAGTTGGAACTCGACGGTGGTCTGTTCACCCGGGCCCAGGTCAACATCTCTAACCTGCGTTATATCTTCCTCGGGGATGAGGGCGTCGAGGAGACCGATCGAGACTCGGTGTGAACCGGAGCGCCGGTCCAGCGCGTTGCGTAAGGTTACCGATACGGCTAACCGGCCGTGAGTGTAGTCGTCGTCGAGATCGGCGATGACGAAGAAATCGCGGATATACGTGTTGGGCGTCGAGAACAAGAATACATCCCGCTCGATGCCGCTGATCTTCCAGTAGTCTTGTCCCTCCAGGTAAGCGCCGTCGCTCCAGCGGTAGACCTCGACGGCCAAGACGTTCTCTCCTTCTCGTAGGTAGCCGGTGATGTCGAATTCCGCAGGCGTCTTGCTCCCCTGCGTGTAGCCGACCTCCTGGCCGTTCACCCAGACGTAGGCCGCCGACTTCACGCCGCCGAAGTGAAGGAATACCTGGCGGTCGCTCCAGTCTTCCGGAACCGTGAACGTCGTGCGATACGAGCCAACCGGATTGTAATCTTGCGGCACGTGCGGTGGGTCGGGCCGGAAGGGGTAGGCCACGTCGGTGTAGATCGGCACGTCGTAGCCGAGGATCTCCCAGTTGCTCGGTACCGGTATGTCATCCCAATCGCTCACGTCGTAGTCAGGTGTGTAGAAATCCGCAGGACGATCGGCCGGCTTTCGCACCCAGTTGAACTTCCACGTGCCGTTCAACGACTTCACGAACGGCGAAGCCCAGCGATCGCCGGCCAGTGCCGACTCGACGGTGGGATACAGCGTATAGGTGGCGTGGGCGGGTTCCTTGTTGCGGCCCACCACCGCCGGGTTCTCCCAGTCCGGAATGTCCTGGCCGCTCGAGTCGCAAGGGTTCATGCTGATGGCGAGTGCCACTGCCGCACAGAAGACCGATAGGCTGGCCGGCTTCATCAGTTGGGACTCCTGTTC
>JBDHHZ010000258.1:0-8869 GCA_039589115.1 Gemmatimonadota bacterium | reverse complement strand
CGTGGTCGCCGACATGATAGGAGTCGGGATCTTCACGACTTCAGGGCTGTTGCTGGGAGAATTGGGCAGCCCCGTTCTCATGGTCGGACTGTGGGTCGGCGGTGGGATCCTGGCTCTGTGCGGCGCGCTCTGCTACGGTGAGCTTGGCGCCGCGATACCGCGTGCCGGTGGCGAATACGTCTATCTCTCGAAGCTGTTCCATCCGATGCTCGGATTCCTCACCGGCTGGGTCTCGCTCTTCGCCGGCTTCTCGGCACCGCTGGCGGCGTCCTCGCTCGGCTTCAGCGAGTACCTCGGCAGAGCCTTTCCAGGGTTGGTGGGGTGGGGGGATCCCGACCTGATTAAGAAAGCGCTCGCGATCATCGTCATCCTAGCGCTTACGCTGGTTCACTTGAGGGGGATGGAGTTCGGCTCGCGGGTACAGAACTACCTGACCGTGGGGAAGGTCATACTGATCGCCGGACTGGTCATTGCGGGTTTCGCACTGGGGCGCGGGGATTTCGGCAATTTCCAGCGGGGCGCCGAAATTCAGTCGGGCGTCGAGGGCTGGAAAACCGCCGGGCTGTCGCTCATGTGGATCATGTTCGCCTACACCGGTTGGAACGCCTCGGCCTATATCGGCTCGGAGATACGGGATCCCGAACGGAACTTGCCGCGTTCGCTGATCCTGGGAACCGGTCTCGTGATGTTCCTCTACCTTTGTCTGAACCTCCTCTTCGTGTACGCCGTCGAGCCGGGGGAGATGAGTGGGGTCATCGCAGTCGGCGGACTCGCAGCTTCCGGGTTGTTCGGTGGCGTGGCCGACACCGTGATCTCGATTCTGATAGCTTTCGCGTTGCTATCTGCGATCAGTGCACTGATCATCCTCGGTCCGCGTGTCTACTACGCGATGGCCAAGGACGGATACTTTTTCAGGCTGGTCGCCGATGTCCACCCGGTGTTTCGCGTGCCGTCCAAATCGATAATCCTCCAGTTCCTGATTGCGGCCGTCATGGTTATGTCCGGGACCTTCGATCAGATTCTGACGTACATGGGGTTCTGCCTGGGGATATTTCCCATCGTCGCAGTGATCGGCGTGTTCAAGTTGAGAAAGTCGAAGGCCAGCACATACCGGATGCCGCTCTACCCGGTTGTGCCACTCGTATTCATCTGTGTCAGCCTGTTGATCTTGGTGCTTGCCTATCTCGAGCGGCCCGTCGAGTCGTCGATAGGACTGGCTACGGTGGCCGTCGGTATACCGATCTATGCTTTCTTCAGCAACGCACGACGGGAGGCGACTGAAACAGGAGAGCGACAATGAAGTACGGATCGAAGATCCTCTGGGCCGCTCTGGCGCTGTGTCTGTATCTGCCGGTGTCTGTGTGCATCGCGCAGGAGACCGCCCAGCAAGCGCTGGACGCTCGGGTTCAGCAGTTTCTCGAGAGCAACCGATACGCATGGCGGGACGCGAACGTTCCGGAGGCGGACGGCAAGGTGTTGTACGATCTCGTCGTGGACAATGGCTACAAGAGGGCGCTGGAGATCGGGACGTCCACCGGTCACTCGGCCATATGGATCGCCTGGGCGTTGAGCAAGACGGGCGGCACGCTGATCACGATCGAGATCGACGAAGGTCGGTACAGGCAGGCCATGGAGAATTTCGAGGAGGCCGGGCTCAGCGAGTTCATCGACGCTCGCCTTGCCGATGCTCACGAGTTGGTGCCGGAACTAGAAGGTCCCTTCGATTTCGTCTTCGTCGACGCCGACAAGAACTGGTACGCGAACTATTTTCGGGCAGTGTTGCCGATGCTGGAGGTCGGGGGCTGCTTCACGGCCCACAACGTGTCCGGCCGCGGGATGAGAGGTATCGGCGAATTCCTCGATGAGCTGGAGAGTACCCCGAACCTGGAGACCGAGGTCGTCCAAGCGAGTCGCTCGGGGCTGTCGGTCAGCTACAAGAGGCCGTCCTCGTAGGGGGTCCTCCGAACATGCGGAAGACGCTTGTCCCATCGCATATTGGGGTGAGCGTTGAAGCGGCCTCGATGGTTGGGATAGGGAGGGCTCTCGCATGATCGCTGCTCAAAATCTCTGCGCTGCGCTGGTCCTACTCGGGCTCGAGTTCTAAGGACGAACGTTGTGCTTCTCTGACAGGTCACCCCCGCATTCGCACTCCGAGTTCCCGGAACCTCCGACTCGCTCGCCGGAACACGCGTCACAATACGGCTTCCCACAAGTACCGCACGTCTCCCATCTGGTCGCGAAACTGTCCCCAAACAGCTCATTACTCATGCGTGCGACCTTGTTCTCATCACCATATCCGGTCACCGAGACGGAGATCATCTTGCCGCAGCCTGCGCACATCAGGATCATGGGGGCTCTCCCGTTCCAGATAGTGTCGACAGCCTGAAGATAGGGCCTGAAGCGTCTGCGGCCATGAGTAACCCTGGCGCTGCGGGGCGAAGGTTCTAATATTGGGTTGAGGTTTCGGACATGTATGTCAGAAATAGGAGTGGAGCGATGGGCCGCCTCGCGAGTGTCTTGCGAATCCTGTTGGTGATTGCCGTTGTCGAGTTCTTGTTGATGCTAGGGCTTGGCCAGTTCGAGCTTTTGGATGGGATAGCGGGCGCCCTTCTGGACGCGGCGGTGACAGCGGCCATCGCCGCACCATTTCTGTACGTATGGGTCGTCGAGGGCGTGGCAGAGCAGGCCACGGAAGAGATGGCGGCGCGGATGAGCAAGCTGAAGTTCCGGGAGCTGTTGGACGCCGTGGCCGAAGGTGCGGTGCTGGTGGACCGCGATGGCCGCATCAGGCATATCAACCGGCAGGCCGAGCAGTTGTTTGGCTTCGAGCGAACGGAGCTGGTCAATCAACCCATCGAGTTGCTGGTGCCCGAGAGGCTCCGGAAGGCACATGTAGGGCACCGGGACAGGTACATGGCGGACCCGCAGTTGATACCTCAGGGAATCGGCCGCGAGCTGGTCGGTCGGCGCAGGGATGGCAGCGAATTCCCAATGGAGCTCAGCCTGAGCCCGATGGAGACGGACGGCGAGTTCGGCGTCCTGGCGCTGGTGACGGACATAAGCGGGCGCCGTAAGACCTGAGACCGTCCCAACACCCCCACACTGTATCCACCAATCCTCGGTGTCTTCCCGACAGGCCCGCTTGATCGTATGATCCCGCGGGTGAGGGTTTTGCGCCGTGTTTGATCCTCCGAAGGAGAGGACGAGATGGCGATATGGCACGAGGATGATGAGTTTTGGCGAACGGCCATATCCGGGGAGCTGCGCGAGAGATGGGATGCCGCGCCCGGCGAGGTCGAGAAGGCCATGGCGCTACTCGACATCGAGCCGCCGGCGGCGGTGCTCGATCTGTGCTGCGGGATCGGCCGGCACTCTCTGGACCTGGCGCGCCGCGGCTTCGCGGTCACCGGCGTAGACAGAACCAGGGATCTCCTGGAAGAGGCGCGCCGCCTGGCGGATGCCGACGGGCTGGCCGTGGAGCTCGTCGAGCAGGACATGAGAGCGTTTCGCCGGCCGGGCGCCTTTGACGCGGCCATCAGCATGCTGACGTCCTTCGGCTACTTCGAGGATCCCGATGAAGACCGGCTTGTAGTCCGGAATCTGTACGATTCGCTGAGGAGCGACGGCGCGGTGCTGATGGACCTCATGGGAAAGGAGAACCTCGCCCGGATCTTCACTCCGCGCGACTGGCGTGAGAGGGGAGACGAGACCTGGCTGTTCGAGCGGAAGGTGACGGACGGCTGGTCGTGGATGGAGAACCGCTGGATCGTGATCAAAGACGGCCAGCGCAAGGAATTCCAGTTGTCCCACCGTCTCTATTCGGCAGCCGAACTGTCCGGGCTGTTCAAGGACTGCGGCTTCGGCTCAGTCGAGGTATACGGCGATCTGGACGGCGCCCCCTACGACCACGAAGCGAAGCGCCTGGTCGTGGTCGCGCGCAAGTGATTCGCCGTGCCGGTTAAGCTGCAAGTCGCCATCGCGCTCGGTCTGGTAGTGGGCCTCCTGTTGGGCCTCGCCGCCGCTATCACGCAGTCCCCTCTGCTCCTCGGATTTGCCCAGGGCGTCGAGCCGATCGGTACGGCCTTCGTCGACCTGCTGAAGATGGTCGTCATCCCCCTGGTGGCGGCCGTCATCTTCGTCGGTGTGGCCTCGCTGGGTGACCTGCGCCGGCTGGGCAGGATGGGCGGTGCGGCGATGGGGTTCTTCGCGGTGACGAGCGTCGTGGGGGTCCTCTTGGGGATGGGCGTGATGCGGGCGCTCCTGCCGCTGGCCAGCGATGCGGGCCCAGGCGGTCGCCGACGCGCTGATCAAGCTGACCTATTGGATCCCCTGGATTGCGCCGATCGGCGTGTTCGCGCTGGCCGCGCCGGTGACCGCGCGAGCCGGCTGGGCGATGCTGCAGAGCCTGATCGCGTTCGTTGTAGCCGTGCTCGTCGCGCTGCTGGCCTTCGTCGCCCTGGTGTATGTGCCGGCCATTCGAATCCTCGGTCGGATGCCGGTGGGCAAATTCCTCAAGGGTTGTGTGAGCCCCCAGGTCATCGCGGCGGCGACGGTCTCTTCGCCGGCTACGGTACCGGCGATGCTCGAAGCGGCGAACAAAGAGCTGCGCGTATCGCGCACGGCATCTGGATTTGTCGTCCCGCTGGGCGCTGGACTGGGTCGCGCCGGCAGCGCCGTCTTTCAGGGCGCCGGCCTGGTGTTCCTCGCCTGGCTCTATGGTGTGTCGCTGGCGGTCTCCGGTATCGGTGGCGCCGTCCTGGCGACGTTCATCGTATCCTTCACGGTCCCCAGCATTCCAGGCGGCAGCGTCTTGAGCCTCGCCCCGGCGCTCGGGACGGTGGGAATCCCGCTGGATGGGTTGGCTGTGCTGCTCGGCGTGGACCGAATCCCCGACATGGCCCGTACCGCGACGAACGTGACCGGCACGCTCACCGCGACGGTGCTCGTGGATCGTGTAGAGGAGCGAGCTGTGAGCTGATGCCGTGACCTCTTACGCCTGTGGCTGGGCCCTGGGAAACCAGTGCTGGGTCGCCATGCAAACCCGACACACCGAAAGCATCACCGGTACTTCGACCAGCACACCGACTACGGTCGCGAGCGCGGCTCCGGAGCCGGGGCCATAGAGCGCGATCGCCGTAGCCACAGCCAGCTCGAAGAAGTTGGAGGCGCCAATCAACGCGCCTGGCGCGGCGACCTCGTAATTCACTCCCAACACCCGCATCAGGCCGTAGGTAAGAGACGAATTGAAGTAGACCTGGATGAGGATCGGGATGGCGATCAAGACGACGTGAAACGCACGAGTCGTGATGTTGTCGGCTTGGAAGGCGAAGATCATCACCAGGGTGGCCAGCAGCGCGATGATCGTGATCGGTTGGAAGAAGGCGACGTAACGCTGGTTGAACCACTCGAGCCCGCGACGTTTGATGAGAGTCCGGCGCGAGATCGACCCGGCGGCGAGCGGTATAACCACGAAGATGGCCACGGAGTACAGCAGCACCTCGAAGGGGACCTCCAGTCCCGATGTGCCCGACACCAGAAATTTCACGATAGGCGCGAAGGCCACCAGCATGATCAGGTCGTTCACCGAGACCTGAACGAGAGTGTATGCCGGATCGCCGTCGGACAGATAAGACCACACGAACACCATCGCCGTGCAGGGCGCGGCCGCCAGGATGATGACGCCCGCGATGTACTGGCTCGCCAATTCTTCGCCGATCAAGGGCAAGAAGAGATGCTTGAAGAAGAGCCAGCCGAAGAAGGCCATCGAGAACGGCTTCACCAGCCAGTTGACGAAGAGCGTGACAAGCAGCCCGCGAGGTCGGCGGCCCACATTCGCGATCGAGGCGAAGTCTACCTTCAGCATCATTGGGTAGATCATCAGCCATATGAGCACGGCGATGGGAACGTTGATGTGACTGTTCTCGCCGAACTCGAGACCGCGAAAGGCGCCCACCAGGCCCGGGAACATCTTCCCAATTGCCACTCCCAGTGCCATACACCCGGCCACCCAAACGGTCAGGTAGCGCTCGAAAACGTTCATTCGCTTGCTCTCGCGGCTCATGTCTCGTCTGTCCCTCCAGTGTCGGCGTTGCTGCTGCTGTTCCCCTATCCGGTCCTGTCCTTATTTGTAAGCGTACTAGTTGACGGAGTAAAGAACGTCTCCCATCATCGCCTCCCATGTGTGCCTTGTTGAATAACTAGAATCGACACAGATTTGTCGCTGGGTGGGAAGAGAATCGCGTGGAACCCGCTAAGACACGCCCCGCCAACCTGCCCGGGGAGCGTGAATCGTCAGGAGGAATCGATGGGTGGAAAGAGGATAGTGTTGGGAGCCCTGCTGGTGTTCGGGCTCGCCATGGTCAGCGAAGCGTACGCGCAGGTACCGTTGACTCTGGGCGCGCGTGGCGGTGTGTCGGTGTCGCAGGCTTCGTTCGACATCGGAGAGACGTTCGACAAGTCGAACCAGACGGGCATCTCCGCCGGTGCTTTTCTGAACTGGGACCTCGGTATCTTCGCCTTCCAGCCCGAGGTCAACTATGTGGAGAAGGGCGTCAAGGACGGCACCACGGACGAGGAGTTCAACTTCCGCTACGTCGAGGGCGTGGCGTTGCTGAAGGCCGGCCTGCCGCTGGGCATCGCGAAGATCAGCGCGCTGGGCGGAGTCTCGGCCGCGTTCGAAATCGACTGTAAGAACAAGGACAGCGGCGGCGAGGTGGCCTGCTCGGACATTGGCCTAGAGACGAAGAGCCCCGAGTGGAACGCCGTGTTCGGCGTCGACGTCGGGATCTTCCTCGGCGGCATCTCGCTGTGGGGCGACGCACGGTACGCCATGGGTCTCAACGCCATCAACGAGGCGGAGGACATCGTTTCGGACCTGAAGAATCGGGCGTGGATTCTAACCGCCGGTATCGGGTTCGCGCTCAAGTAATTCCTGTCTCGACTCTGTAAACGAAGCGCCCGTCGCCGTTCGGTGGCGGGCGCTTTTGTCAGGTGCGCCGGAGCCGGGTGACCGCTCGCTCCGGAGGGGTCGGAACCGGAGGACCGCTCGCTCCGGCCGACCCGACACGCGGGGTCCGTGGTTACCGCGGGCGCGTCGTGCACCCCCACCCGCAGTCTTCGCTCTTCGATCCGAGTCGGGTCGCTAACCCCAGCTCCGCGAGTCGGTCCCCCGGTTCTTCCTAAGCCGGGTCGAGAGGGACGTGCGGCCGCTCCTCGCAGAATCCCCCGACGCCGAGCACTTGCTGCCGTGCTATCATATCTTTCAGGCGTGCAGATCAGGATCCGGCTTCAGCGCTCGGCAGCGGAGGCGACGCTCGATGTTCGATGTCCGACATCCAGAATCCGGCGAGTCGTTGCAGGTTGAACGCCGACGGTCGCTCGTTGCCTCCCTCGCCGGACGCCGGCTGTCGGCTGTCGACTGTCGACTGTTCTCCTCATCACCGCCGGTGGCAGTCCTCTTAGCCGCGGCGCTGGGCGGGTTGCTGTACACTGCGGGGTGCACGACCGTCATCGTTCCACCCGTCGCTCCCAAACAGCCGCGCAGCGTATTCCTCATCGATCACGGCCGGCACGCCAGCATCGCGCTACCGAAGGGCGACGGCGGGATCGTCCGCTACTCCTACGGCGACTGGAGCTACTACGTGCAAGTCGAGACGGGAGTCTCGGAGGCATCGGCTGCGGTCCTGTGGCCGACCCGCGCAGGGCTGGGGCGGCGCGAGTTGCCCGGACCGTTAGAAGCCGACTCGGTGCAACGGCATGTGAAGGTCTGGGTCGAGGACGTGTACGAGCTGAGCGTCGATTCGCAACGGATCGAGAGCCTGCGAACGCACCTCGATTCCATCTTCGAGGCGAATCGCGAGACGCGTGTCTACAACCGCACGTACGATCTCGAGTTCGTACAGCACCCGGGCGCCTACTGGGCTCTTCACAACTCGAACGAGGTAGTAGCCGTCTGGCTGAGGCAATTGGGCTGCCGGGTCAGCGGGCCCGTGCTCTTCTCGAACTGGAACGTCGAGCGGCTGCCGGACGAGAGCGAGCCGCTGTTTCGAATGATTTTGGGCCGATCGAAGAAGCAGGAGGACGGAGATGGCGCAGGTTAGGTGCGCCGGAACGGAGCGAACCACGGAGTGTTCATGAAGCGGGATTTTCTCGATGACCTGCGCCGTGCCGCCTCTTGGCTCGTCCGAGAGCGCAGCTTCGCCGGACCTGCTACGATCTCTCTCGCGCTCGGCGCTGGACTGGCGCTTTCAATTCTGGGTCTCCTGCGACTCGACTCGCTCAGCCCTCTGCGGTTGAGCTCAACGATCGCACCCCACTACATACGCGACCCCGGCTGGGGAGCGAAATGGAGTGGGCTTACGCTGCCACCCGAACGGATCCAGGCGGTACATTTCGAGAGCCTTCTCGATGTCCTGGCGGTGGTTGCCATCCTGGGCTTCGCCATCGCGAGCTTCACCGTCGTCATCCTCGTGCTGATCCGGACTTCGTCACGCACCGGCGAAGTCGCTTTGCGGACAGCGGTCGGCGCATCACGGCGCCGTCTCCTGCGGCATTCGCTCGCTGAAGGTGTGTTAGTCGCGGCGCTCGGCGGTCTGGCCGGTCTTCTCATCGGGTACATCGGGGTGGGCGTCGCGCGCGCAGGGTGGCCGCACTCGGTCCACGCTTCGGGCCCCGCTATCGATCCCTGGTTGCTCATGCTCGGGTTGAGTGCTCCGCTTCTCCTGACGGTGCTCTGCATGCTCTTCGCGGTCGCCGGAGTGCTGCGCCGGGCGGACTTGAGTGGAGCGCTCACGGCCGGAGCCGATGCGACGGGCACACAGGGCGAGCTGATCCTCCAGGACTTCCTGGCAATCGTGCAACTGGCCGTCTC
>JBDHHZ010000257.1:0-4621 GCA_039589115.1 Gemmatimonadota bacterium | reverse complement strand
GTCGCCGACATCTGGGCTATTCTCAACGTGTTCGAGAGCCGCGCATCCACGACCGGCAAGGTCATGTGGACGGCTCTGATTCTCGTGCTGCCGGTGCTCGGCTTCATCCTCTGGCTCTTTGCGGGACCGAAGGGGAAGTAAGAGCTTCCTCAGGCACGCGTGCGAACAAGAAGAAGATGAACAGCAGGCTCGGCCAGGCGTGGAGGAACAGCCGGTGAAGCGATGTCGCCACGTGCCAGCCGAGATCGTGGGGCGTGATCACGAATACGAAGAAGTAGCCCGCCAGGGTTAGGCCGACGGCGAGAGCCGCCGTGGCCACCGCCGGGCGTTCTCGCTCGCCCAACTTCACACCCACTGCCAGCATGTAGAGCGCCAGCGCCACCGGGGCGCTGACGAGCCATCCTCCCAAGCGCGAGAGGCGAATGGCAAACCCCGCCAGCACCGTCCCGTAGCGCGACATGTCGGTCAGCCGGCCCAGAGTCGTAGAGAGGTCGAGCGATGCGATCAGGTCGTTGCTCGGAGCGATCCCCCACTTGAACCAGACGACCAGGGCCAGAATCGGCGCCAGGCCCAACAGCATGCTTCCCGTGTCTCCGAGGGATTTCCGCCAGCCTCGCCGATGGGCGGTGACTGCGAAGTGAGCTACGAAGAACGCGAGCAGGAAGAGCAGCCCCTCGTTCTTGGTCCAGGCGGCGAGGCCCGCCATGATCCCGGCAAGCACGAGAAAGCGATCTCGCCCATCCGTCACCGTGCCGGCCAGCGCGATTGCAACGACCGATGCCAGGATGAAGAAAGCGAGCGGTACGTCTGCGTACTGCCAGGTACCCTGCATGACGAGCTCGTGCCAGCCGAGGACGACTGCTGCGGCGACGAGGCCCTGTCCACGACTGCGAAGCGAAGAGAGCGATGCCAGCAGCAGCCAGGCTATGGCGAAGGTGAAGAGCCCCGCCACGAGCACGGGGACGGCCGTCGTGTCGGATCCGACGAAGCTCCAGCCCCGTGCGATCGACGCCGGCAGCAGAAGCGGGTAGTCGGCGTGGGTCCAGCTCCCCAGCAGCCCGGAGAAGGCATCGCTCCACTGGTCGGCGCCTCGGAAAAGGAAGCGGGCGCGCATGTTCCAGATGGTGATCGCGTCCCATCTGCTGTGCGGGTAGGTCGCTGACACCGCGAGGAACGAGGTCAGGGTCGCCAGCAGAACCAGAACGAATCCGGCGAGCGAGAACCTCGAGGCCAGCGACGTCTGAGTGGACTGTCGTCCGCTCGCCAGATCAGTCGCAAGACTCCGGCGAGCCACCTGGAGAGCCGCGCCCGTTAGCATCGCGAAGCCTATGACCTCGATCGCGATGAACATCCGCGACGAGCCGAAAAGAACCAGCCAGACGAAGTACGCCGCTGAAGCGATCCCCAGTCCGAGGCCGGCGGCGAGCGCGCCGATCAGCCAGATGTCGGCTCTGCGGGATCGCTCCTCAGGCCAGAGGATCCAGAGCGCTAAGGCACCGCTGAGGATGGGGAGCAGGAAGGCGACGGGCAGCGAGAGGATCATCGTGCCTCACTCTCGAGCAGCACGACGCCGGCCCCGAAATCGCTTAGCATGTGGAACCCGGCGGGGATGCTCTCCGAGCTCGAGCCCGATGTGTCCGCTGCCGCTTCGGCGAAGTTGCCCACCACGAGCTGTGGGACGGTGCTTCTCACGACGATGACCGGCGCCAGGCTGTACTGGGCATAGAAGTAGTTGAAGAAGGCTTCCTCGCTGGTGAAGCTGCCACCGGCGCGCCCGTCGTCGAGGTATCCGATGACGCCGCGGCCCGGGAGGGCCTCTCTGAGAGCCTGGAAACGGCGGTCGTTGTAGCCAGCCTGGTCGGCGGCTTCTGGCGTCCCGAGGCTGGCCCGCGAGTCGCGGTACTTGAGAACGGCATCGTATGCCGCCTGTCCGCTGGCGATGAGAGCCAGTGTGAGGATCACCGGCAGCGCTACTTTCGCTCTCGTGGACCGGTCGATGCTCATGAGTGTGGAGTCCCTGGTGATATGGTGTGGGACGGCAGAGTGAGGGGGCTAAGATACGACGCCCAATCGTGGGAGGGTAGCTGTTGAACCGTCGCTGGTTGATAGGCGTTAGCTTAGTAGCCGGCCCGGGCTGAACCTGCAGGCGTGGATTTGACATGCGTCCGCGGTCGGTACATGCTGGAGCCAAAGCCTGTCCACATTCGTAGAGGAGTCTGGCTGATGTTTCGCCGTGCATCCATGAGCAGTCTCGCCGTCCTGGCTGCTGTCCTCGGCGCTGCCTCCGCTGTTCGCGCGCAGGACTCGAACGTTACCCTGCCCGTCGATACGATCGAGCGGCTGCTTCGCTTCGAGGAGTACGAGATGATGAGCTGCAGGGACACGCGCTTCGAGGCGGACAGGACGCAGCTGGTGACGCTAATGTTCCCCGGCGAGCGGATGATACGCGTCAAGTGGGCGCGGGCGGAGAAGGGTGCCGATACATTCAACAACCGCCCGCGCTTCGAGCTGGCGGCTTATGAGATCCAGAAGCTGTTTCTGGACGAGGAAGACTACGTCGTGCCGCCGACGGTTGCTCGAGGGACGTCGCCGGAGACTTGTCCAACCGCGGGAGTCCAGGTCGGCCCGACGTTCGACAGGAGCAGCGATGTGCTGGTCCTCATGTCGTACTGGTTGGGCTACGTGACGCCCAATAACGTGTATGACACGGATCGGTTCGACTCGGACTCCGCCTATGCACGGCACCTGGGTGACTTCAACGTCCTGACCTACCTGATCAGGCATGCCGATATGAACCCGGGCAACTTCCTCGTATCCACCGACTCCGCCAACCCCAGAGTATTCGCGGTGGACAACGGCGTGGCGTTCGGCGACGAGAGCGATCGCGGGGATGCGTGGCGCGATATCCGCGTCGACCGCTTACCGCAGGGGACGGTGGATCGTCTCCAAGACATCGGGAAGGAAGACCTGGAGCGAGCGCTCGGTGTCATAGTCCAATATGAGATCCGTGAGGGCCGGCTCGTCGATGTTGAGCCGACCGAGAACCTCGATCGAAGGAAGGGTGTACGCCAGAAGGATGACATCATTCAACTGGGGCTGACCGGCGGCGAGATCAATGCCATCTATGGGCGCCTGGAGAGACTGCTGAGACGGGTGGATTCCGGGGAGATTGAGACATTTTGAGGTCGGCGGGCGGTAGCAGTATGTGGCGCGTGCGGATCACCGGCGTTGCCCTGGCGGTGGCCGCGGCCGCTTCGGTCGGCGCGATCGCTGGGACTCAGGGTGACACCGTTCGCTTCGACGGCGAGTACGGGCTCTGGGTGTCCGAGCGCGGTGATTCCATCGAGGTGCGCTGGGTCACCCGTGAGCCGGCCGCCGGCTATCTGCAAGTCTTGGAAGGCGACAGCATCCTCTTCCAGAACCAGACCGCGGCGAGAGCCGCCCACCGCGCCGTCTTCCAGACTGCATCGCCGGCCACCTTGACCCTGCGCTATGGCGCGGTCGGCGATCCGCAGGACCATCACGAGACGGCCATCTACTTCGATTTACCTGAACGGCCGCTTCAGACCGAGTTCTCCGATGTCGATACGTTGTTCGTCGTCGGCGATGTCCACGGCGAGTACGAGAGGCTCTGCGAGCTCTTCCGCAACGCCGGTCTCGTGGACGAAGACGCAAACTGGATCGGCGGCCGCAAGAACCTCGTACTGTTGGGCGACCTGTTCGACCGAGGGCCTGACGTCCTCCGAACCCTGTGGTTCCTCTACCGGTTGGAGCGCCAGGCGGAGCGGCACGGCGGCCGCGTACACGTAGTGCTGGGGAACCACGAGATCATGGCGATGACCGACGACGCCAGGTACGTGTCGGGCAAGGAGTTGCACGGCGCTCGGTTACACGGGGCCGATTACTGGCAGATGTTCGATCCGCGCAGCTCGATCCTCGGGGTGTGGCTGGCCTCGAAACCGGCTCTAATAAGGATCGACGGGGTCCTGCTGGCCCACGGCAGCGTGGGGCCCGCTTACGCCGGCTACTCGATAGGGGAATTCGACGACTCGCTGGCCACGTTCATAAGCGAGGACTGGTTCCATTTTCTTGCGGATACCACCGTCGTCATGGCTCCCATCGATTCCCTGGCCCTCGATCGACGGATCAACTTCTTCTTCGCACCGAACAGCGTCTTCTGGTATCGCGACTACCTGGAGACGGACACGTTGGCGAGCGTGCTGGACCATGTGCTCGAACGGTTCGACAGCGAGATCCACGTCGTCGGTCACACGGCGTTCGAGACGATCCAGCAGCGCTACGACGGCGCACTGATCGGCGTGGATCTCGAGGACCCGGCCAGCGAGTTGCTTATGCTCGTGCGTTCGGCGGACGGGTACGAGCGCTACAGTTACGCGCTTTCCGGCCCCCCGGTGTCATTGCCTCTCCCCGTGCGGGCTAGCGAGCCTCATTAGTCGCGCTTGGCGCTCGGGCACGGAAGGGGCTCTCGCTTCATGTCGCGTCTGCTGCTCGGGCACGGAAGGGGCTCTCGCTTCATGTCGCGCGGCTCGATTGCGGAAACGGCGGCTGCGCCGCCGCCGCGCTCCAAATGTCCGCTCGTAGCCCCTTCCGTGCCCTCGCT
>JBDHHZ010000256.1:0-4643 GCA_039589115.1 Gemmatimonadota bacterium | reverse complement strand
ACACACTCATGTCTCTATGTCCGGGTGGCAGTTAGCCCTCAAGAGAGCGTCCGATATTCTCCTGGGCGGCATCGGACTGATCGTCCTGGCTGTGCCGCTGGCGCTGATCGGCTTGGCGGTCAAGCTCGATTCCCAGGGGCCCGTCTTCTTCCGCTACCCGCGGGTGGGTCGGCATGGAGCTGAGTTCGTACCGCTCAAGTTCCGGACGATGGTAGAACGAGCTATGGATCGAGGGCTCGGAACGACGCTGACCGAGAAAGACGAGCGGTTGACCCGGGTGGGCGCCTTCCTGCGGCGCTGGGCGCTGGATGAGCTACCGCAGCTCTGGAACGTGCTGCGGGGAGAGATGAGCCTGATCGGTCCACGTCCGACCTTCGCCTATCAGGTCGAGGGCTACGATGGCTTTCAGCGGCGCCGGCTCGAGGTGAGGCCCGGCATCACCGGTTGGGCTCAGATCAACGGCCGCAACGCGATCAACTGGCCGGAACGGATCGAGCTGGATGTCTGGTACGTAGATAACGCGACGCTCTGGCTCGATTTCAAGATCCTTCTGAGGACCCTCTGGCTGGCCTTCATCGCCAGGCGGGGCATCTACGGCTCGGAAGGAGTGAACCCGGACTTCCGATGAGCGATGGCTGAGAGACCAGTCGCCATATACGGTGCGGGTGGGCACGGCAAAGTCGTGCTGGACGCACTGGAGCTTAACGGTCGTGAGATCGTTGGCTTCCTGGACGACGATTCGCGCCGTGCCGGCGGCAAGCACTGCGGTTATCCCGTGCTCGCCGCAGCGGCCGCGATGGAGCTGGGCAGGGAAGTGGAGTTCGTCATCGCCATAGGTGATGCGGTCGCCAGGCGGCAGACGGCGGCGCGGGTGGCGGAGCACGGGCGCGACCTGGCCACGGCGGTGCACCCTTCGGCCGTCGTCGCTCGCGATGCGCGGGTCGTGCCAGGCGCCATGATCCTTGCCGCGGCGGTCGTCAATCCCGGCGCGTACCTGGGCGCCTGCGTCATAGTCAACACGGGAGCGATCATCGATCACGATTGTGTGATCGGCGACTTCGCCCACGTGGCGCCCGGTGCGCGACTCGCCGGCGGCGTCAACGTCGGCGACGGCGCCTTGATCGGGGTCGGCGCCTCGGTGGTCCCCGGCGTGACGATCGGGACGGGAGCGGTCGTTGGGGCCGGCGCCGTGGTAATCGCCGATGTCGCGCCCGGCACGACGGTCGTCGGGAATCCGGCGAAGCCGGTGACGCGGCCCGACAGCGGGCGGAGGCTGGTCTGATGACCGGCGGCGAACGGATACCGCTGTCGCGACCCGACCTCGGCGATGATGAGCGGCAGGCGGTTCTCCGGGTGCTGGACAGCGGGCGCCTCAGCCTCGGGTCACGCGGGCCGGCGTTCGAAGATGCGTTGGCTCGCCGCGCCGGCGTCGGACACGGCGTTGCGACTTCCAGCGGTACCGCGGCGCTCCACCTGGCCGTAAGGGCCCTTGGACTTGCCCCGGGCGATCAGGTCGTCACCACTCCGTTCAGCTTCGTCGCTTCCGCCAACTGCCTGCTGTTCGAGGGCGTCCGGCCCGTCTTCGTCGACGTGGAGCTGGACACGCTGAACATCGATCCGGGTAAGGTGCGCGATGCGATCAGCGACCGTACCCGAGCGGTCCTGGCGGTGGACGTCTTCGGCCACCCAGCCGATTGGGCGGCGCTGCGATCGCTGGCCGACGAATTCGATCTGCGTCTGATCGAGGACTCGGCGGAGGCGCTGGGCAGCACCTACCGGGATCGGGCGGCCGGTGGTCTGGGAGACGTAGGCGTTTTCGGGTTCTACCCGAACAAACAGATCACAACGGGGGAGGGCGGCGCTCTCGTCACCGATGACGAAGAGGTCGCCCGGCTATGTGCCAGTCTGCGCAACCACGGGCGCGAGCCTGACCGCGACGATTGGCACGAGCACAAGCGGCTCGGCTACAACTACCGGCTCTCGGAGATCGCCTGCGCGCTCGGACTGGTGCAGCTGGATCGGCTGGATGCGATGGCGGCGGACCGGGCCCGGGTGGCCGGCTGGTACAGCGAGATGCTGGCGGGGGTCGATGCGCTGCGGCTGCCCGCCGTGCGAGACGATGTCGGTTTGAGCTGGTTCGTCTATGTGGTGCGGCTGGCTGAGCGCTACGCTCGCGCCGACCGCGATCGCGTTATCGCCGGGCTACGGACCCGTGGGATTGGGTGCCGTAACTACTTCCCGCCCATCCACCTGCAACCCTTCTATCGGGACTGCTTCGGCTGCGGACCCGGCGATTTCCCGGTCAGCGAGGCGGCGGCGGAACGCACGATCGCTCTGCCCTTCTTCAGCGGTATCAGTGAATCGGAAGTGGAAGAGGTCGTAGCTTGCCTACGCGAGCTGCTGTGAGGGGGCTATGAAGCGACCAAGGTACCTGGGACCACTGATCGTCGACTCGCTTCTCGCGCTCGGCTGCTATGCCGCGGCTTACGCGATCCGTGTACCGGACCTGCTCGACGTCTACCTACCGGCGATAGTCAGGACCGGTCCGGTGGTGATGATCGTGGCCGGCATCAGCTTCTACGCCACCGGCCTGTATCGCTCGCTGCCCAAGTATGCCAGCCTCGACACTCTGATGGCCGTGGCCCGCGCCTGCACGGTGGCCGTCGCCGTCGGTGCTATGCTGGTCTTCTTGGGTTGGCGCGGCGTCAGCGTTCCCCGCAGCGTATTCATCATCCAGTGGATGCTCATGCTGCTGGTGCTGGGCGGCGTGCGGTTGTGGCCGCGCTTGCGTCGCTACCAGTTCCGGATCCCGCTGCGCGCCGCCCGGGCCGATCGCATCCCGGTGCTGATCTACGGAGCCGGCGACGCCGGTGCGCTGATCGTGCGGGACATTCTCGGCGAGAAGGACAGCCTGTACTGGCCGGTCGGTTTCGTCGACGACGATCCGACCAAGCAGGGGCGGACGGTGCACGGCCGGCCGGTGCTGGGCGCGGGCTCCGATCTGGGGCGTGTGGTGCGAAGCGGCTACGTGCAGGAGATTTTGGTCGCGATCCCTTCGGCCAGCGGTGCCGAACTGCGTCGCATCGTCGAGCGCTGCCGGGACCAGGTGCCTGGCGTTACCGTGAAGACGTTGCCCAGCCTGACCGATCTCATATCGGGGCGCGTCAGCGTCCGCCTGTTCCACGAGGTACGGATCGACGACCTGCTGAAGCGGACGCCCCACGACCTCGATCCGGACCGGGTCCGCAGCTTCATCGCAGGGAAGGTCGTCTTGTTGACGGGAGCGGGTGGCTCCATCGGCTCTGAGCTCTGCCGCCAGATCGCCGCCTGCGGCCCCGCCGAGCTGATCATGTTCGAACAGACCGAGTACAACCTCTACAACATCGACGTCGAGCTGGCCGAGCGTCATCCGGGGCTCAGGACCCAGGCCGTTCTGGGGGACGCGAGCCACAGGGCCTCCGTCGAGCCGGTCGTGGCGCGGACCCGGCCCGACATCATCTTCCACGCCGCCGCCTACAAGCATGTCCCGTTACTGGAAGACAATCCGTGCGAGGGCGTGGCCAACAACGTGCTGGGCGTCGTGAACACGGCGCGGGCGGCAGACGCGGCGGGCGTCGGCCACTTCGTCTTCATCTCGACCGACAAGGCGGTGCGACCGGTGGCCGTCATGGGGGCCGCCAAACGGGTCGGCGAGATTTTCATCCAGCTGATGTCCGGCCGTAGCCGGACGAACTTCAACGTCGTCCGCTTCGGCAACGTGCTGGGCAGTTCGGGGAGCGTGATCCCCAGGTTCACCGAACAGATCCGCAAGGGCCTGCCCATCACCATCACCGATGCTCGTGTGACGCGCTACTTCATGCTCACCAGAGAAGCGGTCCAGCTGGTCATGCAGGCGGCCAGCCTGTCCCGCAGCGGCGACATCTTCGTCCTCGATATGGGCGAGCCGGTCTCGATCGAAGAGCTGGCCCGCGACGTCGCGCAGCTTATGGGAGCGGCCCGCGACGGTGAGCCGCGGGTCGAGTTCGAGTACACCGGCCTACGACCCGGCGAGAAGCTGGAGGAAGAGCTTCTCATCGAGCCCACCGACCAGCACCCCACCGGATTCGATAGCATCCTGGTCGACGGCTACCATGGCGACTTGGGCTGGGAAGAGCTCGAGTCCGGCCTCGATCGCTTGATCGGGGCGGCACGCAGCGGCAGCGTGGAGGACACGATCCGCGCTCTGGCGGGGCTAGTACCGGAGTACGCGCCGGTCACGCCGCGCTACGCGGAGATTCTCTCAGAGGTTTCTAGGGAGCCGAGCTAGGCGGAAGGGCGCGGCGCCAGGCGATGGCAGGGGTCCGCCCGGCGCCGCGTGTGGCAACTACTCTTCTTCGTCCGTCGTCCAGATCCAGGGTATCGCGCCCAACGCCCGGAAATCGGCCGTCAGCGAGGCGAACAGCTTGGTCTGGTTGTAGAAGTGGCCCGGCCAGGAGCGCGTCAGGTCCGCCGGCGGCGGGTGGACGCCCCTAATCCAAGGATCTTTGGAACCGCCCTCGTCCAGCGACACCACGCCCACCGTCAGCTCCAAGCCGGCCAGCCAGGCGGTGAGGCCGACGTTCAGATCCCAACCGTCCCACTCGGTGATGACGCGAAGGTAGGCG
>JBDHHZ010000255.1:0-4648 GCA_039589115.1 Gemmatimonadota bacterium | reverse complement strand
AAGCGACATCTATGTGATCGACGTCGAGACCGGCGACGAGCGCCCTCTGGTGGAGCACCCGGCCGACGATCGCGTGCTCGGTTGGGCGCCGGACGGCGGGCACGTTCTGTTTCTCAGCGACCGCACCGGGACGCTGGGCGTCTGGCTAATGCCGGTGGCGGATGGGCGACCGGCCGGGCGCGCGAGGCTGGTGAAGCCGGACATGTGGCGAATCGCGCCCCTCGGCTTCGCACGAAATGGCTCGTTCTACTACGGCGTGCCCATGGACATGACCGATGTGTACGTCGCAGCGTTCGATCCCGAGACGGGCCAACTAATCGATCAGCCCACACGCATCAGCCAGAGTTTCTTCGGGAGTAACGAGGATGTGGTCTGGTCCCGCGACGGTCGCTACCTGGCCTATCTGTCGAAGCGTGACCCTCTGGGGCGAATCGGCACCAATGTGATTGTTACACGCTCGATGGAGACGGGCGAGCAACGGGAGCTGACGCCCGGCATCGGTCCGATCTACTGGCCGCGCTGGTCGCCCGATGGCCGCTCCATTCTCGTGTATAACTACGAGGCTGGTAACAAGGGACTGTTCCTGGTCGACGTTCAGACTGGTGAGGCTGAGCCGGCAGTTCGTTCTGGACCCGACGATTACCATTTGCGCGCCGTTTGGCGCGCGGATGGAAAATCGGTCTTCTGCTGGACCTACTCCGGCGACGGCACGCGGATCGGCATCCGAGATCTCGAGAGCGGCGCCGAGGAGGTGCTTCGGCACGCCGCGCCGGACGTGGGTTTCATCGGGGACTTCGCGGTATCGCCCGACGAGACCCAACTGGTCTTCGCCTATCGGCATGGTCAAGAGGCTGGTGGGACCAGCCTGATGGTCATGTCAGCCGCCGGTGGTGAGCCGCGCGCGCTACTCCACTTCGAGGCGGGAACCTCATGGCCACAGAGAATCTACTGGGCCCCGGACGGCCAGTACATCTACTACAAGCGACACGGCAACAGCGACGAGTACGTCGACCTCTGGCGCGTACCGGCGGGGGGCGGTGAGCCTGAGAGATTGGACTGGTACGAGGAGGTCGACGGTCGAGGCATGCGCTTCCATCCCGATGGGCGGCGCATCGCCCTCACGCGTGGCGATTTCGGTTCGGAGGTCTGGGTGATGGAGGACTTTCTGCCACCGACGGTCGATACGTCTAACGAGGAATAGGAGTAGGACATCATGAGTAAGGGGTTCGGCATTCTCGCAGTCGGGGCCGTCGTGTTGGCGGGCTGCAACCCCGAGTCGCCCCGCACCAACGGCGAGGGCGACCTGTTGGCGGCGGGCATCCCGGGCAGTGTGGCGGCAACGGCGCTGTCCGAGCAGGACTCGACGCCGATGGTGGTGCGGCGCGTCTGGGGTGGACCCGACGTGGACCTGTTCGGCGGTGTTTCACCTGACGGACGCCACCTCACTTTCGTCGACTGGACGACCGGTAACCTGGCGGTCCGCGAGCTCGCCACGGGTGAAGTCCGCCTGCTGACCGACGACGGCGCGTGGGAGCCGTACGAGAACGCAGAGGGCTCCTCCGTGTCGCCGGACGGCAAGCGGGTGGTCTACCGGTGGTACCGCGCCGGTGCGCAGCCGTCCGAGCTACGCATCGTCGGGATGGATGGGTCGGGCCGTCGCATCCTCTACAGCAGCGGGTCAGGATACTTCAGCCCCGGGGTGTGGTCCCCCGACGGCGAACAGGTCGTGACCGTGCAGTCGAACGTTGACGGGCCGGTCGAGATGTTGTCGATCTCGGTTGCCGACGGCTCGGTCCGGACGTTGAAGAGGTTCGAGTCGAACTGGCCCGACGGACTGGGCTTCTCTCCCGACGGACGTTTCATCGTCTACCATTACGAGACGAAGAAGGGCTCCCCGGAGCGCGACATCTTCGTGCTCGCTCTGGATGGTGGCCGCGAGATGCCTCTCGTCCAGCATCCCGCTGACGACTTTGTCCTCGGCTGGGCGCGGGACGGCGAACACATTCTCTTCGCCAGCGACCGTACCGGCACAGTGGGCGCCTGGCTCTTGCCGGTGGCCGACGGCGAAGCTGTCGGGGTTCCGCGACTTGTGAAGCCGGACATGTGGCGGGTGTTGCCGCTCGGGTTCACCCGGGACGGCTCGTTCTTCTACGGCGTGGATATGGAGGCGCGGGACGTCTATGTGGCCAGCCTCGATCCGGAGACGGGCGAGCTACTGGCGCCCCCGGCGTCGGCAAATCCGACCCACCTCGCGTATGACTACCGCCCCGCCTGGTCCCCCGACGGCCGCTACCTCGCGTACACCTCCCACTTCGGAGCGCGAAAAAGGATCGGCACGTCCTTCACTCGAATGGTCGTCTCGATCCGCTCGGTCGAGACCGGCGAGACACGCGAACTCGTACCGGACCTCAACGATTTCTATCGATGCCTCTGGTGGATCAATGGTCATTCCTTGCTCGTGCCGGGCCGAGATCGCAACGACAGAAGCGGCTTGTTCAAGATCGACGTGCAGACCGGCGAGGCCGAACCGTTTCCCGCCTTCTGGGATGTCGGAGCGCCCCTTCTGATCGATCCATCGCCGGACGGGAAGAAGATCTTCTACAGCAAGGAGCGCCGTATTGCGGTGATGGACCTCGAGACCGGGGTAGAAACACTGCTTCACGCTGACGAGCCGGCGTCTGGCGCAACCTTGTCGCCCGACGGCCGACACCTGGCCTTCGCCGTCCGACAGAATGACACTCACCGCTTGCTGGTGATGCCGGCTACGGGTGGTGAGCCTCGGGAGCTTTACCGATACGAAACAGAAAAGGCCACGCCGTACAACCTGGCCTGGTCGCGTGACGGCGCGAGCGTGCTCTACACGATGAGGACCGGCGATACCTACCAACTGTGGCGCGTATCCGTCGCAGGTGGGGCGCCCCAGAAGCTCGACCTGGCGATGGAAAGCCTGCAGTACCTCCGCGTTCATCCCGACGGGCGGCGGATCGCCTTTGACGCGGGGAGCGGTGGGGCCGAGGTCTGGGTGATGGAGAAGTTCCTCCCCTCGGAGTGAGAAAAGGCGGAATCGTGTAAGTGGACGCGGCGACCGAGATGCGGCAGATTGTACCTAGCGGGAGTACTTCTCTCAGGCCTTCAGGCCGCTTTGCCTGCTATGAAAAACCGTTGGGTTGTACCGATCGTGCTGCTGGCCGCCGCCTGCGGTCCGCCTGTCATCTATGATACAGATGGTAGGCCTGTGGCGGAGCCCGCGTTCATGGCTTCGGTCGACGGCGGCTGGCTCGCCGTTGATTCATCCGATGGCGGTGTGCGGGCCATCCTCGAGGTGCGGGTGCCCGTCCCGGAGGGCGACGTCGTCGGCCTCGATCAGACGGACCTGCATCTCTGGACTGGCTCCGGTTATCCGGTGTCTCCGGTCAGGCTCAACCAGGGATCTCTCCAGTGCCGGCCCTCGGTCCTCGACCGTGTGGAGTGCCAGGGCAAGTACGGTGACCCGCAGGCGTGCCCGCGGGAGGGGCAGGCCGACGCCCAGGAGTGCTACTACCTCTTATGCGCCGAGTTTTCGCTTCTCAAGCTGCCGAGCGTTTACGATCCTGTCGTGCTGAGCCTCGGAGGCTCGCTAACGATTCTGCAGTTAATGACGGTGAGGTAAAGGCCGGGTTCCTCCGTCTCGAGTAGGTCCACCCATGAGACACATCCTGGTCGTCGACGACGACGCAACGATCCGCCACTCGCTCTCCGAAGCGCTATCTGACGACGCCACGGAAGTCCGCATCGCCGAGGACGCCGAGCGCGCCCTCGCGGTGATCGACGAGAGCCTGCCAGATGTGGTGATCAGCGACGTACGGATGCCGGGACTCGATGGACTTGCACTGTTGAAGCTGCTGCGCGAACGGGCCCCATCGGTCGATGTCTTGCTGATGACGGCCTTCGACGATATGCCAACGGTGGTGGCGGCGATGCGCGAGGGCGCGTTCGATTTCCTGGTGAAGCCCCTTGACCTCCACGATCTTCGCCGCGTGCTCGACCGTGTGTTCGAGGACCGACGGACGCGAGAGCGAGCGCGTCGCGCCGCTGAGGAAGAAGCCAGCGGTTACCGCCTGGATCAGCTCGTCGGGCACGACTCACGCATGATCGAGATCTACAAGTTGGTGGGGCAGCTGGCGGCGAATCGCGCCAATGTCCTGATCCGCGGCGAGACAGGAACGGGCAAGGAGGTCATCGCCCGGGCGATCCACTTCAACTCGGCGGACGCAGCCGAGCCGTTCATACCGGTAAACTGCACGGCGTTCGCGCCGACGCTGCTCGAGTCGGAATTGTTCGGGCACGTGAAAGGCGCGTTCACCGGTGCCGTTGCCGACCATCGCGGTCGCTTCGCGCTGGCCGGTCGCGGCACGATCTTCCTCGACGAAGTCGGCGATACATCTCCTGAGTTCCAGAGCAAGTTGCTGCGGGTGCTCGAAGACCACGAATACTACCCGGTGGGCGGCGAACGACCGGAGCGCACCGACGCCCGGGTCATCGCAGCGACACATCGCCACCTCGAGCAGATGATCGGCGAGGGTCGATTCCGCGAGGACTTGTACTATCGCCTCCGCGTCGTGGAGGTGACCGTTCCCCCTCTGCGCGAGCGGCTCGACGACCTGCCGGT